>JBBTDS010000673.1:0-3149 GCA_038060875.1 Acidobacteriota bacterium | reverse complement strand
GCTCGGTGCGGAAAATGAGGCCCCAGCTTCCGTGCGGGCAGATGGTGTCGCCCTGCGATTGCCAGCCGGCGTCGGAGTTGGCGACGCGAACCTTTTCCAGCGCACGTCGCCGAAGGCGCCCCGGTATTTCGCCGCGCGCTTGAACTTACGCTCCGGCGGCCAGGCGCGGAAGCCCCCCCGGTGATCGTCATAGGGAAACGGGCCGATCAGCCACCACTTCCCACGCTTCGAGTGTGACGTGTCAGCCGGTGTTGGTAGGATAGGCCTTCTGGCCTGTCTGTTCATGGCTTAGACAAGTCGGGAGACTTATCCTACTGCGCACCACGAAGTAGGCGTCCCAGGGGCCGAAGCTGAGCGTCAAATGCGGCTCAGCTCCGGCTGCCCGCTCGGCCAGTTGTGCTCGCCGGCGAGGCAGAGTTCGCGCGAGCGCGCGAAGCGGGACCCGGGCGCTCAACGAAAGCGATCAAAAGAAAGGTCAGGAACGGCGGGCTGCAAAGGTGTCCACGCGCTTCTCCCCGCCTTGCGGGGACACATAAATCAACCCGTCGCCCTTTCTGCTCAGCTCACCGTCCGGGACGATGACCTTCAGCCATCCGCCGCGCGCGGCCTCGGGAAGCTTTTCAATCAGTACGAAAGGTCGGTTGGCCGTCACGGCCGCCGTTTTGGGCGTGCGCGCGCGCACCAGCCCTTTGTCCAGTTCCGCCTTGGCCGGCGGTTCGCTCAGGGCGCGATCGAGGCGGACGGCGATGCCGGACACATCGACGCTCTTTGCTCCGGCACTGCTGACCACGACGCACACGTTTCCCCGGGTGAAGGAGATGGCTCCCGCGATATCGGTCTGCGGCTCCCGTCCGACGAAGATAACGTCGCCCACCTGGGCCAGTTGTTTGGTTCCCCTGGGAATATCCGACCGCATGCAGTTCATCAAGTGCTGATGCAGGCTTTCCTGGGCGAGCCGCCAATGGTTGCGCTCGGTGATGCCAACCCGAACCATCTCGTGTTCCGGGTCGCTCGTGCTTTGGAAGATGTAGGCCTTGTCCGTCAAGTCGCGGCCTTCCTGCAGGGTCACCACTTTGAGCAGTTTCCAGCCCTTCAAATCGTTGGCGGTCAGGCGGTAGCCATAGTTGAACACCTGTCGGCCGCGTGTGGTCGCGGCGGCCCATTCCTGGACATCATAGTGTGAGTTCATGGTAGGTTCCTTCCCGGATGACGTTCTGCAACGTCACTTGAGGGGCCTCCGCTTCTTTGTGCCGGGCTGTGGCTGGCAAGCTCCGCAAGCGCTTGCGCCCGGCGGGCACAGCCGCAGCCGGTAGTTCATGGTGGTGCAGTCGCCGAAGAGCATGTTCGTGGGCAGTAGCGGCGTCTGTGGCGCCGTGGTTGGATCGGCGTCGCCGTCGACCATGAGACAGCCGTCGAACAGGTTGTCATTCTCCGTACACGCGCCCTTCCAAGCGACCTCGTGATAGCCGAAGCCGCCCCAGAAAGGCGGCACCCAAGTACTGCAGCCGATGGCCAGGATGGGATTCATATAAAAGCTCGATCCCATGCGCGACTGCCAGAGGTCGCACCCGAGCAGATTGACGAGGGTGGAGACCGTGTTGGCGCTATCGGTGCAGTTGACTTTCTCGCCCAAGCCGACGCCGCCGTTCAGCCTCTCGATCATCTCACTGAGGAAAAAGCCCGCATAGTTGTTGAACTGGTAAACGGTCATCCCCTGTACCGTGTCGTAGGACACTTTGCCGGAGTTATAGTAGCGCTCGGTGATGGCGGTTGCCGCGGCGTCGAGGTTCGCGGCGCCGGCGGCCCAACCGCAGCCCAGCTTCAGCGCATCGACCCAGGGCGTCTCTGTTACCCACGGTTCGGTCGGCTTGGCGAGCACGAGATAGATCCGGTGGCTGGCGGAGCCGACGAGAACGGGGATGGAAGGGCCGGGAGACTTCCGGGCGTACCAATCGAGCGTGACGTCGGGCTTGCCGACCGTCCCCGGCAGCGGCCACATGAGCTCGAAGTCGATGGGAGTGCTGAGTCCCGAAGGCTGGAAGACAGGCGTGACGGTCTTGCGCCGCACGCCGCCCAGGCTGCCTGTGGCGCCGATCTCATAGGCCCCACTGACGTATCCTGAGAGCTTCTTGAGCACGACCTTGATGTGCGGCAAGGTAGCCGCCACGTAAGCAGCCGGCCCGTTGCGAACGCCCTTGACGTATTCGGGAAGAGGCACTGGGGCGCCGGCAACATGATCCTTCAGCTTGATGGCGGGGCTCTTGTCGTAGTTGAACCGGATGCTGTAGATCTCGAACGGGGGCTTGGGGGGCTTGATCGGCGGGCCGCCATTGAAGCAGATGACCTCCAATTCCCGGTCGGCACAGATGTAGATCAGCTTGTTGTCGGCGTTGGGAGCGACGCCGGACGGGCGCCAGGCGAGCCCGCCGGCGACCACACTGAGCGTTGCGGGGGAACCAAGAGCGATGCGAACCAGGCTGTTGGCCGGGTCGCGTTGGACACAGAAGATGTCCTTGGCATCCTTGTCCCAGGCGAGGAAGAAGGGCGAGACCAGGCCGGCGTAAACCTGGCTGGCGGCGCCATTTGCCAGCTCGATCCGGGTGAGCGCGTTCTTGTCCTGCTCCGTCACGTAAGCGTATTTCTGGGCCGTGTCGATGACGAGGCCGACGGGGTGGCCGAGCCCGGACGCGATCGTCTTGATGGTCTTCTTGGCGACGTCGATGCGAACCAGACGGCCCGAATCGTAACAGACCGTATAAAGAAACCGTTTGCTGCCCTTCTTCACGAGCGCGAGCTGTTGCGGCGCTCCCCCGGGTTCGGCGATGACCTCAGTCTTCTCCCCCGGCCATATGCGGACCACGGCGCCGGTGCGTTCGGAGACGAAGATCTCCCCGGTTCCCCAATCAACTTCGACATCCTCGGGATAGGCGAGACCGGTCTGGACGGTCGTCACCATCCCGGTCCCTACGTCGACCTTGGAGAGCACTCCAATCGACCACTCGACGTAATAGGCCGTCTTGCCGTCCGGGGAGAGGTCCACTCCCACGCCGGCCGCGAGACCCACCACAACGTCTTTAATTTGCACAGGCCGTTCTCCTCTCTCGGTTTCGCGGGATTCGCGCGTTGGTAATTCCCCTTTTATACTACAG
>JBBTDS010000672.1:0-4365 GCA_038060875.1 Acidobacteriota bacterium | reverse complement strand
GAAACGGCGCGGGTGTTGCTGGCCACGTTGACCGCTTCAACATTAGCCCCCACTGTGACGGCGCCGGTGGGATCCACCACGCGGCCGATGATGGTGGCGCGCGATTCCTGGGCGGAAGAATTGCCGGCCATTGCCAGCATTGCGATTACTGCGGCAGACATTCTCATGACTCACCTCCTCGGGCGCCTCAAAAGACCACCCGCAGCCCGAGCTGGATGGTGCGCGGATCGGTGGCGCTGGTAATGGTGCCGAAGCCGGAAGCGCCCATGGTGTGGTTTGGCGGCGAGAAGTCGGGATGGTTGAAGGCGTTGAACAACTCGCCGCGGAACTGCAAATAGCTTCCCTCACGAATGTAGACATTCTTGTTGATCGAGAAGTCGAAATTCACGCGGCCGTCGGCGCGAACGATGCCGCGGCCGGCGTTGCCGAAGGCGTAAGGCGCTGGTGCCGCGAAGGCTTCGGTGTCGAACCACCGCTCTAGCGTGCGTTGCCCGGCCGGCAGGCTTGGGTTGCGGACGAGGTTGGCCCGCAAGCCGCCGGCCGAGAAGGCATTGGTCGTGTTCGTCTGCATCGTCACGGTGAAGGGACCGCCGCTCTGCGCGCTCGCAATCGCCCCCACAGTCCAGCCTCCGAGGACGTGAGAGAGCGTGCCCTCTCCGAGCCAGCGGCGTTGCCGGCCCAGCGGCAGGTCGTAGACCGAACTCCAGATGAACCGATGCACGATGTCGATGGCCAGCGGCCCCTTGTCGAGCCTGCGGTTGTAATAATCCTGATAAATCTGGTTGTCGCCGAGATCGCCGCCCGCCGATTCGTCAATGTTGCCGATGTTCCTCGCCCAGGTGTAAGTTCCCAGCAGGCTCAGGCCGTGCGACAGCCGCTTCTCCACCCGGACCACGCCGGCGTGGTAATCGTTCACACCAAAGGTGGGGAAGGCGATCGCCACACTGTTGAATTGCGGGAAGGGCCGGCGGACCTGGGCGTTCCCGGGCCCCATCTGGTCGGGAGGGACCTGGTTAATGCCGATATTGGAAAGCGGCATTTTCCTCCCCAGGTTGCCCAGATAGGAAAGCTCCAGGACCAGGTTGCCGGGCAACTGGCGCTGGATACCGAAGTTGAACTGCTGCGCGTAGCCGGCGCGGCGGTTGCGCTCATAGAAAGTGACGTCGGTGGTCGCACGCTTTCCGATCGCCACTGCGCCGAAGGAATCATCCCGCTTCGGAGCGGTCAAGCTGATGCCGGTAACGCCTTCGGCCAGGTAAAGGGCCGGCGTGATTCCGTTGTCCGGAGACGACAGGCCTGCTGAGCGTTCAAAGCCGAGGGAAGCCGAACTGGGCGCCCCGTGCGCGAACGGGTGTTCAAAGAACACGCCGTAGCCGCCGCGCACCACCCACTGGTCACTGCCAAGCGGCCGCCAGGCAAAGCCGAAACGCGGTCCGAAGCTGTTCCAGTCCGTCTCGTAAGGCGCCGTGGGCCAGTTGTTCACCCCCGCGAAGCGGACCACTCCGGGGGTCCCGGAAACCGGGTTGATGGCCATCAGGTCGAAGCTGTTCATCCGGTTGTTCTTGTCCACGATTGGAGTGTCGGTTTCCCACCGCAAGCCGAGATTCAACGTAAGGCTCGGGGTCACCTTCCAGTCGTCCTGAAGGTATCCGGCCAGATACCAGCTATAGCGGTCCAGCGGCTCAGTGTCGCGCAACGCGAACGAATTGACGAAACCGAGCAGGTAGGAGGCGAAACCGAAACCTGTCCGCGAGTCCCCCGGCAGGCCGGTGCCGGTGGTCGAGAAGCCGAACTCGCCGGAAATAATCGGCCGGTTGATCTCGAAGTTGATGCTCTTACGCAATTCGCCCCCGAATTTCATCAGGTGCTTGCCACGCACGTAGGTCCAGTTGTTGACTACCTGATGTTGCCGGATCGGGAACTGCTGGCGCTCGCTGCTGTCGCCCAGTCCGGCTATGCCGCTCGCATTCATCTCCGGAAACGCGCCGCTCGGAATACCCTTCAGCCCGATCTGTTCGACGATCTTACTGCCCAGCCCGGCGGAGCGGTTGTGGTAGATCCGGTGGGCGAAGGAATAGCGGGCGTCCATGACCAGACTGTTGGTGAACGTGTGCGTGTCGGCAAACAGGTAAGAGGTCTGCCACCGGCTCGGGTAGGTCGCACTCGGATCGGCCTCCTTCTTCGGGTAGTTGCTGGTCCAGGAGAAAGGATCGGCGTTGAAAAGGAAGCGGACGTAGAAACGGTTCTTGTCATGAAAAACGTGGTCCACGCGCGCAGTGACGTTGTCCCGTGTGAACATGCGGGCGCGGTTGCCGATGAAGTTCTGGGCGCCCGCGATGTTTGCAGGGGGGCGGTTCGACCGCGGCCAGTAGTCGATCAACTGCCTGGCCACACGATCGAAGCGGGCGGCGGGGATGACATTCCCCGTGAAGGGATCTCGCCTTGTGCTGCCACCGGCGACCCTGGTGGTGGCCGGATCGTAGATGCGGATGACCTGTCCTCGGCTGTCGAACGTCTCGGAAAAGTTCCCCTGTCGTTGCAGTTCGCTGGGCACCGTCAGGATTTGGGTGAAGCCGTCCGTCCTCCTCGTCCCTTCGTAGCCGGCGAAGAAGTGGGTCCGGTCGTGGATGACCGGTCCGCCGACGGTGCCGCCGAAAAGGTTGTAGCGCAGCGGCGCCTTCACCTTCCGTGTGCCTTCGGCGGGCGCAAAAAAGCCGGCTGCGTCCAGCCGGTCATTGCGGAAGTATTCAAAGGCGCTGCCATGGAATTCGTTGGTTCCGGATTTCGTGGTGCTGACGATCAGGCCGCTGGCTGAGCCGCCGTACTCGGCCGCGTAACTGTTCTGAACCACCCGAAACTCGCGGATGACCTCCACCGGCGGGTCGGTGTCCACCTGGCCGACGCCGAGCCGCATGTTCTGGATGTTGCCGCCGTCCAGCCAGAACATCTGGTTTTGCACCCGGCCGCCGGAGAGGCTGAAATTGGGCTTGGCCAGGCCGCCATAGTTGATCCAGACGACGCCGCCGGCCAGCCGGGCCAACTCCAGCGCTCTTCGGTTCCCCAATGGCATCTCGGAAACCACGCGACTATCCATGAACTGGCCCACCGTGGAGGTGGTGCTCTCCAGCAACGGCGCGCCAGCAGTGACTTCCACAACTTCCGTAAGGCTGCCGAGCTGCATCTGGAGGTCGAGACCCAACTGCTGTGCCGTCTCGACAGTCAATCCCTTTCGCTCGTATGACTTGAAACCTGGGGCCGCCGCCCGGATCGTGTACCTCCCAGGCTCAAGAAACGAAAGCGCATAAATGCCGGCCGCGTTGCTCTGAGCCTTTGTGATGACGCCGGTCTCTTCGTTGGTGGCCACCACCTCCACGGCCGGGATGACTGAGCCCTGCGGGTCGAGTACCCGGCCGGTGACTCGCCCCTGTGAAGTCTGCGCCACGGCGGCTGGCGCGACCAGGATCAATGACAATGCCCCCGCCAGCATTGAGTCTCGCATGCATACTGTCCGCATGAGGCCTCCTCGCGGTATTGAGCGCTCCAAGCAGGACAAGCTACCTACCCTTCATCACGCTCGGCCTCTATTCTACGGATGCTTAAACCCCTTACCTATACAGCGGTTTCTGTAGGTACGGAAGGGCCGGCTGGCTACCGTGGCGTGCGCAACCGGGACATCATGTCCGTGAGGGCGGCGCCCAAGTCCCGAGGAAGAGTGATTGAATATTCCAGACCTTTGCCCGGCGGGCCTGCTTCAGTGCGTCCTGAGGAACGTTTTGGTCCGCCATGAGCTTCGGGCCCACGATGCGGTAGCGCAGCCGCAGGGAATCATACTCCTACACCCAGATCGGCTCCGCCGAGCGGCGCCATTCGCCGGGTCCCTCGAATCGCAAGTCGCGCACGCTGAGGCCCCTCAGCACGTCGTCAGTCGCGGGCAGGCCCACGGCCACGAGCAAGCTTAACAGCGCGGCTTTAACAACAGTCACAAGGTCAGCCGGAGCGCGAACTGCATCTGGCGTGGCGTGCTGGTGGTGCCGCGAACCTTGCCGAAGTCCGGGCTCTCCACGTTGGTGTTCGGCGCGCCCAGCGTCGGAGTGTTGGTCAGGTTGAACGTCTCCCAGCGGAACTGTAATTCCATGCCCTCGCGGATGGGGAAAGACTTCATGAGGCCGAAGTCCAGGCTGAAGGCCCCGTCCTCGTTGAGGATGCCGCGGCCGGCGTTTCCGAGCCGCCAGGTTCCGTCAGGGTTGCGCGGCAGGACGAAGGCGCCAGTGTCGAACCAGCGGTCCGCGGTGCGCGTCGGGAGCCGCGGGTCGCGAATGCGGTCCGGCCACCAGTCGCCGACTCCGGTGGCGCCCAGCCGCTGGC
>JBBTDS010000671.1:0-2779 GCA_038060875.1 Acidobacteriota bacterium | reverse complement strand
CCAGCGGTAAGGCGGGCGCCCGCCGGCGGCCTTCAGGGTCGTGGAGTAGCGCTGGCCGGCCAAGCCATCCGGCAGCAGCGTGGTGGTGACCGCCAGTTTCTTCACGGTGAGGGTGAAGCGCTGATCAGACGTATCCCCGCGAGTGTCGGTGACGCGAACCACGAACCTGGACTCGCCGGCCGCGGCCGGCGCGCCGCTGAACGTTCCCGCGCGCTCGTCCAGCGTGAGTCCGGCCGGCAGCGATCCCTCCGCCAGGCGGTAAGTGATGGCGCCCCGGCTGGGCGACAGCGCTACCAGCTCGTAGCTGTAGGGTTGCCCGACGGTCGCCGGCGGCAGCGCTGCGCTGGCGATGTACAGACGGCCAGCAGAGCCGACTCCCGAGAGCCCGACGGCAGGCGACACGGTGGTGTCCCTGTGTATTACGTTGAAGGCGATGTCTCCCCTGGCGACCTGCCCGTCCAGGTTCACCTGTCCGTAACGTTCGCTGGTGGCCCTTAAGGTAAGGGATGAGCCGCTGAGCCGAGCCTCCGCTATGGGGAAGGTCGCCGCCGGGGTCTCCAGTGTTCCCACCAGCCGGCCGGATTCGCTACGGATGTTCAGGACGAAGGAAACGGTCCGGCGCGGCTGGCCTCGCTGGATGAGGGCATACACGCCTCGCCAGCGGCCGACCGCGTCGAGGCGGCTGCATTCAAGCGGCTCGGCCGGCGGCGGCTTGGAGTCGCAATAGTCAGACCTTTCGGCCGGCCGGGGTACGCCGGCAGTGCCTGGACCTTTCACCGCGACCGTCTCGCCGGTGCACAACGACTCCAGCTCCGCCTCGCCGCTGGCCACCAGCAGCATCTGCTCGCCGCTCGAGGCCCCCCGCTCCAGGCCGGCGGCGCCGTCGATCACCCGCACCCGGACGGTGTCGGTGATGAACTCAGCCTCGCGCGGCGCGTCCGCGGCTGCCGCCCTTTGGGGCCCGGCTCTATAGGCAGCATTGGGAACTTGGACCGTATTCACCCAGGTGTCCTTGCCGTTCACCCACAGACGATCGCGATTACGCGCATCCGATTTGCAGGAGAGGCGGACGTTTCCGCCTGCCGGGACCGAGACGGTCGAGTCCCCGCAGTACAGCGTCGCCCTGACGCCCTGGTCGCACATGACCACGCGGTCAAACCACCCCGGCTCGACGATGTCGCAGTCCACGAGGTCCGAGGAGAGGGCGTCGGGCGCGAAGCCGAGTTTCACCGAGCAGCTCGCCGCGGCGGCCCCCCACTGCTTGGCTCCCACCAGCCTGACCCGGCATTTGCAGGGCTCGGTGGGCCGCCCGCATTCAGCGCCGAGACTCACGTAGTAGTTGCCCGCGAAGATGAGGATGGCCGCAACCGCGACCGCGACCGGCAACACTTTACTGTTCATTACTTGCCTCCTTGGACGCCACAGCAGGGCGGGCCGGCGCCGGCCAGCTCCGCATCCGCCGCCAGCCGCTGGTAGCTCGACAGGGATCCAGCCAGCAAAAGAGCAGCCGCCACCAGCAGGGCGGCGAAGCGCGGCAGGGAGACCGGCACGGCCCGCGCGCAAGCGGCGCCCTCGACGGCCCCGAGCAGCACCGCGAAGAGCATAAGGCTGGCGGGCAGGTGCAGCGGGAAAGCCACGGCGGCATTCACCAGCAGCGAAATCAGGGCCGCCCAGCAACCCAGCGCCAACGGATCGCCGGCCAGCGCCCGCCCGCGCCGTATCACCATCCACACCAGCACGCCCAGTCCCGCCAGCCCGAGCAGGCCCGTTTCCGCCCAGGCCTGCAAGTAGTCGTTGTGCGCGTGGGTGGTCGCGCTGGCGTTGGAGAGAAACGGCGCCGCCCAGTCTTGAGCGAAGGCCCTCGCCTGGTAGTGCGGGAAATGCAGGCCGAAGGTTCCCAGGCCGTGGCCGAACCAGGGCGCGGCCTGGATCATCGTGCCGGTGACGGCCCAGATGAAAACGCGCCCGCGCACTGACTTGATGTTCAGCAGGTGCTCTACCGCCGCCGGGCGGTAAACGAGCGGCAGGATGATGAGGGCGGCGGCGGCCAGGGCGACAGCCGGCGCCCAGTGCGAAAGCCGCAGGCGGCCCGCGGGGCGGCGAATCCAGAAGTAAGCGGCGACGCCCACCGCGCAGGCCAGCCAGGCGCCGCGCGCCAGCGTGGCCGCCAGCGCCAGCACCATCAGCGCGACTGCCGGCAGCACCCACCGCCGCGCCCGCGCCGTTCCCAGTTCCGCCAGGCGGCCGAGGGACACCAGCGCCGCCGCCGCCAGGAATTCTCCCGTCCAGTTGGGGTTGCCCAGCGTCCCGAAGGTCCGCCACTTGCCGGGCAACCGGCTGGCGTCGAACAGCGGATCGCCGAGCGTGTATTGCACCAGCACATACACGGCCTCGATGGTCCCGGCCGCCACGAGCGCGTGGGCGAGCATCGTCCGACCGCTCGCGGACCGAAGCAGCCCCAGCGCGACGACGAACAACAGGAAATAGGGGAACAGGCCCCAGCCCGCTTCGAGTGAGACCGCGGGGCGGGAGGACAGCGCCGCCGAAACGGCGCCGGCCACGGCCAGCCAGCCCAGGGCCATCCAGACGGGAGAGAGCACCAGCCCCGGCTGGCCGCGGAGAAGCCATAGCGCAGCCACCGCCCCCGCGCCCGCCGCGACCAGCACCTCCTTGGCGGCCAGAAACGGCTCCTCAAGCACGGCCGCGAAGGCCAGCGGCACCAGCGCCACCAGGAGACACAGCGCCGCCGCCGGCAGCGCCTCTACTGCCGGCCGCGCCC
>JBBTDS010000670.1:0-14668 GCA_038060875.1 Acidobacteriota bacterium | reverse complement strand
TCCAACTGGCCGCCGGAGAACATCCGGATCGATCTCTCCGGCCGCCGTCAATTGACCGACGGCCGCGCCAGGTGCCGGTGGCTGGCTGTCTGCAACGACCTGGGGGAATCCACTCGTTCTTTCCGGCAGGGGGAGCGGGCGCACTTCTTCTACGAGTTCGAGATGCTGGAGGGCGTAGAGGCGCCGGTGGCGGGCGTAGAGTTCCTCACCGAGACCGGCATCCTGGTGCACGGCAAGGACACCATTCGATGCGCCGGGTCCGTCCCCGAGGTGGTCCGCCGCGGCGCCCGGCTCAGGTTTCATCAGTGGGTCGAATTGCAGGTCGCGCCAGGCCGGTACGAGTTCAACCTGGGACTGGTGGGAACGGACCCGGACTGTTGCCGTGGCTACGTGGCCGGCGGCCTCTCGCACGAGGAATACAGTGGCAAGGTCAGGAGTCACTGCCGGGTGCCGCAGGCCGGCCGGCTTGAGGTGGGCTTCGGCGAGGGCGGGAAACTGTCGCACCACGGTCTGGTCAACTTGCCCGGCGGCATCTCGGTCCACCTGCAAGAGCCGGAAAGCGGCATGGCTGCGGGCGCGGCCGAGACCGAGGAGGCGCCCGGCTGTCCGACGGTGTTTCATATAACTCACTGGAAGGCGGGCTCGCAGTGGATCGGCAAGATCCTGCGGGAGTGCCTGCCGGAGCGAATCATCGAGCCCCAGCTTGGCGAAACCCAGGTTCGCCATTACGCGATCCAGCGTGGCTGCGTCTACCCCGCCGTCTATCTCACCAAGCCGGAGTTCGATGAGCTTCCTCTGCCCCCGAACTCAAGATGGTTCGTAGTTATTCGCGATCTGCGCGACACGCTGGTGTCGGCGTACTTCAGCTTCAAGGTCAGCCACCCGTTGCTGGAAGACAACCTGGCGGCGTTGCGGCTGAAGCTTCAGGAGCTGGACCAGGAGGCGGGCCTGCTGCACCTGATGGATCACTTCCTTCCGAGTTGCGCGAGCATCCAGCTTTCCTGGTTGGAAGCAGGCGAGCCGCTGCTGAAATACGAGGACCTGCTCGTAAACGACGTGGATCTGCTGGAGCAGACGTTGATCGATCGCTGCCGGCTGGCGGTGGGCCGGGAACGGCTGCGCGAGGCCGTCCTGGCAAGCCGCTTCGAGGCGATGACCGGCGGACGCGCGCGCGGCCGCGAGGATGTGACTGCGCACGAGCGCAAAGGGGTTGCGGGCGACTGGCGGAACCACTTCACCGGCAAGCTGAAGGATGCCTTCAAGGCGCGCTACGGCGGGCTGCTGGTAGCGACCGGATATGAACACGACCTCGCCTGGTAGCGCGCGCGGACGCAGGCATACGGCGCCGGCGGCCGGGCCGAGGAAGGAGGCGGCGTTGAGCCAGGCCCGTCACTGCTGGTGCGGCAATGAGGCGCTGGAGGCCTTCTCGCCCGAATACCTGCTCTGCGCCGCCTGCCAGACGCTGGTGGCGGCCCAGATGCCGGACCCGAAAGACCTGCTGCCCACCGAGGGTGAGCAGGGTTTCTACGGCCGCCAGTACTACGAGTCTTACCTGACCGGGGAGCTGGAGCTTCCCAGCCTGAGCGAGCGGGCGCGAACCGACCTTGCCGAGCGGTGCCTGCACTGGCTGCGCGCCTTGCTCAAGTACAAGCTGCCTCCGGCGAAGGTGCTGGAGCTGGGCAGCGCCCACGGCGGCTTCGTCGCCCTGATGCGCTGGGCGGGGTATGAGGCCACCGGCCTGGAAGTGAGTCCGTGGCTGGTGGATTTCGCTCGCGAGTCGTTCGGGGCGCCGATGCTGCTGGGACCGGTCGAGCGGCAGGAATTGGAGCCGCAATCCCTGGATGCGGTGCTGCTGCTGGACCTGGCCGAGCACCTGCCGGACCCGGCCGGTACGATCCGACACTGCTTGCGTCTACTTAAGCCCGATGGGATCCTGCTGATCCAGACGCCGCGTTATCGCGAGGGCAGGAGTCACGAGCGGATGGTGGCGGAAGATGACCCGTTCCTGAAGATGCTGACCGCCCCGCAGCACCTGTATCTGTTCAGCCGGCAGTCGATCCAGCGGTTATTGGGCGGGCTCGGGGCCGGCCAAGTCGAGTTCGAGCCGGCGATTTTCGCCGCCTACGACATGTTTCTGGCTGCTTCGCGGATGCCGCTGCCCGCCGTGCCGCAGCCTGAGATCCAGCAGGCGCTAGGCGCCGCCCCCTCGGCGCGGCTGGTGCGCGCCTTGCTGGACGTCGATGAGCGGTGGGGGGAACTCGCACGGAGGCACACCGATTCGGAAGCGGACCGGGCGGCGCGGCTGGAGGTAATTCACTGGCAGGGACGGCAACTTGCCGAGCTTGACGCCGCCCGGGCCGAGCTGGGCGCGCAGCTCGCCCGGCTTCACGAACAGTACGCCGTTGTAGAGGCGGACCGGGCGGCCAGGCTGGAGGTAATTCACTTGCAAGGACGGCAAGTGGCCGAGCTGGACACGCAGCTTGCCCAGCTTCAGGAGCGAGCCGAGGCAGACCGTGCCCTGAAGCTGGAACTCACCGAGAGCCTCAGGCAGCGGTTGGAAGAAACAGAACGCGAGCGTAACGGGATCGCCGCCCAGTCTGAAGTCCTGCGGGAACAGTTCTGGGCATCGGAAGCGGAGCGCAAGGCGACGGCGGAGCGCCTGGAAGGCGTCGAGCAGGCGCTGGCCGAGTCGGAGGCAGACCGTGAGGCCCGACAGGCAGGCATCCAGGAACTCCAGCGCTTGCTGGCCGAGTCGGAAGCGGACCGCGCGGCCCGGCTGGCAAGCATCCAGGAACTCCACGGTTGGCTGGCCAAGTCGGAAGCAGACCGGGCGGAACTGGCCCGGCAATGGACGGCGGCGCAGGAGGAAGCGCACACGCTCCGCGGGAGGCTGGCGGTTCTTCAGACGCTGCTGGGCCGTCTCCGTCTCAGCTACGTGTATCGCGCGATGCGGCGCTCCGGGCTGTGGGGCTGGCTGGAGCCCGTGCGGGAGCGTACAGCGGCGCCGGTGGACCCGGCGAGCCGGCTGGCACCCGATCCCGCGCGCCAACTGCGGCTGCTGCTGGTGGACCTGACGCCGGTTCTGCCGGGCGGCGAGAACGGGGGGGCCAAGCCGCTCACGATCGAGCTGCTGCGGCAGCTCAGCCGGCTGGCGCCCGATTGCCAGTTCGTCCTGCTGACCTCGACGCGAGCGCACGAGGAACTCGCCGTGCTTGACGCTCCCAACGTCCGGCGGCTGTGCGTGAGCACACTAGCCGCGGGAGCAACGCCGGCGGCGCGACGCCTGGCCGGGCTGGCGCTCAGGCTCAGCCGGCGCCTACCGGCGCCGGCGGCTCGCCTGGTCGAGGCAGCCTTGCCGCACTGGGAGCCGCGTGGCAGCCTGCCGCGGGAGTTGGGGGCCGATCTTCTGTTCTGCCCGTTCACCGCCCCGTTATATTCCGATCCCACCGTGCCGGTGGTCTCGATGGTTCTCGACCTGCAATACCTCTACTATCCTCAGTTCTTCGCGCCGGCGGAAAGGGGCGCGCGCGACCGGCATTTCCGCCAGGCGTGCGGCGTCGCCAGCCGGCTGATCTGCATCTCGGACCATGTCCGCCGGACCGTGCTGGAAAACACCGATCTGAAGCCGGAGCGCGTTCAAACCATCCACATTTCTTCGCTCGACCGGCTGGAGAGGCTCCCGGCGGTGGACGCCGACCAGGTGCTCAGCCGGCACGGGCTGGAAGCGAACCGGTTTCTTCTGTATCCGGCGAACTTCTGGGCGCACAAGAACCACGAGATGCTGCTGACCGCGTTCGGGATGTACGCCGCCCAGCGCCCCGGCTCCGCCTTGAAGCTGGTGTTGACCGGAGCGCCCGGACCGCGGATGGAGTTCCTCCGAGGAGCCGCCCGGCAGATGGGGCTGGGCGCAAGGGTGGTGTTCGCGGGTTTTCTGCCCGGCCCGGAGTTCGCGGCGCTGATGCGCTCCTGCCTGGCGCTGATCTTCCCTTCGCTCTACGAAGGATTCGGCATGCCGGTGCTGGAGGCGCTGGCAGCCGGCAAACCGGCGCTGTGCAGCCACCTCACCAGCCTGCCGGAGGTGGCCGGTGAGGCGGCGCTGTACTTCGATCCCCGCAAGCCGGCCGAGATTGTGGCCGCCATCGAACACCTGGAAGGCGACCCCGAGTGCGTGCGGGCGCTGGCGGAGCTTGGCCGGCAGCGGGTGGCCGGGTTCGGGGATGCGGCCGCGATGGCCGCGCGCTACCTGGAGGTCTTCCGCGACGTGGTGCGGAGCCCGGCCGGATTTGTTCCCGGTGTCCACGGCGTGTACCCGGACGGCTGGGCGGGCGAGCGGGTGGCCATCACTTACGACCCGGGACCGGAGGGACGCAAGATCGCCGTGGAGATCCAGGCGCCCCACTGGATCCCAGCGGAGGCGATCTCGATCCGCGTCCTTCCCGACGTGGGCGGCGCGCCGCAGTTCCACCGCGTGCGCCGCAGCGAGCGGCTGACGATCGAGCGGGTGATCCCGTCGCAGGGCGGCTTCATCGAGCTGCTCTCACGCCCGCTTTTCCAGCCCAAGGCGTGCGGGCGTGGCCAGGACAAGCGGTGGCTGGGATGCCGGGTGCTCACGGCCAGCATCGTCGAACCGGACGGCGCCGCCGCCAGACTGTTCACCAAGGACCATGACTGACAGCGTCTCGGTTGTCACGCCGTCCTTGAACCAGGGACGGTTCATCGAACGAACCATCGGCAGCGTGCTGTCGCAGCCGGTGGAGAAGTTGGAGTACTTCGTGGTCGATGGCGGCAGCAGCGACGAGACACTGGAGATCCTGAGGCGCTACGAGCCGCGGCTGCGCTGGGTTTCCGAGCCGGATCGCGGCCAGGCCGACGCGGTCAACAAGGGCCTCGGCGGGGTGCGGGGCGAAGTGATCGGCTGGCTGAATTCCGATGACGTCTATTATCCGGATGCGATTCCGGCCGCCTGCGAGTTCTTCGCCGCTCATCCCGAAGTGGATGTCCTGTACGGAGACGCCAACCACATCGATGAGCAAGACCAGGTGATTGAGGCTTATCCGACCGAGCCCTGGGATTTCGGCCGGCTGATCGAGGTCTGTTACATCTGCCAGCCGGCGGTGTTCTTCCGGCGGCGGGTCATCGAGGAGTTCGGCTTGCTGGATGCCCGGCGGCGCTACAGCATGGACTACGAATACTGGATCCGGATCGCCCAGCAGGGCGCGAAGTTCGGCTGGCTGCGGCGGGTGCTGGCCGGCTCGCGGCTGTACGCGGAGACCAAGACGCTGGGATCGCGCGTGGCCGTGCACCGGGAGATTAACGCCATGTTGCGTGAGCGGCTGGGCCTGGTGCCGGACAAGTGGCTGTTCAACTGGGCCCACGTCGTGCTGGACGCGAAGGGAATCCCCCGCGGCCACCGGCTTCGATTCGCGCTGCTGGTCTCGGCGCTGTCGCTGTGGGCGGCGCTGGCCTGGAACCGGCGCATCTCCCGCGCCATGCTCGGAACCGTCAAGCAATGGGTCGCCGGCAGCGCCTTCCGGGAGGTGTCAGCCAAATGCGGATAGGCTTTGACGTCAGCCAGACCGGGCGCCGGAAGGCCGGCTGCGGCTACCTGGCCGACGGTCTCATCCGGGCGCTGGCCGAAACCGACTCCGAGAACGACTACATCCTGTACCCGGCGGTGGGCGACCTGTATTGGGACCCCGAGTGCGCCAGCGAAACCTTCCAGACCGGTCGCGCCAACTTCCGGCGGATGGCCCCGCCGGCCAACTGGGAGGCTTCGCAATCGTTCTGGCGCGAGCCGCCGCCGGACTTAGAGAAGCAGCTCGGGGAGCCCGATATCTTCCACGCCAACAACTTCTTCTGTCCCACCGGGCTGACCAGGGCGCGGCTGGTGTACACGCTGTACGATCTGGCCTTCCTGGAGGAGCCGGCTTGGACTACGGAGGCAAACCGGTGCGGCTGCTTTGAAGGGGTGTTCCGGGCCAGCCTGCTGGCCGAGTTCATCATCGCCATCTCGCAAAACACGCGCCGGCATTTCCTGGAGACCTTTCCCCACTACCCGCCGGAGCGAATGGAGGTCGTCTACCCGGCCAGCCGGTTTGAAGGCCGCCAGCCCCAAACCGAGCCGGTGCGCGATCTGCGGCCGCAGGGCTTCTGGCTGAGCGCGGCCACGCTGGAGCCGCGGAAGAACCATCGCCGGCTGATCGAGGCCTACGCGAAACTCGCCGCCGAGGCCACGCCCTCTCTGCCGCTGGTGCTGGCCGGCGGCGCCGGCTGGCTGATGGAGGACCTGGACAGAGCATTAGGCGAGCACCGGGCGGGCGGCGAAGTGATCCGCACCGGCTACGTCTCGGATGCCCAGCTCGAATGGCTCTATGAGAACTGCTTCGCCTTTGTCTACCCTTCGCTGTTCGAAGGCTTCGGCATGCCGGTGCTGGAAGCGATGGGCCTGGGCGCGCCGGTGATCTGCTCGAACACGACTTCGCTGCCCGAGATCACCGGCCCGGCTGCGTTGCTGGTTGACCCCACCGACGTGGAATCCATCGCCGCGGCGATGAAGGAATTGGCCTCCAGCGAGACAACGCGGGAGCGGCTGCGGGAAGAGGGGCGGCGGCGGGCCCGGGATTTCTCCTGGGCGATATCGGCCGAGCGGGTCGTGGAGGTCTACCGGCGGGTGAGCTTGCTGCCGGAAGGCGCCCGCCGAGCGGGCGGCGGTCGCCGCCTCCCTTAGTCGCCGAAGGCGCAGACCGGGTTTTCAACCACCAGCCGCCGCACCCACTCCGCATCCAGGCCCGGCAGGAAGTCAGTGTAGATGTAACTGTAGCCGCGGTAGTTGCCGCCGCCCGGCTCGCCGACGTGATACCAGCCGGCGTCCTGGCTGATGAGCGTGCGCCCCAGCAGGTGCTTGCCGGCCATGAAGCGCACACAGTCACGGTGCCACTCGGCGCTGTTCTCGCGGATGCCGTCAAACTCCACCCAGGCGCCGGCGCGGGCCGCCTGCTCGTGGAAGCTGTGGTCCTTCTCGTTCTGGGCGTGTACCCAGACGAACTTGGACGGGCTCACTTTCTCCGCACGCAGGATCTCGATCTGCTCCAGCGCGGCCGGGCCGCCGCCGCCGGTGTGCGAGGCGATGGTCAGGCCGGTCTTGCGCGAGGTGATGGCCGCGGCGCGCACCAGCTTGCGGTCTATTTCATCGAGCGGCGCGCGCGTGACGCCGGTCTTGATGAAGCGCGGCTTGACACCATCGATGCCCTTGCGCGCCTCCGCGATCCAGCGGCGCGCGAGCTCGCCGGCGGTTTCCTGGCGCGCGAACGCCGGCACGTACTTGTGATCGGCCGCGCCGTAGATGCCGGTGTTGGTCCAGATCTCGATACCCACCGCCTCGGCGAGACGGGCCAGCAGCCCGGGGTCGCGGCCGAGGTAGTTGGGGGTGCATTCGAGCAGGCGCCGGCAGCCCAGTTGCTTCACTTCCTCCAGCTTCGGCCGGGCGATGCGGAAGACCTCGTCGGAATCGTAGCGGCCGGGCTGGATCAGGTCGGCGCCGATGAAGTCCACCAGAACGTGCTCGTGGACCAGGATGCTGCCGTCAGAGACCGGCGGGAACGCCTGTGCCACCAGCGCGGCCAGCAGCTCGCGGCGGCTGGTCACGGCCGGATCCCCGGAATCTGGAGCCGGATGCGATAGAGGCCCTTGCGGGCGGTCATGTAAAGCGTCTTGCCGTCCTTGTCGCCCCAGGCGCAGTTGGCCGGCGCCTCGGGCGGCTGGATCGTGCCCAGGTGCTTGCCGTCGGGCGAGAAGATCCAGAGGCCGCCGGGACCGGTGCAGTAGACGTTGCCTTTCTGATCGACTTTGAGGCCGTCGGGCAGGCCGTCGGCCGTCTCGCTGGTGACGTCGAAGAAGACCTTAGAAGCGCCGAGCGCGCCGTCGGGCTTCACCTCGAAGCGCGTCCAGGTCTTGCGCTTCGGATCGGAGTTGGCGACGTAAAGGTACTTCTCGTCGGGCGAGAAGGCGAGGCCGTTGGGGCGGGTGAGGTCCTTGTACAGCAGCACGAGCTTGGCGCCGGCCAGCCGGTACACGCCGTTGAAGGGCAGCTCCTTCTTGGGGTCGTCGTCCTGCTGGACGAACCCGTACGGCGGATCGGTGAAGTAGAGCGAGCCGTCGGACTTGTACACGGCGTCGTTGGGGCTGTTCAGCCGCTTGCCTTCGTAGCGGGCGGCCAGCACGGTGAGCTTGCCGTCCTTCTCGAGGCGGGTGACGCGGCCGTTGCCGTGCTCGCAGATGACGAGCCGGCCTTGCTTGTCGAGCGTGAGGCCGTTCGAGCCGATGAAGGCGCCGGGGGGCGCATCGGTCCCGTCGTACCCGCTCGGTTTGCGGAAGAGGGTGACCTTGCCGTCGGGCGTCCACTTCTGGATCGCGTTGTTGGGAATGTCGCTGAACAGCAGCGCGCCGTCGCGCGTCCACACGGGGCCTTCGGTGAAGGTGAACCCGTCGGCCACCTTCTCGATGACGGCCGCGAGCGGGACGATCTGATCGAGAGCTGGACTGAGGCGGCGCACAGCGCCCACGCCGGCAGTCTGGGCCTGGGCGGCGAGGGCGAGGAAGAGCAGGACGGTGCAAAACCGGAGCGATAGCTTAGCGGCCATGCCGGAGATTGTACCGCAGGACACGCCGGGCCGCGTATCATGAAATACATATGAACCCGCTGCGCAGCTATGCCATTACGCAGGGGCGCGACCGCGCCGGGGCGCGCGCCATGCTCAAGGCCATCGGCTTCACGGATGAAGACTTGCGGAAACCGATCATCGGCGTGGCCAACACCTGGATCGAGACGATGCCGTGCAACTACAACCTGCGCGAGCTGGCCGTCAAGGTGAAGGAAGGAGTGCGGGCGGCCGGCGGCACGCCGATGGAGTTCAACACCATCGCCATCAGCGACGGGGTGACGATGGGCAGCGAGGGCATGAAGGCCTCGCTGGTGAGCCGCGAGGTGATCGCCGATTCGATCGAGCTGGTCGGCCGCGGCCACATGTTCGACGGCGTCATCGCGCTGGTGGCCTGCGACAAGACGATTCCCGGCGCGGCCATGGCGCTGGTGCGTCTCAACGTGCCGGGGCTGATCCTCTATGGCGGTACGATCCTGCCGGGGCGCTACCAGGGGCGCGACATCACCATTCAGGACGTCTTCGAGGCGATCGGCGCGCACGCCGCCGGGCGCATCACGGACGAGGAACTGCTGGCGATTGAGAACACCGCCTGCCCGGGGGCGGGCGCCTGCGGCGGCCAGTACACCGCCAACACGATGGCCACGGTTATGGAGCTGATCGGCCTTTCGCCGCTGGGCACGGCGGCCGTGCCGCAGGTGGACCCCGCCAAGGAGGAGATCGCCGTCCGCTGCGGCCGCCTGATCGTGGAGGCGGTGCGCCGGGACCTGAAGCCGCGCGATCTGCTCACTCGCGCTGCCTTCGAGAACGCGATCGCTTCGGTGGCCGCGACGGGCGGCTCGACCAACGCCGTGCTGCACCTGCTGGCGATGGCGCGCGAAGCGGGCGTGCCGCTCGTGATCGATGACTTTCAGGCGATCAGCGACCGTACGCCGCTGCTGGCCGATCTGAAGCCGGCCGGGCGGTTCGTGGCCTTCGACGTGCACCGGGCCGGGGGAATCCCGGTCATCGCCCGGCGGCTGGTGGATGGCGGCTATGCCGACGGCACGGCGCTCACCATCACCGGGCGGACGCTGGCCGAAGAAGCTGCTGAGGCGGAGGAAACACCGGGCCAGGAGGTGGTCCGGCCGCTGAGCGATCCGATCAAGCCCACCGGAGGCTTGGTCATTCTGAAGGGATCGCTGGCGCCGGAGGGCTGCGTGATCAAGGTGACCGGCCTGGGGCGCGGCGCGCACCGCGGCCCGGCGCGTGTGTTCGACTCCGAGGAAGCGGCCATGGGGGCGGTGACGCACGGCCGGATCGGCGCCGGCGACGTGGTGGTGATCCGCTACGAAGGCCCGCGCGGCGGGCCGGGCATGCGCGAGATGCTGGGCGTGACCGGGGCCATCGTGGGCGCCGGGCTGGGCGAGCAGGTCGCGCTGGTGACCGACGGCCGCTTCAGCGGGGCCACCCGCGGCTTCATGATCGGCCACGTCGCTCCCGAAGCGGCCAACGGCGGTCCGCTGGCCCTGGTGACCGAAGGCGACATCGTGTCGATAGACATCGCCGGCCGCGCTATCGAACTCGAAGTCACGCCCGATGTGCTAAGGCAGCGCCGCGCTGCCTGGACGCCCCCGTCGCCGCGCTACCAGATGGGCGTGTTCGCCAAGTACGCGGCGCTGGTGACGTCGGCCTCGGAAGGGGCGGTGACGTCGAAGCTGCCGAAGGGGCTGGAATAGGATGCGACCTGGAGGAAGCGAATATGCGAACGCCTATTTCGCATGCAACTCCTCCCTGCTACCTTTCATGCCCGCTTAACCGAACTGCTGGCGAGTGGCCCCGTGCCCCATAACCGCTTGGCGATCAGCGGCGGCCGGAGGCCGTCCGCTGCATCGCCCTTTAGACGGCCTGTTGGCTGACGCGGTCTCGTCGGCCCGAGATGATAGCCACGATGTTGACAACGGACGTGGAAGCTTCCGCACAAAGCGCCGCGTGGCGATAGTCCGCCGTCCTGTGGTGCTGAAGATCATTCGCCAGCGACAAGGCCGCCTTGACATGGCGCCGAACTCCTTCATTCGGTGCATCGACAAGCTCCGCCGCAATGTAGCTGTCGAGCATGCGCTTGGCATCCGTCTCCGAGGGCGCAACGCCGTCCTCTGAGGGATGACGTTGGGGGTCGTAGACCACCTGGGCCACAGATATGAGAACTTCTCGACACAGCAGACCGACCGCCTGGAACTGCTCCTCCGCATCGGCCTGCTCCAGTCTGCGGCGGATCTCGTAGATACCACGGTCCACACGCGGCCAGCCGGTCGGCTCCTCGAAGACTTGCGCTCCGGTGGCGCTCGGGCCGGCCCTGATCTGGTCGATCAAAGGCTGGTACATCTCAGAAAGGTGGGCTCGCCTGGATTGCCAACTCGGCATGTCGCCGGCCGACCAGCGGCCGTACCACGCCCACAGGTCGTCATGCAGATTCGGATCCGCGATGCCCCTTCGCCGCAGCTCGGTCGCGATCCGCTCGCGGCGTTCCACGTACTGCCCATTGACCTGTTGGATGCGTGGCCCACCGGTGGCGACGGCAATCATCAGACTGCGCTGCGCTTCGATCTCCGCGATCAGTTCCTCGTCTGTCATATTTCTGGGCCGTCTGACGCCCAAGCTCAGCCGCTGCCCTGCCGGAGCGAAGCGGAGGCAGGGACGTCGGCTCCAGCGCCTTGCTATTGTAGATCCGTTAACTCCGTCCGCGCTGTGACTGTTGCATCACCCATGAAATGACCTCTTCATGGGCGCTTTCGAGATGGCTGCCACGGATGAAGTTGGTGGGATTAAAAGCCATTGCAACCGGGCCGAGCACAAACCAGAAGGCAACTGCAATGCCCAGGCCCCAGTAGAAACCTTTGACCGCTCCGATAATGCCAACTGCGACAGCCGCAAATTGAATGGTACTTGCTGCGGCGCTGAAATCCCGCCCTGCGAAGGGCATTGCGTAGTAGTGCCCAAACTTTGGAAGCATTTCGTTTCCGGCGGGCGATAGTTCTTCGATGTAACGCCACTTCTTCTGCTTGACGCCGAGGAGCGTCAATAGAAGGAGCGCCGCAGCCGTGACGAGTGGAGTCCACGCCCATAAAGGCGAGAAGAATGCCCAGCCGATGGACCCAACGCTTATCACGATTGCGAGCATCTGAAACATGTGGCCTCCAAGCGCTTAACGACTCAGGCGTTCAGCGGCGGGGCGGCTTTTGCGCCGTACGCTGCAACGCCTTGTCAGCCGCCCCGTGACGACGAACAGGACCGGCAGCAGCAGCCGCTGCATCCACCAGGAGCCGCAACGCTCGATTGACCGACTCTGAATCGCGAAATACGTTGGCGAGTTCTGGCTCGATCAACATCAGGTTCGTGCCGGCCACTGCTTGCCGGTAGTACTTGCCACGCACGCCTCCTTTGAGCTGCGACAGGTCGTATTCCGGCCGCAAATCGTCATCCAATCTTTTTGGCAATGCCTTCTTCATATTGCCTGCGCTCTGTTCTGGTCGCCTTTCGTACGCTGATGATCCGTATGCGGTCTCCCCGTTGGCAATGCGACACGAAGACGACCCTATGCCCGTTAGTGTAGCCGATCGTGATCTCGCGCTCCTCTCCGCCGGAGTGATCGGGATCGGGAAAGGTCAAGGCCAGCGGGTCGAGGAAGACCGTCGCTGCCTCGTCGAAGGACACGGCGTGCTTCTGAGTGTTGGCCTTGGCCTTCGCCGCGTTCCACTCATAGACCACAGGTCCAGTCTACCCCAGTGCACTGCTGTCCAAATTAGCCGAAAAGCCCGCTCCGGCTGATTGAAAACACGGCATATCTCGCCCTTCCTGCCGTTTTGACAAACCAAGTTGTCGCCAGAGAACCGGCTGCCGGCCTAACTTCGGAGATGGCTGCTGTCCAAACGAGTGGCTGGAAATCCTCGTGGTTGCGCGCAGGGCTTCGCTCCGCCCTCCCGCCCACCGCTTCTGCCGACTCTCCAGCCTCCGCCGGAACCGGTAGCAGTCGGTCCCGGTCTCGATAATGTGCGCCCGGTCGCTGATCCGGTCCAGCAGCGCCTTGCAGGGCCGGGCGTTGGCCGGCGCGTGTGTTCGACTCCGAGGAAGCGGCCATGGGGGCGGTGACGCACGGCCGGATCGGCGCCGGCGACGTGGTGGTGATCCGCTACGAAGGCCCGCGCGGCGGGCCGGGCATGCGCGAGATGCTGGGCGTGACCGGGGCCATCGTGGGCGCCGGGCTGGGCGAGCAGGTCGCGCTGGTGACCGACGGCCGCTTCAGCGGGGCCACCCGCGGCTTCATGATCGGCCACGTCGCTCCCGAAGCGGCCAACGGCGGTCCGCTGGCCCTGGTGACCGAAGGCGACATCGTGTCGATAGACATCGCCGGCCGCGCTATCGAACTCGAAGTCACGCCCGATGTGCTAAGGCAGCGCCGCGCTGCCTGGACGCCCCCGTCGCCGCGCTACCAGATGGGCGTGTTCGCCAAGTACGCGGCGCTGGTGACGTCGGCCTCGGAAGGAGCGGTGACGTCGAAGCCGTAGGGCACGCTTAAACCCCTTGCCCCGCCGGAGGGACTGGGATAGAATCCTGGGGAAAGGGAGGGAACATGCCAAAGCACGGGGCGTGGCTTCTGCTATTGTGCCTGCCGGCGTTTCTGTCGGCGCAGGAAACGCGGGGCACCATCTTGGGGCGGGTGACGGACGCGAGCGGCGCGGTAATACCGGGCGTGACCTTGCGGCTAACCAACGCCGCCACCAACGTCACTGTCACGACGCGCTCCAACGCGGAAGGCAACTACGAGACGCCGTACCTGCTGCCGGGCGCCTACCGGCTGACGGCGGAGATGACCGGGTTCAAGACTTTTATCCGGGAGGGCATCGAGCTCCGCATTGCGGACCGGCTGACGATACCGGTGGCGATGCAGCTCGGCGAAGTCAGCGAGCAGGTTACGGTGACGGCGGAGACGCCGCTGCTGGAGGCGGCCACCGCTTCCATGGGTCAGGTGATCGACGAGCGGCGGGTGGCCGAGCTGCCGATCGCGCACGGCAACCCGTTCCTGTTGATCGCGCTGAGCCCCGGCGTGGTGCACACGCAGAACCCCGGCCTGGACCGGCCGTTCGAGCCCACCCACATCGTCGGCTACTCCATGGACGGCGTGCGCGCCAACCGCAGCGAGGTGACGCTGGACGGCACTCCTAACACCGCCTTGAACAACCGCTGGGGCGTGGGCGACCTGATGGCGGGTTACACGCCGCCGGCGGACATGGTGCGCGAGTTCAAGGTCCAGACGGTCACCTTCGACGCCGCCTTCGGCCACACTCAGGGCGGCGTCACCAGCATCACGTTGAAGTCGGGCGGCAACCAACTGCACGGTACCGGCTACTATTCGGTGCTGGACCCGGTGCTCAACGCCAACCTGTTCTTCGCCAACCGGGCCGGCCAGCCCAAAGGCGACTTCACTTACAAGCGATGGGGCGGGCACGGCACCGGGCCGGTCCGAATACCCGGGCTGTACAACGGCCGCGACCGCACCTTCTTCTCCTATGGCTACGAGGGCATCCATGAGAGCCGGGCGATGGGGGCCGCCTACGGCTCGGGCACGCTGACGGTGCCCACGCCGGAGCAGAAGCAAGGCGACTTCTCGGCGCTGCTCAAGGTGGGACCTCAATACCAGATCTACGACCCGTTGACTCGCGTAGCGGCGCCGGCCGGGCGCACCAGGGTCGATCCTCTGCCCGGCAACATCATTCCGCCCAGCCGGATCAACCCGATTGCGAAGAAGATCCTGAGCTACTACTCCGATCCCAACGCGCCGGGGACGGCCGACGGGCGGAACAACCTGATCCGGGTGAACGACCCCGAGGTTATCACCTACTTCAACCACGTGGCCCGCGCGGACCACAACTTCAGCCCGAAGCACCGCATGTTCGGGCGCTTCAACACCTACAAACGCTTCAGCCACTCCAGCCACTGGTTCCGCAACCTGGTTTTGGGCGGCTACTCGGAGT
>JBBTDS010000669.1:0-14163 GCA_038060875.1 Acidobacteriota bacterium | reverse complement strand
GCGCGCCGAAGAGGTCTACGGCGCCGCGATCCCGCCGTTCCGCAAGAACATCTTCCTCACCACCAAGACCGGCAGGCGGACGCGCAAGGAGGCCGAAGCCGACCTCGACCTCTCGCTCAAGCTCATGAAGACCGACTACGTGGACCTGTGGCAGATGCACGGCGTCAACCAGAAGGAGGACATCGAGCGCATCCTGGCGCCGGGCGGCGCGCTGGAGGCCTTCGAGGCGGCGAAGAAGGCCGGCAAGTGCCGCTTCATCGGCTTCACCGGCCACGCCGACCCGGCCTTCAACCTGGAAATGCTCCGCCGCTGCGACCGCTTCGACACGATGCTGATGCCGCTGCACGCGGCCGACACCGCATACCTGAGCTTCGAGAAGGGCGCGCTGCCGGCGGCGGCGGAACGCGGCATCGGCATTTTCGGGATGAAGATCTTCGGCAACGCGTTCCTGCTGCGCGCCTTCAGCGTGCGGGAGTGCCTGAGTTACACGCTGAGCCTGCCGGTGACCGCCGTCACGCTCGGCTTCACTACCCCGGGCCAGCTCGAGGACGACGTGCGCATCGCCCAGGGCTTCAAGCCGCTCTCCCAGGAAGAAATGGACGCGCTGCGCACGCGGGCGGCCAGCGACCGCTTCGACGTAATCAAAGGGCCGGCGCTCGAATACTGGAAACGAAAGGTGTAGGAGGCAACCGATGGAAACACGCCGCGATTTTCTGGTGCAGAGTGTGGCGGCCGCCGCGCTAGCCGCCCAGACGAAGACCGCCGTCCCCTGGTACCGCCGCGCCTGCCGCTGGGGGCAGACCAATATCACCGAGAAGGACGCCATCCGCTACGACATCGGCTGGTGGCGCGAGTACTGGAAGAGGACCCAGGTGCAGGGCGTCATCATCAACGCCGGCGGCATCTTCGCCTATTACCCGAGCAAGTACCCGCTGCACTACCGGGCCGAGTTCCTGGGCGAGCGCGACCTTTACGGCGAGCTGGCGAAGGCGGCCCACGAAGACGGCCTGTTTGTGTTCGCGCGGATGGACTCGAACCGGGCGGCCGAGCCGTTCTACCGCGCCCATCCCGACTGGTTCGCGCGCGACGCCGCCGGCAACCCTTACCGCGCCGCCGACCGCTACGTCACCTGCGTGAACAGCCCCTACTACGACGAATACCTGCCCGGCATTCTGCGCGAGATCATCGAGCGCACGCACCCGGAGGGCATCACCGACAACAGTTGGGCGGGCCTCGGCCGCGACAGCATCTGCTACTGCGCGAACTGCGAGCGCAAGTTCCGCGCCCGGACCGGCAAGCCCGTCCCGCGACGGAAAGACTGGGACGACCCGGCGTACCGCGAGTGGATCAAGTGGAACTACGAGCGCCGGCTGGAGATCTGGGACCTGAATAACGGCGCCACGCAGGCGGCCGGCGGCCCGGACTGCATCTGGTCGGGTATGAACAGCGGCTCGGTCAGCAGCCAGAGCCGCTCGTTCCGCGACTTGAAGGAAATATGCAAGCGGGCGCACATCATCATGCTCGACCACCAGCGCCGGGACGATGCGGGCGGCTTCCAGCAAAACAGCGACACCGGCCTGCTCATCCACGGCCTGCTGGGCTGGGACAAGCTGGCCCCGGAGAGCATGGCCCAGTACCAGGCGGGGCGCACCTCTTTCCGCGTGTCGAGCAAGCCGGCGGCCGAGGCGCGCATGTGGATGCTGGCCGGCATCGCCGGCGGCATCCAGCCCTGGTGGCACCACGTCGGCGCCTACCACGAGGACCGGCGCATGTACCGTACCGCCGAGCCGGTGATGCGCTGGCACAAGGCCAACGAGGCGTACCTGGTCAACCGCGAGCCGGTGGCGAGCGTGGGCGTCGTCTGGTCGCAGGACAACACCGATTTCTTCGGGCGGGACGACGCCGGCGACCTGGTCGATCAGCCGTACCGCGGCATCACCCAGGCGCTGGTCCGGGCCCGCATTCCGTATATACCGGTGAACGCCGATCACCTCGAGCGCGACGGGCCGAAGCTGGCGCTGCTGATCCTGCCGAACGTGGGGGCGATGTCGGATGCGCAATGCGCCGCCGTGCAGCGGTTCGTCGAGCGCGGCGGGTCGCTCATGGCCACCGGCGTCAGCAGCCTTTACAACGAGTGGGGCGACCCGCGGCCCGATTTCGCGCTGGCCGGCCTCTACGGCGCGCACGCCGGAGCAAAGCGATCACTCGAGCGGCAGTGGGCCGCAGGCTCTTACCACACCTATCTGCGGATAACGCCCGAGCTGCGTGCCCGTGTGTGGGGACCCAAGGCAGGCGACGAGCCGCCGGCCGCCGGCGAGCGGCATCCGGTGCTCGCCGGTTTCGACGAGACCGACATCCTGCCGTTCGGCGGCATGCTGGAGCCGCTCCGCACCGATGCCGGCGCGCTCGTGCCGTTGACCTTCATCCCCCAGTTCCCGGTGTATCCTCCCGAGACCGCCTGGATGCGCGAGCCCAAGACGAACATCGCGGGACTGGTCCTCTCCACCCGCGGCCGCAGCCGGATCGCCTACCTGCCGGCCGACATCGATCGCCGCTTCGCAAGAGAGAACCTGCCCGACCACGGCAACCTGCTCGCCAACCTCGTGCGCTGGGCCTGCGGCGACAACATCCCGCTCGCGGTCGAAGGGCCGGGGCTGATCGATTGCCATCTGTACCGGCAGCCGGGCCGCCTGGTGCTGCACCTGTTGAATCTGATCAGCGCCGGCACCTGGCGACAGCCGATCGACGAGCTGATCCCGGTCGGCCCCTTCAAGGTCCGGGTGCGGCTGCCGAAGGACGTGCGCGGCGCGAGCGTCCAGTTCCTGGTCGCGGCCGCGAAGAGCGCAGCCGCGGTGAAAGACGGCTGGGCGTCGTTTGAAGTGAAGTCGATCCTGGACCATGAAGTGGCGGTGATTGTAGGATAGGCCTCCCGGCCTGTCTCTGGAGACGACAAGTCTATGAACACCTTTTCCCGTCGTGGTTTGCTCGCGATGGCCGCCGGCGCTTTGCCGCTGCGGCCGCAGGTCTCCTCTTACGAGCGCCGCGCGGTGGTCTCGCTCGTGTACGGCGAAGACCGTCGCAAAAATGTGTACGAGGCGCTCGTGGCCATCGACGACCAGATCCGCCCGGCGCTGAAGCGGAAGAAGTATGTGCTGCTGAAGCCGAACTGCGTGGCGGTCAACAACCAGCTCGGCTCCACGCACGCCGACGCGCTGCGCGGCATCCTGGACTACCTGGCGCCGAGGTTCCGCGGGCCGATCGTCATCGCCGAGTCCTCGCGGGACCACACCGCCGACGCCTATGACAACTTCCAGTACCACCGCGTCGTCTCCGAATACCGGAAGGTGAGCCTGGTGGACCTCAACGAAGAGGGGAAGTACGCCGTCGCCGAGATCATCGACCGCGACCTGCACCTGACCCAGGTGCGGCTGGCGGCGCGGCTGTTCGACCCCGACGCCTTCATCCTGGGAGCGGCGATCCTGAAGGCGCACGACAACGTGGTGGCGACGCTCTCGGTGAAGAACCTCGTTATGGCGGCGCCGCTGCACAGCCGGCGCGGCGAGTCCGCCAAGTGGCACGACAAGACCCGTTACCACGCCGGCTACCGGCAGATCCAGATGAACCTGGCGCTGACGGCCAAACGGATGCGGCCCTTCTGGGGCGCCACCGTCATCGACGGCTACGAGGGGATGGAAGGTGAAGGCCCGATGAAGGGAACGCCGGTGGCGTCGCGGGTGGCGATCGCCTCCACCGACCTGGTGGCCGCCGACCGCGTGGGCGTCGAGGCCATGGGCGTCGATCCCAAGTGGCCCGGCTATCTTCAGTATTGCTGCGACGCCGGCCTCGGCCAGTACGACCTGGCGAAGATCGACCTGCGGGCCGGCGTGGAGCTGGGCCGCATTCGCAAGACCTACAAGCTGCACCCGCGCATTCAAAAGCAGCTCGAGTGGATGGGCCCGCTGCCAAAGGCATGATTGGACGGCGTGGACCCCCTACCGAGCCGCGACCACAGGGAGCGGTCTAAGATTAACTTGGGAGGATACCTACGATGCAGCGTGCAGCAGTGGCGCTCTTCTGCTCGTATGCCTGCTTGCTGGTGGCGCAATCGCCGCAGGCCACCATCAGCGGCGTGGTGACGGATGCGCAAGGCGCGGTGGTGCTGGACGCGGAGGTCACCGCCGTCAACACGCAAACCGGCGCGAAGTACGCCGCGAAAACGAACGAGACCGGCTTCTATGTGGTTCGCTTTCTGCCCATCGGCGACTATGTGGTCTCGGTGGGGCATGCCGGCTTCCGGCGATTCGAGCGGCGGGGGCTGACGCTCACCACGGGCCAGTCGCTGGGCCTGGACATCCGGTTGGAGGTGGGCCCGGTTACGGAGGCCGTCACCGTGACGGCGCCGGGCTCGACGCTGGAGACGCGCACCTCGGACGTGAGCAGCCTGGTCGAGTCGCGCAGCATCGAGGACATGCCGCTCGGCGACCGGCGCACGATGAACATCATCCGCTTCACGGGCGCGGCGGTGTTTGTCAACTACGACAGCGGGCAGAAGCCCAACTTCTCGCTGGCCGGAGGCCGCACCCAAAGCCAGATGTTCTGGATCGACGGCGGTACCGGGCAGAACATGCGCCTGGGGATCGGGCAGATCGACAGCGACCCGCCCGTCGAAGTGGTACAGGAGGTCAAGGTCCTCACCAACAACTACGCGGCCGAGTATGGCGGTTCGGCCGGCGGCGTGCTGATCGCCACCACCAAGTCGGGCGCCAACCAGTTCAAGGGCAGCGTCTTCGAGTACCTCCGCAATGACAAGCTGGACGCGGCCAACTTCTTCGCCCCGGTGGCCGGAGACAAGAAGGTGAAAGCGCCGCTGCGCTACAACGTTTTCGGCGGCACCCTGGGTGGGCCGATCCGCCGCGACCGGGCGTTCTTCTTTTTCGGCTACGAGGGCTCCCGGCGGCGGGAGGGCGCGACCCAGACTTTGACGGTGCCCACGGCCGAGCAGAAAGCGGGGGACTACTCAAGGACGTTCGACGCCCGCGGGGCGGTGATTCCCATCTACGATCCGGCCACCACCCGGCAGGATGGCACGCGCTTCCTCCGCGATCCGTTCCCCGGCAACCGGATCGCTTCCACGCGCTTCGACCCGGTGGCCGTCAAGCTGCTGCCGTTCTATCCCGTTCCCAACCGGACGCCGGACAACATCACGGGCGCGAACAACTTCCGGGCCAACCGTGTCGATGCGCTCACCCGCAACAACTTCACCGTGAAGGTGGACTACAACCTGGGCTCGAGCGACAAGCTCACCGGACGGTACCTCTACAACAGCGACGACACGAGTGGCGCCAGCGTCTTCCCCGAGCGCGGCGCCTGCACGATGAACGACACCAGGCGGCACCAGCAGTTCTGGTACGGTTCCTGGACGCATGTGTTCACGGCCAGTCTGGTCAACGAATTCCGCTTCACTTACGCCAACCGGATCAACCACGCATACTCCAGGGGGCTAGGCGGGAACTGGCCTTCGAAGATCGGCATCAAGGGCGTTCCCGACGACGCTTTTCCTCAGATCGGCGCCACCGGTTTCACGGCCTTTGGCTCGGGCAACCAGGAGCGGCGCCAGTTCCCCATCGAGCAGTTCCAGGTGGTGAGCAACCTCTCCTGGGTGCGCGGGCGGCACGCGCTGAAGTTCGGTGGCGAGCTGCGGCCCTCCTATAACTACGAAATCAACCGCCCCTCCGCTTCCGGCACCTTCGCCTTCAGCACCCTGCCGACCGGACTGCCCGGCGTGGCGGCCAGCGGCAACGGCCTGGCCGCGCTGTTGCTGGGTTTTGTGACCGGCTTCGGCTCGCGCCAGACGGAGTTGTTGGACCGCTCGAGCTGGTACCTGGCCGGGTTCGTGCAGGATGACTGGAACCTGCACCGCGACCTGACGCTCAACCTGGGGCTGCGCTTTGAGACCGATACGCCCATCGTGGACGCCAATGACCGCATGAACGGATTTGACCTGGCGGCCATCAACCCGGCCTCGGGCACGGCGGGAGCGGTGAAGTTCGCTGGGATCGGCGGCTGGCGGAAGACACCCTACGACGCCGACTGGAACAACTTCGGCCCGCGCTTCGGCTTTGCCTGGAAGCCGTTCGGGAGCGAGAAGACGGTGGTGCGCGGCGGCTACGGCATCTTCTTCGCGCACCCGTTCGACCACGGGGCGCCCAGCTCGGCCTCGCTCGGCTTCGAGGTCTCGGCGACGATGAACACGCCGGACCAGGGCATCACCGCTCCGTTCTATCTGAAGGACGGGGTGTCCGGTTTGAGCCTACAGAAGCCGGAGCTGAATGATTCCTTTGGTGCGGTTGCCGTCGGGCGCAGCGCCACCACGGCGGTGACCTTCTATGAGCCGTACCGCCGCACGGGGTACTCGCAGCAGTTCAATTTTGGCTTACAGCGGGAGCTGCCGGGCCGGATGATCGTGGAGCTGACCTACCTGGCGAACCTCGCGCGCAAACTACCCTCCAGCAACATCTCTATCAACCAGATCCGCCCCGAGGTGCTGGGACCGGGGCGCACTACCCAGACCTACCGGCCGTTCCCGCAGTTCTCCAACGTCTCGATCGCCCTGCCGGCCTTTGGCGTCTCCTCCTACCACGGGGGCGTGGCGCGCATCGAGAAGCGCTTCTCCAAGGGGCTGAACCTGGTGAGCACTTACACCTGGTCGAAGTACCTGAACAATGTGGATGAGGGAGGGTCAACCCTGGGCAACGAAGGCGACGCTTATTCGAACTACTACCACCGCCGGGCGGATTGGGGCCCCTCGGAGAACGACATCGCGCACCGCTTCACTTTCGGCTCGGTCTACGAGCTGCCATTCGGCGCCGGCAGGCCATACCTGGCGGCGCACCCGTTGCGCTACCTGGTCGGGGACTGGGGTATCGGGTCGGTGGTGACGCTGCAAACCGGGCCGCCCTTCACTGTGGGTACGCAGGTGAACACCACCAACGCGTTTTCGGCCGGCGGCTTGCGGGCCGACGTGCTTCGCGACCCCAACCTGACGGCGGATCAGCGCACTCTGGCACGCTGGTTCGATACCGACGCTTTCCGCCAGCCGGAGCTGTACCGCTTCGGCAACCAGGGTGTGAACCTGTTGCGCGCTGGCGGCGCGGTGAACTTCGACTTCTCCCTGCTGCGCAACTTCCGCCTCGCCGAGGACAAGCGCCTGCAATTTCGCGGCGAGTTCTTCAACGCCTTCAACCACCCTGGCTTTGGGATTCCGGGGCGGGCGCTGGGCGGAGCGGGCTTCGGCATCGTCAGCGGGGCGCGCCCAGCGCGGGTGGTGCAGCTCGGGCTGCGGTTCGGGTTTTGAAGCGGCAGGACAAGCGCTCCGGCTTGTCAGCGCCCTTGACAAGCGGTTAAGCCTAATCCTATCATGGAGTTTGCCGTTGCAGGGAGGCTGGTTTGATCAAGCTCGACATTATCACTGAAGTCGTCAACCGTACTGGGATCACCAAGACGAAAGCCGAGATGGCCGTTGAGACCGTCTTCGAAAGCATGAAAAAGGCCCTGGGGCAGGGGGAGCGGATCGAGCTGCGGGGCTTCGGGATCTTTAACGTCCGCCCCCGCAAGACGGGCATCGGCCGCAACCCGCGCACCGGCGCCGAAGTAGCCATCCCGCCGGGCAAGGCGGTCCGCTTCAAGCCCGGCAAGGAGCTGCAATCGCTTCAATAGTCTGAGTTCGTGTCTTCTCATGGTTATTTTCCGGCCACTTTCCCCGCAGCTCCGCCGGACGGAAGCGGTGTGGGCAGCGACTGGATGCGCGGCGCGCTGAGGCGCCGGCGCTATTGGCTTAACCTGCTGCTGCTGCTGCTGACTCTGGTGACTACCACGGTGATGGGGGCGCGGCTGGCGCAGAACTTCCGCTTCAACCGGCCCGCCTTCGAGATGGAGCGCGATTTCGGCGCGCTGGCCAGCCTGTGGTCCGATCCGCCGCTGCTGGTCCAAGGGCTGCCTTTCTCGCTGACGCTGCTGACGATCCTGCTGGCCCACGAGCTGGGTCACTTTGTGGCCTGCGCCTACTACCGCGTCGATGCCACGCTGCCTTACTTCCTGCCGGCGCCGACCTTGATCGGCACCATGGGTGCCTTCATCCGCATCCGTTCGCCCATCTATTCCAAGCGGATGCTGTTCGACATCGGGGTGACCGGCCCCATTGCCGGCTTCGTGTTTTTGCTGCCGGCGCTCGCCATCGGGCTGGCGTTTTCCAAGGTCATCCCCGGCATCGCCGAGCGCGGCGACCTGGTGTTCGGCACGCCGCCGATCCTGCGGCTGCTGGAGTGGGCCATCTTCCCGGGCGTGCCGGCCGCCGACATTTATCTGCACCCGGTGGCCCGCGCCGCCTGGGTAGGCGTGTTCGCCACCGCCTTGAACCTGCTGCCGATCGGGCAGCTCGACGGCGGCCACATACTGTACGCTTTGGTCGGCGAAAAACACAAGCTGCTCTCGCGCCTGCTGATCGCCGCGCTGGTTCCGGTCGGCCTTTTTTGCTGGCCGGGGTGGCTGGTGTGGGCCGGGCTGCTGTTCTTCTTCGGCATGCGCCATCCTTCGATTTACGACCCCAGCGGCATCGACCGCGGCCGGCTGAAGCTGGGCCTGCTGGCGCTGGCGCTGCTGGTGGTGTCATTCACACCGACGCCGATCGGTTAGCGCGATGAAGATCTCGGCCACCGTCATTACGTCGAACGAGGAGCGGAACCTGCCGCGGGCCATCGAGAGTCTCCGTTGCTGTGACGAGATCCTGGTGCTCGACAGCCGCTCGACCGACCGCACCGTCGAGCTGGCGGTCAAGCTCGGCGCCCGCGTCGAGGAAGCCGACTGGCGCGGCTACGCGGCGCAGAAGAACCTGGCGGCCGAGAAGGCGTCGCACCACTGGATACTCTCGCTCGACGCCGACGAGGCGTTAAGCGAGGCGCTGGAAGCCGAGATCTGGCAACTGAAGAAGAGCGGCCCCGACTGCGACGCCTACACGGTGCCGCGCATGGCCCAGTACCTGGGACGCTGGATTCTGCACTCGGGCTGGTATCCCGATCGCAAGGTGCGGCTGTACGACCGCCGCAAGGCGCGCTGGGTGGGTGAGTATGTCCACGAGCGGGTCGAGACGAGCGGCCGCGTCGGGCGCCTGGAATCGAACCTGCTCCATTTCACGTGCAGCTCGCTCGCCGAGCACCTGAAATCGATGGACCGCTACACCACGCTGGCGGCCCAGGATCTGGTGGCGCGCAACGAGAGAGTGCGCTGGCGCAACCTGGTGATCGACCCCGCCTGGGAGTTTGTGCGCACCTACGTGCTGCGGCTCGGATTCCTGGACGGCTTCGAGGGGCTGACCATCGCCCACATGGCCGCGGTGTACACGTATCTCAAGTACGCCAAGGCGCGGAACATGAGCTAGGCCGCTCACCCATGCGCATCCTCCACATCGACACCGGACGGCAGATGCGGGGCGGGCAGTGGCAGGCGCTCTACCTGCTGGAGGGGCTGGCCGGCGCCGGCCACCAGTGCCTGCTGCTGGCGCCGCCGTCGTCGCCACTGTTAGGGCTGGCCCGCGCGCGCGGGCTCGATGCGATGCCGCTGCGGGTCACTGCGCTGCCCCGGTTGGCGCGCGGCATGGACGTGGTGCACGCGCACGATGCGCGGGCCCACACGCTGGGAGCGCTGGCGCTGCACCGGCGGCTGGTGGTCGCCCGCCGGGTGGCCTTTGCGGTCGGCCGCAGTCCGTTCTCCGACTGGAAATACGCCCGCGCCCGCCACTACATCGCCGTCTCCGAGTTCGTTAAGGGCACGCTGATGGCCGCCGGCGTCGGCGCGGAGAAGGTCTCGGTGGTTTACGACGGCGTGCCGCTGGCAGGGCAGGGGACTCGCGGCGGAGGCGTGATCGCCCCGGCCAGCGACGACCCGCTGAAGGGCGCCGCACTGGTGCGCCGCGCGGCCGCGCTGGGCGGCTTCGAGGTCCACTTCTCCGCCGACTTGCCCGAAGACCTTCGCTGCGCCTCGGTCTTCGTCTACGTCAGCGCACAGGAGGGCCTGGGCTCAGCGGTGTTGCTGGCCATGGCCGCCGGGGTGCCGGTGGTGGCCAGCCGGGTGGGCGGTTTGACCGAGATCGTCAAGGACGGCGAAACTGGATTACTGATTGACAACGCACCGGAAGCGATCGCCGCCGCCGTCGCCCGCCTCGGCGGCGATGGCGAACTGGCCGCCCGCCTGGCCCGGACAGCCCGTCGGCAGGTGGAGGAGCGCTTTTCGGTCGTGGCGATGGTGAGCGGAACGCTCGAAGTCTACGAACGGGTGAGGTGATGCTGGAAGCACTGCTGGCCGCGCTGGCCGGTCTTCTGATCGGCAGTTTTCTCAACGTCTGCGTCTACCGCCTGCCGCGGGATCGTTCGGTGATCCGGCCGCGCTCGTTCTGCCCGGCCTGCGAGCGCCCGCTGGCCTGGTACGACAACATCCCGCTGGCGAGCTACGTCCTGTTGCGCGGCCGGTGCCGCCATTGCAGCGCCGCCATCTCGCCGCGCTACCCGGCGGTCGAGCTGCTCACCGGCGCACTCTTCTTCTTCCTGGTCCTCTCCCTCGGTCCCACCCTTCAGGCGCTGAAGCTGTGCCTGTTCAGCGGGCTGCTGGTGGGGCTGATCTTCTCGGACCTGGAGCAGCGGATCCTGCCGGACGAATTCACGCTGGGCGGCACGGCGGCCGGCCTGGGACTGGCGGCGCTCGTGCCGCTGGACCTGCCCATCGCGGGCCTGCTGTTCCCCTGGGAGTGGGGACCGCGGGTGCTGTCGTTGGCCGAGGCGCTGCTGGGCGCAGTGATCGGCAGCGGCCTGTTGTGGCTGATCGGCGTGGTGTATCAGAAGGCGCGCGGCCGCGAGGGCCTCGGCTTCGGCGACGTGAAGATGGTGGCCATGATCGGTGCCTTTCTCGGCCTGTATGGCGTGTTGCTGACCGTGCTGGCGGGCTCGCTGCTCGGCTCGGTGTTGGGGCTGCTGTTCATCGTGGCGACCCGCAAGAAGGCCTCCACCTACGAATTGCCGTTCGGGACCTTTCTCGGCGTGGCCGCGCTGGGCGTGGCCCTGCTGTGGCGCTCCGGGATGGGGTAGCTTCCAAACATGTTACAGCCGCCACGCTTTGCGATGAGAGCCGAAAATGGGTTCGAATACCCGACTGCCGCACCTGATCAACTACAACGTGTCTCGGCCGGTGGACAACGTGACCGCCGCCGTGCGGATCCCGGGCCTGAAAGTTTATGACCTGGTCCTGTTGCGAATGAAGAAACTCTGAGAGGAGGCTTGTCGTGCAGATCCGAAGCGTATGGATTGCCGCTTTCCTGGCGCTGCCCCTGGGCGCGCAGGAGTACCGGGCCACCCTGTTGGGCGTGGTCAGCGATCCCTCCGGCGCAGCGGTGGTCGGCGCGGCCGTGAAAGTCACCAATATCGAAAGCGGCGTGGTGGCAACATCGAGCACCAACCAGGAAGGCACGTATGTCATCCCTTACTTGCTGCCCGGCCGGTACTCGCTGCAGGTGGAACAGAGTGGTTTCCGGAGCTTCGAGCGCAGCCCAATTGAACTGCGCGTCAATGATCGCACGCGCCTGGATGTCACGCTGGAACTGGGGCAGCTTTCGGATCGCGTTACCGTAACCGCGGAGGCCCCGCTGCTCGAGGTCTCCAGCGGCAGCCGCGGGCAGTCTATCGAGGCTCGGAAAATTACCGCTCTCCCCCTTCGCGGCATGAACCCACTCACGTTCATCAACCTCGCCGCAGGCGTGCAGTACACGGGCAGTCTCGGCGGGTTCGGCCCCTCGGACGTCTCGACCATGTCGAGCTGGTCGATCAACGGGGGGCGGCCGGCGATGAACGAGGTGCAGATCGATGGCGTATCGGATCACGCCATCAAAGGCGGTGGCCAGGTGATCGCGTACGTTCCGCCGCTCGAAGCGGTGCAGGAACTCAAAATCCAGACCAACACTTATGACGCGCAGTACGGCCGTACCGGCGGCGGCGTCGTTACCATGTCGGTGAAACCGGGTACTAATACGTTCCATGGTGCGGTGTACGAGTTCTTGCGGCGGACTGCCCTGGTGGCCAATACCTTCGCGAACAATGCCAACAGCAAGCCCCGCACGCAGTCGCTGTCCGACCAGTACGGCTTCGAAGTCGATGGCCCGATATGGCTGCCCAAACTGTATCGCGGCAAGGACCGTACGTTCTTCATGTTTTCGCTGGAGCGGTCCCGCTCCGTGGGGCCCTCGCCGTACCTCACTTCGGTGCCCACGCCGGAACAGCGCAAGGGCGACTTCTCGCAGACGTTCACCAGCGCCCGCCAGATGTACACGATCTACGACCCGTTGACCGTCCGACCGAACCCGGCGTTCGACCCCGCCCGGGCAGTCTCGCTCTCGAACCCGCAGTACCTGCGCACGCCGTTTGCAGGTAACCTCGTGCCACCGGGACGCATGAACCCGCTTGCGCTGCGCGTGCTCCAGGATATTCCGTTGCCGAATCAGAGCGGCGATCCGGTGACGCGCGTGAATAACTGGTTCGCGGGTTCCGTGGTGGGCCACACGGATTTCAAGAACATCATCGCGCGCGTTGACCATAACATCAGCAGCGCCTGGAGGATCTACGGGCGGTGGAACCACAATTTCCGCGACGGCGGCCACATCAATTACAACGGCTGGGACACGCCCGCGCGGCGCGAGGAACACCTGGGGCGCGAGAACCACGGGGCCGTGTTCGATACGGTCGGGACGTTAAGCCCGCAAACCATTGTGAGCATGCGCATCGGCTTTAACCGCTTTTTCGAGACCAACTTCTATAATCCCTACGATATGTCCCAACTCGGCTTACCGAAGACTCTCATCGGTCAGCTCCAGATGCCGAACAAGTACCCCGTTTTCAGTTTCGAAAACTACGAACAGACCAGCAGGAGCGAAGCCGACATCGTGGCTGGCGACACCTACACCGCCCAGGGAAACATGATGAAGATCGTGGGCAGGCACTCGATGAAGTTCGGCACGGAATACCGGCTGATCCACTTCGCCAATTTCGGGCGGGGCAACGCGATGGGGACTTACTCGTTCACGCGCAGTTGGACCTATTCCAACCCGCAGGTGAACGACCCCATGGGCGGCAACGCGATCGCGTCCTTCCTGTTGGGGTACATGGCGAGCGCATCGGCCACTTTGAACGCTACTCCCTACCTGTCTTCGCATTACCCGGTGGCGTTCTATCAGGACGATTGGCAGGCGACGCGCCGGCTCACTCTGACCCTGGGTATTCGCTGGGACCTCGAGCGGCCCTGGGTGGAGCGCTACAACCGCCAGAATCGCGGCTTCGATTTCGGCGCCAAGAGCCCGTACCAGATCCCGGGACTGGATTTGCGGGGCGGTCTTCTGTTCGCGGGTGTCGGAGGGCAGCCGCGCACCGCTTTCGAACCCGATCGGAACAACTGGCAGCCGCGCGCCGGGCTGGCCTACAAAGTCGTGCAGGGGAGCCCGCTGGTGTTCCGGGCGGGCATGGGCCGGTACTATCTGCCCACGGTGGAATACGGCGGAAATACCGGATTCGCGCAGACCACCAATGCACAGACCAGTACGCCGGGCTTTCTGCCGTTCCAAACGCTGTCGGATCCGTTCCCCAACGGACTGATACAGCCGCCGGGCGCAAGCCGGGGGCTGGCCACGCAGGTGGGCGACAGCGTATCGTTCGGCGACCCGAGACGCGTCGTGCCGTATGTGTGGCAGTATTCGGCCGGATTCCAGTACGAACTCGTTCCGGGGCTCCTCGCCGAGGCGTCTTACGTGGGCAGCCGGACGCGGGAGTTGCAGGTCGGCAAGTCCATGAGTTATCTCACGAAGGAGCAGCTTGCACTGGGGACGCCCTATCTCTCGCAGGTGGTGCCCAACCCGTTCTACGGGGTGCTACCTGCAAGCACCTCGCGGGGCGCGCAGTCGACCACCCAGCGGCGTAACCTGATGACACAGTTCCCGCAGTTCAGCGGCCTTACCATGAGTAGCCAAAGCATCGGGGAGAGCTGGTACAGCGCGCTGCAAATCAAGGTGGAGCGGCGATACCGGCAAGGGCTGACGTTCCTGGTGTCGTACACCATCTCGAAAACGATGGAGAAAGC
>JBBTDS010000668.1:0-15167 GCA_038060875.1 Acidobacteriota bacterium | reverse complement strand
GCGCCGAGCTGATCCGCCGCTTCGCCGAACTGGCGGCGCTGGAGCGGGGGTAGAAGGGCCCGCGGCTGCCCGAGGGTGACCCACCGGGTTATGCTGGCTCGTGGCCATGGTCCACCTCACCCTCTCCGAAATGGCCGCGCTCACGGGCCGCGGCGAGGTTTCGCCGATCGAGCTCGTCGAGGCGCATCTGGCGCGGATCGAGCGCGTGAATCCGGCGCTGAACGCGTTTGTCGAGGTGTTCGCCGGGGAAGCGCGGGTCGCGGCAAGGTCCGCTGAGTCCTCGGTGTCGCGCGGTCCCCTGCACGGCGTCCCGGTGACGATCAAGGACAGCTTCGACGTCGAGGGCAAACCCACACTGTGCGGCAGTCGCTTCCGGCTCGGCCATCGCGCCGCGCGGGACGCGACCGCCGTCGCGCGGCTGCGCGAGGCGGGAGCCATTCTCTTGGGCAAGACAAACTGCCCGGAGTTCCTGGCGAGCTACGAGACCGATAACCACCTCACCGGCCGCACCAACAACCCCTGGGATCTGGAGCGGACGCCGGGCGGATCGAGCGGCGGCGAAGCGGCGGCTATCGCCTCCTTCTGCTCCGCGGGCGGGCTGGGCAGCGACGGCGGCGGCTCCATCCGCGTGCCGGCGCACTTTTGCGGCCTCGCGGGCCTGAAGCCGACGCCGGGGCGCGTTCCGGCCACAGGTCATTTCCCCGACATCGTCAACCCCTGCGGTTTGCTCGGCGTCGCCGGACCTATGGCGCGGACCGCCCGCGATCTGCGCCTGCTGTTTGGGGTCATCGCGGGATACGATTTCGAGGACCCGTTCTCGGCGCCGGTCTCGCTGCGCCCGCCCGATCTCTCGGCGCTGCGGGTGGGCCTGATGGAACAATTCTGCAAGGTCCCGGTCGAGCCGGCCATGCGCCGCGCCGTCCACAAGGCAGCGCGGGTGATCGCCGATCTCGGCTTCGCGGTCGAGCCGTTTGAGCCGCGCGGGATCGATCGCGCCCCCAACCTCTGGTGGTTTTTCTTCGGCGAGCTGCCGGCGCCGCTGACGCGCCAGATGATCGCCGGCCGCGAGCACGAAGCCCACTGGACGGCGCTGGAGTTCCTGGAGCAAACCGCCGGGAAGCCCGAGCCTTCGTCGCTTCAGGTGCTGGAGAACCTGGCCGCCCGCGACAAGATGAGGGCCGGCCTGCTGCGCCAGATGCGGGACCACCCGGTGCTGCTCACCCCGGCCTGCGGCGTCGCCGCCTTCCGGCACCGCGAGCGGCGCTGGGAGACGGACGCGAAGCCCATCGGCCTGTTCGAAGCGATGATGCCGCTGACCCCGGTCAACCTGCTGGGTCTGCCGGCGCTCGTCATTCCGTTCGATGTCACCGGGGAGGGCCTACCGGCTGGCGTGCAACTCATCGGGCGGCCGTATGAGGAAGAGCGGCTGCTGGAGCTGGCCGTCCGGATGGAGGAGGCGCGCGGTCCGCTGCCGAAGCGCCTGGCTCTGGATCTCATTCCGCCAGGCAACGCCGGCAAACAGGGAGGTTAGCCCCCCGTTGATCCCGGAGAACCTGCTCGCCAGCTCCGGGTGCTTCCGCAACGCGAGCCACTGGAGCGTGCAGGAACCTCCGACGGCGCCGATCTTGACCGCCAGTCCTGTGCCGCCGAAGCGGGCGTTCGGACCTCGCAACAACGGATTCAGCTCCGGTTTGCCCCAGCTCGAGCGGGCATCCAACAACGTAGCGCCCACCACCGCGGCCACCGTCACCCACCAGATTTTCTTGGGGTATTTGTTGGCAGACTTCATGCCGGCGCCCGCATTTGCGTGAGTTACTAACAGCCCCAGTATTAGGGTAAGTGCTCCCCTCATCATGAGGCCAGGATACACCTTAATGCGGTTGACTACAAGACCCTATTAAGTACTAAGAGTCCTGCCGGCGCGCCAGGCGTACAGCGGCTGAGTGCTCTAGAATAGGAGGGTATGCCAGTGCTTGTTCTCACGCTGTTGTGCTGCGCGCTGATCGCTTCTTCGGCCGAGGCGCCGCAGAAGGCTTTTCCTTATCCCTACGCCCAGGACGACTTCCCCAACGGGCTGCGGTTGATCACGATTCCGACCGACTACCCGAACGTGGTGGCCCTCTACATCGTGGTCCAGACCGGCTCGCGCAACGAGGTCGAGCCCGGCAAGAGCGGCTTCGCCCACCTGTTCGAGCACATGATGTTTCGCGGCACCAAGGCCTTTCCGCCGGCGAAGTACGAAGCGGCGCTCAAGGCGGCCGGGGCCTCGTCGAACGCCTACACCACCGACGACCACACCGCCTACCACACCACCTTCTCCAAGGAAGACCTGGAGACGGTGCTGCGCATGGAGGCGGACCGGTTTCAGAACCTGGAGTATTCGCCGGACGTCTTCCGCACCGAGGCGCTGGCGGTGCTGGGCGAGTACAACAAGAACAGCGCCAATCCGGTCTCGAAGCTGTACGAAGTCCTTCGCGACACCGCCTTCGACCGGCACACCTACAAGCACACCACCATGGGATTTTTGAAGGACATCCAGGACATGCCCAACCAGTACGAGTACAGCCGCCAGTTCTTTGACCGGTATTACCGGCCGGAATACACGACCATCATCGTGTGCGGTGACGTGAAGCCCGAGCCGGTGCGCGCGCTGGTGGAGAAGCACTGGGGCGGCTGGAAGCGCGGCAGCTACCGGGCGGGGGTTCCCCCCGAGCCGGCGCCGCGCGGCCCGCGGACGAACCGCGTCGAGTGGGCCAGCGCCACCCTGCCCTGGGTGGTAGTGGGCTTTCGCGGGCCGGCTTACTCGGACACCGAGAAAGACCAGGTGACGCTGGACCTGATCTCGTTTCTTGGTTTTTCGCCTAGCTCGGACCTCTACCAGAAACTGGTCATTCAGGAGCAGAAGGTCGATGCGCTGGAGGCCGAGAATCCCGACCATGTCGATCCGTACCTGTTCACCGTCTGGTCGCGGGTGAAGAAGGAGAGCGAGGTGGCCGCGGTGCGGGACGACATCCTCGCCACGCTTAACGGCTTCAGGGAGAAGCCGGTGGACGCGCGCCGGCTGGACGAGGTGAAGCGGCACTTGCGCTACAGCTTCGCGCTGGGCATGAACAACAGCCAGGCGATCGCGGCCATGGTGGCGCGCTTCGTCGCCTTGCGGCGCACGCCCGAGACAATCAACCGCGTCTACGAGTTGTATGAACGCATCACGCCGGCGGACATCCAGGCGATCGCCCGCAAGTACTTCGGCGACGGCGGGCGCACGATCGTGACGCTGGCGGGAGGGAAATCGAAATGAAAAGGCTCCTTGCTCTGTTGCTGTTCGCCGCTGGCCTCGCGCCGGCCGAGCCGCGGGTGGTGGCGCTGCCCGGCCGCTCGCCGCTGGTCACCTTCCGGATCGTGTTCCTGACCGGCGCCGCCTCCGACCCGGCCGGCAAGGAAGGCGCGGCCGCGCTCACCGCCGCCATGCTCGCGCAAGGCGGCACACGCGAGCTGGCTTACAAGCAGATCCTCGACGCCGTGTTCCCGATGGCCGCCTCGGTTTCCGCCCAGACCGACAAGGAGATGATCGCGTTTTCCGCCACCACCCACGTCGACAACCTGGAGGCCTTCTACAAGCTGTTCCGCGCCATGCTGCTGGACCCGGGCTGGCGCAAGGACGACCTGGACCGGCTGCGTGACGACGCGGTCAACTTCCTCCGCGTCTCGCTGCGCGGCAACAACGATGAAGAGCTGGGCAAGGAGGTGCTGTACGGAGAGCTTTACGCCGGGCGCCCTTACGCTCATCACAACGCCGGCGTTGTTTCGGCGCTTCAGAAGCTGGCGATGGCCGACCTCCAGCAGTTCTACCGCCAGCAGTTCACGCAGGCCAACCTCGTGCTGGGGATCGCCGGCGGCTATCCGGAAGAGTTTGTGGCGCGCATGAAGCGGGACTTTGCGAAGCTGCCGGCCGGCAAGCGCGCGGCGGTGAAACTGCCCGAGCCGGAGCCGTTGCGCGGCGTGCGCGTGACGATGGTTGAGAAGGACACGCGCTCGGTGGCCTATTCGCTCGGCTTCCCGATCGCGGTCAAGCGCGGCCACCCGGACTACCCGGCGCTGCTGGTGGCGCAGTCCTGTCTGGGCCAGCACCGCTCCAGCGGCGGGCGCCTTTTCGATCGCATGCGGCAGGTGCGCGGCCTCAACTACGGCGACTACGCCTACATCGAGTACTTCCCGCGCGGGATGTTCCAGTTCGAGCCGGACCCAAATCTTGCGCGCCGGCAGCAGATCTTCCAGATCTGGATCCGGCCGGTCGAGCCGCCGACCGCCCACTTCGCCTTGCGGCTGGCGCTGTACGAGCTCGACCGCCTGGTCACGAAAGGGCTCACGCCGGAGGAGTTCGAGCGCACGCGCGCCTTCCTCACCAAGTACGCGAACCTGCTGACCAGCACAAAGAGCGCCGAGCTCGGCTACGCCCTCGACAGCCAGTATTACGGGATCCCGGAGTACGGCAGCTACCTCAAGAGCAGCCTTGCCCGGCTGAAGCTGGAGGACGTGAACCGCGCCATCCGCAAGCACCTTCGCACCGGCGACCTCCGCATCGTCGTGATCGCCAGGAACTGCGAGGAGCTGAGGAAGAAGCTGCTCGGCAACGATCCCTCGTCGATGACGTATAATTCGCCCAAGCCCGAGGAGGTCCTGGCGGAAGACAAGATTGTCGAACGCTGGAAGATAGACCTGAAGCCGGAGGCGGTGCGAATCGTTCCGGTAGAGAAGGTGTTCGAATAGCAGGAGGCAGCCATGCCGCTGAGCGTGCAAACGATCCCAACTGAGCCACCCCATCCGCAAGCCGTCTCCCCCTCCGTTGTGCGCCAGCGGGCCGCGCAAACCGGCAATCCCTTTGCGGCCCGGTCCCTGGCCGTCACCGTCCCCATCCTTACCACCGACGGGCGCCAGCTTCGCTTCGAGCAGCGGCGCGCCGCCGACGGCATCGAATTCCGGTTCGAGACCGGCCCTCTGATCCTGACCTTGCGGCACGAGATCTACATCAGCAACGAGCTCTCGGCCTGTGCGCGCAACGTCTGGGCGCAGCACGAACAACTGCACGTCCAGGACAACAACAGGCTGTTGCCCCGCATGGACGGCGAGATCCGCAACGAGGCCACGCTGCGAGCCCTCTTGATCACACGACAATGGCTGCCGCGCGAGGCCTTCGACCTGATCCAGACGACGATCCGGGAGGCGACTGTCGCCATCTTCCAGCGCCTGACGGGACAGGCGGCCCAGCAGCGGGACACTCGCGCCGAGTACGCCCGCGTGCAGCGCCAGATCCTCAACACCTGCCCGGAGCCCTTCTATCACCTCGTCGAGTCCGGCGACACGCTCGCGCGGCTGTCGGATTTCTACTACGGCACCAGCTCGAAGTGGCGCGGCATCTACGATCAGAACCGTGGCGTGATCGGCGCCAACCCCGACGTGGTGCGGGTCGGGCTGCGGCTGCTGATCCCGCGGCGGCCGTGAGCGGAAGGCTACGCCGGGGGGCGCCGCCCCGTTCTTTCCACTCCGAGGGGCACCCGCCGTACGGGCTGTGCGGATTCGAGCAGCAGCGCCGCCGGTTCGCCATCGGCGGCGGCCTCGACGCGGATCCCACGAAGGGGGTTGTCCGCCCGGACAGGCTCGAACACGGTCACAAACCTGCTGCGCGGGGCTTTGCGCCGCACGACGAGCATCGGCATCTTCACGTCCGGCGAGTTGGTCAGGCCCTCGGCGAGGACCACCTCGGCGGGCGTCCTCTCGTTCGAAACGATCCAGATGCGCAGTCGCTCGTTCCCCGCCGCGAAAGTCAACGCCACAACGCCCGCGGCGGTCCCGCCGCGCCGCTGCTGGACGTGCTGGTAGCCGCAGCGTTCGCCGAGCCGGCCTGAACGCGGTTCGAGCGGCGCCGAACTCTCCGCCAGCTCGCCGTCGATGTGGAGCACGTAATCGAACTGGTGCGGCGTTTCGCCCGCTGCCGAGACGGCGAAATCGTCCACCACCAGGTGGCCGGAGAGCCGGACCGCGCGCCGGAGCACAAATCCTTCGTAGGCGCGGTCGCACGAGGCGCTGACGAGCTTTTCCCGCGGTTCGAACCGCTCGAGTTTGCCGGCCACTCTGTCACTGGCGTCGTCGGTGGGCCACTGGGTGTTGCGGGCGCCGGAAGGCCGCTGCGAGACGCCATCCACGACCAGCGTATTGTGGCTGATCGTGTGGGCCGTCCACTCCGCTTTCCAGTGGGTCTCGTAGGGCATGCTGCCGAAATCGGGAATCCACTGGCGCCCCTGTGCGTAGAGAACGATGCCCAACTTGTCGGGGTGGCCGTGCCCGCCGCCATAAGGGCCGTAGCTCAATGAGACAGCCGTGCTCTCGCGACGCGCGGTGAAATCGCCGGCGGCTTCGCGAAGGACCGCGACACCGCTGGAGGGAAACAGCGAGCAGCCGTTGCGGTACTCGCCGCTGTTCGCAAACCTGCCGTCCCGGAGCGGAAAGCCCAAAGGCGATCGGGAATCGGGCGGCGAGTCGTAGACCAGCCAGCGCCAGTCGCGAGCCCGCGCCGGCTGCGAAACACCGCGGGCCAGCAGGGCCGCAAGCTTGGGATCGCGGTAGCGGTGATAACCGACCAACTCCTGCCACGCCGGCCGCAACGGCCCGCGGCTGCTGTCGCCCAGCGCGGGATAGCTCAGGTCGGGAAACGCCAGGTAGAAGGGCGCCTCGAACAACAGCCGAAGCGACTTCGGCCGGTCGCTCGTATCGGTGAGGTAGTGAGCGTTCTCGTCCCGGGAGCGGTCGTTGGGCACGCTCAATTTATATGAATCGAACCCGCAGTGCGCCAGGGCCTCGGTAAGCGGCAGCAACGCGCTGATGACAAACTGGTGATACCCGACCGAGCGCTCCCAGAACAACCCGTCGTCCCGGACATCGTGGGCCAGCAGGTGCCGGAAACCGTACGGGCTGTTGACGGCGTAGTCAACCAGACCGGCGTCCTTCACCGCCAGCCCCACCAGGCCGATGGCCGAGAGATGCCACGCCTGGAAGTTGTAGCAGCGGTAATGCAGGTCCTTGATGCGGGGGTCGCCCTGGAAATCGTCGATCTTGAAGCAGGCCACCGCCGCCCGCAGCAGGTCGGTTTCCACGTGCTTCTTCTGTTCGCCGGTGAAAACTCCACTGTCGGCAATCAGGTCGTAAGCCTGCACCATCTGGACCAGCCAGGTCGCCTCATACAGAGACGACTGGGTGAATACTTTCGAGCGGAGCCTGGTCATTGGCAGCGCGGGGTAGATGCCGGCGTACGCCAGCAGCCCGTCGCGAGTCCACTCGGCGTATCGCATTTCGCCCGAGAGAGCGTAGGCGAGGGCGGCCGAGAAGAGCCGGTTGGCGAGGTTGCGATGCTCGGTATCGCCTTTTTCGGGCAGCTTTCCCCAGGGCCGCTGCACATGGGCGCCGGCGTCGCTCAGCGCTTTCGCGAGTGCCTGCTTGGCCCACTCCTGACGCCCCGCCCGTTCCCTGGCGCGGGCGATGTCCTCGGGCGTAAGCGCCAGGTAGGGGTGCTTTGCCGGAATGCGGAGCTCCAGCTTCAGGCGATTCGCCGCCGCCGCGGCAGGCGCATCGGCGCTGTGCGCGGCCATGGCGGAGGCGAGCAGAAGGATCGAGCGGGTGACGACAGGCATAGGCGTGACCTCACGGAGTATACCACTCGCAGTCCCTACCCCCGGGCGGCCGGGTCTATACTTGTACCGCATGATTCGCCGATCGTTCCTGACGTCGTCGCTGAGCGCCGCTGCCGCGAGACTCGCCGCGCAAAGGCTATCCGCTCTCGAATCCAAGCGGGGCGTCCACCCGCGGCTGTTCCTCGATGCCGCCGGCTTCGCCCGCTTGAAGTCCGCCATCCGCACCACGCACGCCGCTCTCTGGGAGCTCGTGCGCGGGCAGGCGGACCGCATCGCCGCCGAACAGCCGCCGCGCTACCAGGACCGGTACCGCGAAGGCGACTCGGAGCAGCTCTGGCAGCGCGGAGTGGGCAGCAAGATGCCGTACCTCGCGATGGCATATGCCCTCACGGGTAAGCCGGTCTACCTGAAAGCAGCCCAGGAATGGGCGCTGGCCTCCTGCGGCTATCCGCATTGGGGTATGGGCATCCAGGACGGCTGCGCCTTGTCGGCCGGACATCAGCTCGTTGGATTAGCGGTGATCTACGACTGGCTGTACCGAGACCTCGACCCGCAAAGCCGGGACACCATTCGCCGGACGCTGCTCAAGCGCTGCCGCGACTGCTTCATGGGCATCCCGCGCCGCCAAAAGCCGCTCTTGCAGAACCACCTGTGGGTACCGGCGACGGGGCTGGTCGCGGCTGGTCTCGCGATCTTCGACGAAGCGGAAGTCGCGGCCGAGTTCCCGCGCTGGATGGATCTGACGATTGGCAAGTATCGCGGCACGGAAGCGGCCCTCGGCTCCGACGGCGCCAGCCACGAAGGCGTGGGCTACTGGAGCTACGGCGTCGAATACCTGCTTAAGTACTGGCACCTGGCCTCGGAGTTGCTGGGCGAGAACCTCTCCAGCCCCTGGTGGCGCAACACCGCTGCCTACCGGCTGTATCTGGGTCTGCCCCGCAACGCATGGACCCGCCAGAACAACGTCGTTGACATCGCCGACAGCCCGCGCAGCGACTGGTACGGTCCGGACTACCTGCTGCGCCGGCTGGCGCACCTTCACAAGGACGGACACGCGCAATGGCTGGCGCAAGAACTGAACGCTGCGGGCATCACCAGTACCGAGGCCCTCTGGCTGAATCTCATCTGGTACGATCCGTCGGTCCCGGCGCAGCCCCCTTCCGAGCTGCCGACGCTGCGCCACTTCGCGGACCTGGAGATCGTCTCGGCCCGCTCCGGCTGGTCGGGCGATGAATCGCTCGTCGTGTTCAAGTGCGGCCCGCCCGCGGGACACGAGGCGAAGCCGCGCTTCGAGGTCAATCCCGGTATTGGCCACGTGCATCCCGACGCCGGTCACTTCGCGCTCTTCGGCGCGGGCGAATGGCTGATCCGCGACGACGGCTATCTTGCCAAGATGACCGATCACCACAACACGCTGCTGATCGAGGGCCGCGGCCAACTCGGCGAAGGCGGTCACTGGCTGGAGCCGAGAGACTGGTATCCGGGACCCAAATCGGATCCCCGCATCCTGAAAGCTGCTTTTGCGCCGGCGCTGGACGAGATCATCGGAGACGCCGCGCCGGCTTACCCGGAGGCGCTGGGCCTGCGGCAGTTCACGCGCCGCCTCTACTTCTTGAAGCCGGACGTGCTGATTGTGGTGGACGAGATCGCGCTCAGCGAACCCCGCGCGCTGGAGCTGCGCTTCCATCCCGAATACCCCGCGGAGAAACAGGAGGACGGCTCGCTCGTCTGCCGCGGCCGCAAAGCCGTACTGCGGGTGGAGCCGCTCACGCTGGAGGAGGTCGAGGTCGCCGCCGAAGAGATGCCCGCCAAGGGGATGAGCGACAAGCCTGTGTCCATGTTTGCGGTCCGGCTGAGGGCGACGAAGGCGCGATGGCGAAACGCGGTGGCCTTCTCCTGGGCCCCGCTGGAGAAGCAGCCCACGCTCGTGACCTTGGAGCGCCACGGCGCCGGTAGCCCCTCCCGGAGCGCCCACGACTCAGGCAACGCCCTGTGGATCTTCCGCGCCGGCGCCCGCAGGGTCTTCCTTAACTGGGACCTCCGCGCCGGCGCTTGAGCCCGGCAACCGCTTGCTGGCGCGCGCGGCTCATTTCCGAGCCGCGACCGCAGGGAGCGGTCCGTACTACCAGCTCAGACGCAGCGTCAGTTGCAGCACCCGCGGCGAGTTGGCCGAACTCCGGTTGAGAATGACTCCGTCGCCGCCCGGCATGGTCGTCCCAGGCATGTTGAACACGCTGAAGAAATCGACGTTGAAGCGCACGAACATCTGTTCCCGGAGCCGCACCGACTTGAAGGCCGAGGCGTGCATGTTCCAGATCATCGGGCCGAGCACGTACTGGTTTATCAACGGATGGAGGCCGGTGTCGAAGCTGGTCCGTTGCAGCGTACCGTCTTTCAGCGGCACCCACGCGGTGTTGGATTCGTAGTAGGGATACATCGGGTCGCTGGGGCTGCCGCCGTCCTTGGGCGTCGGAATCAGCGGTTTCCGGAACGGTTGGAAGCTGTCGGGGACGCCCATGACTCCGTTCGGCCTCCCGTTGGCGGCGTAGCTGTTGATGCGGTTGGCCGGGATGTACCCGTTCCAGTAGAGCCAGCCGTCGTAGCAGACGCCGCTGCGGCAATCCTGGATCGGATACTTCTTGCCGTAAACCTCGACCTTGCCCGCCGGGCCCCAATTGCTGGCCGGCAACTGGAAATACCGGCTGGTCAAGGCGCCGTTGCCGGCGATCTGCCAGCCGCCAATCAGGGCGTTCAGCAAGCCGCCGGCGTCGCGGCCCAACGGCTTGCCCTTGCCGAACGGAAGGTCCACGATCCAGTTCCAGTTCACGCGGTGCTTGGGAATCCCGGTGTCGCGGCGGTAGAAGAGCAGCCGGTTCCGCGCGTTGTTGTCCGCCGGGACGATTCCGGGCAGGAACATGTTGATGGCCGGCAACTGATCGTCGCGCCAGCCGTCGCCGGCCACGCGCATGGCGTTGCTCATCACGTAGAACGCCTGGAACGCGTAGCCCTTGGAATAGCGGTGCTGGACTTCGATCTGGAAGCTGCTGTTGTTGGACCAGCCGGTCTTCTGGTACGCCCTGATCGACCCGTAGACCTGCTGGTCGAAATTGCGACGCGCCACGTTGGCGTAGGGACCGGTCGGGTACGGCAGACCGGTGGTGGTGTACCAGACGTAGGCGGGCGGGGACTCGTTGTACGAGTACCATTGCGACATCCGGGCGCCGTGGGTGCCGACATAGCCGATCTTAATGCTGGTATCGGCTACCAGCTCCCTTTCGAGCATCAGGTTCCACTCATGGGCGCGGGCGGTGGGTTGGTGCGGGTCGAAGTAGTACATGGTGGCGCCGCCCCGGGCAATGCCGGTCGCCTTGTTCACGTCGATCACGTTGGCGCTGTTGACGCCGGCAATGATGGTGGGCACGGAGCGCAGCAGGTAGTTGGGCAGCCCGTCCGGGCTTAACTCGGCGCTATTGGGATTGTAAGCCAAATAGCCGGTCGAGGGAACGGTCCATTCCATGTACCCGTTGTAGAGCCGCAGGGACTCCGGATACGCGAAAATCGAATAGCCGCCCCGCAGCACCGTGGGACGGTTCAAGGAGCCGAAGCGGTAGGCGAAGCCCGCCCGCGGCCCGACATCCCACCAGTTCGGATGCACGAGCGCTTTGGGCAGACCGGCCTGCTCCGGGGTTTCGTACTTCAGGCCCAGATCCGCCCAGGCCTTGGCGATCGAGGGAACCAGCACTCCGAGTTTCGCCATCTCATCGACGGTTCGCGTCATCACCGCCGCGTGGGTCCTGGGGTTGAAGCTGATCAGGCTGTCGTTGGCTTCCTTGACCGGGCTGTTGTATTCGTAGCGCACACCCGCATTCAAAGTGAGCCGGGAGTTCACCCGGAAGTTGTCCTGGAAGTAACCGGCTCTCTCGTCGGCTCGCATGCGGAACCACTGCCGGTTGAATCTTACCCGGTAGGTGGCCATTCCCAGGAACAGGTTGGCGGAGTCGTGACCCGTGAACGGCGCGGAGCTGTAAGCGCTGCCGGAGGCGGGGTCGTAGAGCGCGGTGGCCAGGCTGGAGAAAGTGTGGGAGCCGTACTGCTCCTGCTGATCGGGGAGCGTGTCCAGACGCTCGTAGCGCATCCGCAGGCCGAACTGGAGCTCGTGCCGGCCCATCACCTTGGTGAAGTTCTGGTCGGCGTTGACGATCCAGGCGTAGTTAATGTTGGTGTTGATGCTGGAGTCGTAGACCATGCCAAACCCGGTTCCGGTCAAGCGCGGGAACCCTGGGAAGTTGAACGGGTTGGGCAGCCCCAGTTTGCTGGCAATCTCCTCGTCGCGGGTGTAGGGGATCTGCCCCCGGTAGTCTCGCGACAGGGTGAACAGCGTCTCGCTGAAGAACGTCGGCGAGAAGGTGTGCGTCCAGTTCGCCACCGCGTTGTCGTTCTGGCCTTCGTCGATGGCCGCGTTCGCTTTCATGTCCAGCGTGGTCGGCGAAGTGCCGCTGATCGGATCGTACGTATAGGCCCTGAAGGCGGGGTTGTGCGAATACCGGAAGAACAACTGGTCGTTCACGGAAAGCCGGTGGTCAACGCGTACGGTTTCGGTGTGCTGGTTGGTCTTGTCGAAGCCCGGGCCGAACCAGTTGGCGGTGACCAGCGGATTGTCGGGATGAGTAGGCGCCGGTGTGATGCCGTAGAGATACTTGGCCAGCGGGCTCTGGCGGGCCATCGGGATCTGGTTGTTCGAGAATGGCTGGCGCTGCCAGGTCCTGGAATCCGTGGTCATCGGATCGTAAAGGGTGAAGCGGCGGCCCTGGGCGTTCACCAGGCCGCTGAAATCGCCCTGCCGCATCGCCAGGGTGGGCATGGTGATCGACCGGGTGCTCGCCGCCCGGTACCGGTAACCTTCGTAGGCAGAGAAGAAAAAGGTCTTGTTCTCGCCGTTGTAGATCCTGGGCAGGAATACCGGCCCGCCGAGCGAAGCGCCGAACTCGTTGCGCACCAGGTGCGGGGGTTTGAGGTAGTAGTCCTGCCGGGCGCGGGCCACGCCCACGCCACTGTTGCGAGTTGTCCAGAAGACCGCGCCGTGGACCCGGTTGGTGCCCGCCCGGGTGGTCAGAATGATCGTGCCCGGACGGTTCATCCTGGCCGAGGAGTTGTTGGTCTCGGCGCGGAACTCCTCTACCGTGTCGAGCCCCGGCGGCCGGGCGGGGATGGACTGCCAGTCGCGGTTCTCGAGAACGGCTCCATCCTGCAACATCTCCGAGGCGTAGCGCAGGCCATAGACCCGCGGGACTGATCCCGACTCCAGGCCGGGAGTCGTCATGTAGACCAGCGTGGTGATGAACCGCCCGTTCAAAGGCAACTGCTCGATGCGGGCGCGCTCCACGATGTTGCTCAGCGTGGGGCTGTTGGTGGTGATCAGCGGGGTCACGTTGCCGGCAACGGTGATCTCCGTGGCGGTCGAGCCCACTTTGAGTGTTGGATTGACCTCGGCGCTCTGACCCGCCATCAGCGTCAGCGCGCCCTTCCACCGCTCCATTCCCGCTGCCTCGACCGTAATCTCGTACGGTCCAAGCTGCACCGAAGGGAACAGGTAGAAGCCGACCTCGTTGGTGGTGGTGCTCGTTGTCAGGCCCGTCCTGCTTTGCGAGATGGTGACCTTGGCGCCGGGCACGACCGCGCCGGTGAGGTCCTTGACGGTGCCTTGGATGTTGCCTGTGCCGGTCTGGGCGTGACCCGGACTCGCGACAAGCGCTAACAAGAAAAGCGTGGCGTAAGACGTCCCTCTTTCGAACCCCATGGCAAGAACATACAGCATTCCGGGGTCGGCTGCAAGGGCGGATCTGGCGGCGTCAGCCTCCCCACTTCACCGGCGTCTGCTTCTCGACCTTGGCCGGGTCGAGATCGATGCCGAAGCCGGGGCGGTCGGGCAGCGCGATCTTGCCGCCGGCGACGCCGAGCGGCTCCTTCTCGAAGTGGTGGTAGGAGCTCATCTTGGTTATGAGATACTCCACCAGCGGGCAGGTCATCGGCGACTGGCTGGCCACCACGTGCAGCGCCGTGTGCAGGCTGTGGCCGTGCGGGATCACCCGCACGTCGTAGAGCGACGCCACCGTGCAGATCTTCACCAGCTCGCTGACGCCGCCGCACCACTCCGGGTCGGTCTGGAGCACGTCGAGCGCGTCGGCCTTCAGATAGTGCCAGGCCTCCCAGCGGCCGTAGATGTGCTCCCCAGAGGCTACCGGAATCGACGTGGCGTGGCGGAGCTGCGCGAAGCTCTCGATTTTCTCCGTTGCGAAGACCTCTTCGATCCAGAAGGGACGGTACTTTTCCGCCTGCGTCGCCCAGGCGAGCGCGTAGTTCAGGTCCCAGCCCATGAAGGCGTCGAACATCAGCTCAACCTCGTCGCCCACCGCCTCGCGGAGGTTCTTCACCAGCTCGACGTTCTTCCACATCCCCTCGGCGCCGCTGCCCGGGCCGTAGGCGAGGAACCACTTCTCGTGGCGGAAGCCTTCGTTCTTGAACTGGACCGAGCGGGCGCGCACCGATTCCGGCTCCAGCGAATAGCCGAGGCAACTGGCATACGCCTCGACCGCGCCGCGCGTGGGGCCGCCCAGCAGCTTGTAGACCGGCGCCTGGAAGTACCGCCCGCGCAAGTCCCAGAGCGTGTTATCCACCGCGCTGATGCCCATCATGAAATGGCCGTGCCGCGAGTGGCGGTTCGAGCGGTGCATCAGGTCCCAGAGCGTCTCGACGGCCAGCGGGTCCTTGCCGATGAGCAGGTTCCTGAGCTGCTGATCCACCACGATGGCCGCCTCGCGGTCGATTGGCCCGTAGACGCCTTCCAGTCCCTGGTCGGTCTTGATCTTCAGGTAGAGGGCGCTCGCGGGAACGATCCTCTTCTCCTCTTTGGGCGGGTCCTGATACGGCTTGGGCCGGTGCTCCTCGTAGATGTGGATCGGGTTGGCCTGGTACTGGCGGTTGCGGCCGACCAGCGCCTCGCGGCGGCCCTCCAGCCGCCAGATCTCGACCCCGGTGATCTTCAGCCGGCCGCTCGTGCGCGGCTGCGAAAAAGCGGGAAGGGCGGCCAGCGACGGCGTGCGGGCCGCAGCCAGGCTGGCGAGAAAGCTTCGTCTGCGCATGAGTGGGATTTTAGCAGACGAAGGCGAGCCACTCGTCCTTTTCCAGGACCTCCTCGACGGCGACGCCGCCGGGCGTGAGGACCCGCGCCATCTCGCCTGCGAGCTCGACGATCGTCTGGGCGGTGATGTTGGCCACCGCCAGGTCCACCGAGCGCGAGCGCACCGACCGCACTGATCCGCAAAACAGGGCCGCGCCGCACCGCTCCCTGGCATCGTTGGCCTCAGTATCTCCTCCAGCGAGGGCCGCTCACTTTCCACGAACTTCCGGGCAATCTCGTCCGCCAACTGGCCGCCCATTACCACACCAGCCCGGACCAACTCGGCGAGGAACATCTCCGCCAGTACT
>JBBTDS010000667.1:0-2851 GCA_038060875.1 Acidobacteriota bacterium | reverse complement strand
GTTCCGGGCCCGATGCCCGGCCCCGTGATGCCCGGCCCCGTGATGCCCGGCCCCGCGCAGTTCCCGATGGCGCTGCGCCTGTTCCTGGAGCTGACCGAGACGCAGGTCGCGGCCATACAGCAGGCCAACGCAGACTTCGACCGGCTGGCGGCCCAGAGGCAGCGCCGGATGGCGCAGGTCCAACAGGAGATCGCCGATGAGATGGCCAAGGATCCCGTCGATCCGCTGGCGCTCGGGCTGCGCTACGCGGAGATGGTATCGATTTGGCGGTTTCTTGAAGGCGAGCAGGGCCGGCTGCGCGACAAGGTCCGGCAAGTGCTGACCGAGCCCCAGCGCGCCAGGCTCAGGGCGCTGGAGGAGGCGCTGAAGCTGCTGCCGCTGTACTACGAGGCGGCGGGGGTGAACCTGCTGGCGCCGCTGCGGGGCTTCGGGCTTGCTCCGGGCGTGGCGCGACCTCAATCGGAGCCTATTTCGCCGGAAGGCCCCTGAGGTCGATCAGCGCCACCGTCGGCTGCGCGCGGGCGCTGTTGAAAATGACGTAGCGCCCGGCACGATCGAAGGACGGGTGTGGATGCACGGAGCGGTCCTTGCCGCGCGTGCCGGTGGCCAACAGGCGCGTGCTGCCGGTCGAGGTCTCCATCAGCCAGATGCGCCCCTCGAAGTCGTCGAGCACGAGCAGCTTCCCGTCCGGGCTCGCCGCGGCGTGCCAGTAATGGCCCTCGCGCACCATTCGCGCGCTGCCGTCCTTCGCCACCAGCATCACGCCGACCCGGTCGTTGATCATCGTCATCTCGCCGGTTGCCGGGACCCAGGCCTCGTGCGTGACCCATTCCTTCAGCGGCGTGAACCACGTCTTGGGGTCTGTGCGCGCGTAGAAGGGGCGGTTGCCAGTGCCGTCGGCGTTGACCAGCCAACTTCGCTGCGGCGCATAGCCGCCCGTCTCCCAGACGTAGAAGATGATGGGGTCAGTGGGGCTGTGCTGCACATGCCCGACGCGGAAACCCTGGGTGATCACGGTGCGGTATTCACCGGTGGCGGTGTTCATCAAGCCGATCTCCCAGTTGCGCTCGTCGCGCTGCTTGGCCAGTGTCATCCACTTGCCGTCGCCGCTGAGGGTCGGTTGCTGGAAGCCGCCGGTGTGCGGCGACGGAATCGTTCCAACCTTCCGGGTGCTGAAGTCCAGCACGTCCAGCGCGAACACGTCCGGCCCGCGCAGGTAGTAGACGCGGCGCGCCTGGGTGTGGTCGGGGCAGGCGGCCTGAGCGGCGACGCCGGGCTCATCGGTGAGCTGCACGATGCGGCCGGTTTCGATCTCGGCGCGAAAGATCTGCCAGGAGCCGGTGCGGTTCGAGGCGAAGATCAGTAACCGGTTGTCGGCGGTGAAGTTGGGGAAGTGAAAATACAGGTTGCTGGCGGCGCCCGGCCCGGCGGTCATTTCCCCGATGCGAACCTGCGTGACCGGATCAACGTGGGAACGGTGTTCCACACCCCAGTCCTTGCCGGCGTTCGAAGCGAGGAGCAGACTCGGCGCCAGCGTAAACACCGCCATGGCCGCGCCACGCCCCGCAACCCACAACCCGCTACCCGCTACCATATGTTCGCGTAGAGAACACTTAGCCCGACGAGCCTCTTGGCTTGGATGGCGCATAGTCATGATACGTGGCTGGCTCCCCTCCGGGTTACCGGCAGATCGTTCCTGACGTCTTAGCGAGCCCCGGCGCCGCCTCGCTGATGCACCCGTCCTTGTTGCCGACGAACTGGAATCCGGTCACCAAGTTGTTGACACAGGACGGGTCGTTGACGCGCAGGCCGGCGCCCAGGGATCCCGATACGATCCCGCCGGTGAAGGTGTTGCCGGCGGCGGGTTTCGTTGCGTCGGCGTCCACCTGGGCCAGAAACAGTCCGTGTTCTCCGCTGTTGCGCACTTGCAGCCCTTGGAAGAGGTTGTCCCGCGCGTCCCGCATGAAGATTCCGACCTTGCGGTTCCCCAGCAGGATCACGTCGCTGATCAGGTTGTTGTGAAAGCGAATGTCAAAAGACAGCCCGGCGGCCAGGTTGTCCACCAGGTGTAACCTCGCGAACACGCTGTCTTCGGTTTCATAGGCCGCCAGACCGTCGAACTGGCTGTTGGCGGCGGTAAAGCCGTGGACGGTCACCCGCAGGCACCCCAGTTCCGTTACCAGCCCGCCGGATCGGGCTCCGACGACGGTCACACGCTCGACGACGACATCGCTGACGCGGCGCAGCGTGATGCCGTTGTTCCGCAGCGGGTTGTTAGGAGTGCATGGCCCTCCGCGACACTCGTCGGGCTGTTTCTCGCGGTTGCCGTGGATCATCAGGTCGGACAAGCGAATGTTGCGCCGAGTGACGCTGGGCACGGGAATGGCCTGCCCAATGACGAGCACGGGCGAGTTCGCGCCGTCGGCCAGCCGCAGGATAGTGGCCGGGCCTTCACCACGAACGTCCACGTTGTCGCGGTCGACCACGATGGGCTCCGTGCACAAGTAGGTCCCGCTACGCATTGCGATCCTGCCGCCTTCCTGGGGAAGGGCGTCGAGGGCCTGCTGGATGGAACCGCAGTCCCCTGTCGGCTCCACGATGGTCTGGCCGGCAGCCGTGAGGGTAAGGACCAATAGGGTAGCCGTCCGGCTGAAACAGGGATTGGAGCGCATGGTTTCCTCTTTGCTGGCAGGTGCCTCCACCAGCTTAGTGTGCTCTCGGGTAAAGGTCAAACCGTGGGGTCAGCTTGCTCGCTTGGCTGGCGAGCTTCGCACCAGGCCAACAGGGATTTCGAACGGCTAGTGGTTCAAAGGCAGCGCCGGATGGCGCAGGTCCAGGCTGATCGACGCGC
>JBBTDS010000666.1:0-1419 GCA_038060875.1 Acidobacteriota bacterium | reverse complement strand
CTAGAAATCGCGGCCCGACACGCCGAACGGCCGCGCCGCAGAAGAGTTATCATGGGCTCGCATGGGATCTCGCGTCTTGCACATCAGTGAAGCTGATCTGGTCAGGGACGTCCGGACCATCCTGCAAAGAGTGCAGACTGGCGCCGAGATCGTCGTTGAGCGAGACGCCCAGCCGGTCGCGGTAATCCGTGCCGCCGCGCCCGTTCGCCGCAAGATCTCCGAGTGTATCGCCATGCTGCCTGCTGACTCGACGGCGACCATCGATCCCGACTTTGCCAAGGATGTCGACGCGGCCATCGCGGCTCATCGGGAAGCCCTGGAGCCGCCCCAGTGGGACTGATGCTCGACTCGACCGCGGCCGTAGCCGCTGAGCGTCAAGGCAAGAACGCCCGCCTACTGCTCGAAGAGGTGGCCCGCCAAACCGGCGACGACGAAATCGCTGTCCCGGTGATTACCGTGCTTGAACTTGCGCACGGGGTCAGTCGAGCCGATACTCCCGAGCGCCGCGACAAACGCCAGCGCTTCCTCGACGAGTTGTTGACCGGCGTGCCAATCGAGCCGGTGACTGTCCGGATCGCGATGCGGGCCGGACAGATCGATGGCCAGAGCCAGACCCAAGGTGTCCGCATCCCGCTCTCGGATCTGCTTATTGGAGTCACCGCTCTGGAGCTCGGCTATCGAGTCGGGACCGCCAATGTCCGTCACTTCCAGCACATTGACGGCCTGGACATCGTCCGGTTGTGATCCGGAGCTCGAGGAGCCCAACCGGCTGACCGTCGAAACGTGCATCGCAACTGAAGCGCGAATTTGCCCTCACGCCTTCTTGCTGTACGGATCCGGGTCGTTGGTGCCGAAGCCTTCGTAGGCCGGGCGCGGGCCACCCTTGTCCGCCACCTTGTGCGTCCGCGCGTCGAAGCACTTCACCTTGCCTTCGCGGTAGGAATCGACGCCCAGCTTGATGGCCACCATGATCTGGTAGCCCAGCTCGGGATTGAGATAGGGCGGCTTCCGAGTGCGCATCGCGGCGAAGAAGTTGTCGGTGTGGGCGCGGCCGATCTCGACCGCCGGCACGTCATAGGTCTTGGCCGGGGCCGCGGCGGCGTCGCGCGTGCGCTCCAGACTCTCCGGGAAGACCACCACGCGGTTCTGCTCGAACACCAGCGTCCCCTTGTGCCCGTAAATCACCCTGGGGAAGTAGCGCCCGGCGGCCGCGTTGGCCATCGATCCCGAAAGGTTGATGAAGAAATTCGGGTACTCGATGAGGGTGGCGCAGGTGTCGGGCACTTCCCGGTCCTTCTGCACGTAAATGCCTCCCGCGCCGGTGACGCGCGTCGGGAAGCCGCCGCCCATGGCGTAGAGCACCGGCCCCAGCGAGTGATAGAAGAGGTCGGTCGCAATCCCGCCCGAGTAATCCCAGTA
>JBBTDS010000665.1:0-3503 GCA_038060875.1 Acidobacteriota bacterium | reverse complement strand
CTCCTAGGGCATTCAATTCGGGAGGCCTACGGACGGCCATCCGGGGCGGGCAGGTTCCCGCCCTTCACCTTCGTGCTGCCCTTGTCAGGCTACACACACGTTTGAGTAGTTCCCGAAATCAGCCCGACTCAGATGCAATCTGCTATCGTGTTTCCGTTATGAGCTGGTTTGCACAGAGCACCATTCTGGTGGCCCTCATCGCCGTCGCTGTCTTCGTCGTCGCTCACCTTCTGGATCGTATCAGGCGGCTCGAACAGCGGTTCGAACAACGCTTCGATTCTCAGTCCGCTGATCTACTGAGACTCGTCAACCACATGGGCACGGCCGTCCTTCAGCCAGGACCGGACGAGGCCGAACGCCCGAAAGCCGAAAGCCTGTACGAGGCGTCTAAACTCATGGACGAAATCGGCTACCACCTCCGCCGGCACATTCCTGCGTTGCGCGAGGTGCTTTCGGTGCGGATAGGTGTCTCCTTGGAGTTCTTACGAGAGAAGACCGGCATCACGGATGAGGAACTAAAGGGCCTTGAAGGGCAGCTTTCACCTGAGGCGCTCTGGCCCGCGTCCTCGATGGTGATCGAAGAATGGTCCACCCATACTGTCATCACCGACTTTTCCGGCCGGCGGGACGTGATCTATCCGGACTGGAACTTTCTGGATCTCGAGCCACGAGTCATTTGGGAGCACGTACTTCCCGGAACACGCGGCTTCCACAACGGCGGGAAGCTCGAGGTGGTGCTTCACGAGGGTGGTGTGAAGTTTTGGGCACGGGGGGGCCGGTTTAAGGGGCGGCACTGGTGTGGTGAATCAGAAGACGAATACTTATTGGCTTCGGTCCCGCTCAGCGAAGACGGCCTCAGAAACTACCGAATACTGGCTGAGCCGAGCGACGATCCGGAGATGGCGTCATGGATCCGACATTACGGCAGCGGAGTGCTAGCTGAGGGCGTCAAATGGACTGTCACGGTTAACGACGTGGTAGCCTTCACCACGGAGAGGTAGAGCAGAGCGCCCCCGACCCTGCTTCCCACCTCCTCAGCGTGGCCCGGCGGGCCCCCCCGCGTGGCCGACCTGATCCCATAACTTAATCCCCTCACTCTGTTCCTCGGCTTCAGCTATGCTGAGCGGCCGGACTTGTATCGCCAGGCCTCGCCGGTCGCGCACGTGAGCAAGGCGTCGGCGCCCTTCCTGTTCCTGCACGGCACTGACGACAAGACGACCCCTTACGAGCACTCGGTGGCGATGATGAAGAAGCTCCAGGCGGCTGGCGTTCACGCCGAGATCTTCACCGCCGAAGGCGCCGGCCACGGTTTCTTCAACCGCCCGCCGTGGTTCGAGCCGACGCTGAAGCGGATGGAGGCGTTTTTCAGCCGGTTCCTGAAGTAGGCAGCGCCTCGCGGCCGTACTCCCGCCGGCAGTGGAGCACCGAGCTGGCGACGTTGGCCAGCACCGCGTCGTCGGCCATTTCGAAGGGGTAGAACACTTCCAGATAAGCGGGGCAGTCCGCGAGTCCGGCCGCGCGCACCTGGGCGGCGAACGCCGCGAGATCGAATCGCCCGCCGCTGTGCGGGCCGAGGCCGCCGAGCCACTCCGCCTGGCCGGCTTGCGGGCCATAGAGGGGCTGGTAAAGCGCGTGGCCGACATCAATGAGCGACTGCACGGGGACCGCGCAGCGCGCGTTCAGGTCAGTCATGAGCCGAGCCGCCTGCTCGATCGACCAGGGGATCTCGCGCGGCACCGGCGTCGCTTCGATCAGCAGGCGCTCGAGCCCGTGGGCGCCGGCCACCCGGCTGATTTCTTCGACCGCGTCGAGCATCTCGCGGTACAGGTCATTACGCCGGGCGGGGTCGGCGGCGGCGGCCACGCTCATGGCGCCAAGCGCGCCGCCGGCGGCGCTGGCGCCGATCTCGGCGGCGGTCTCCACCGACCGCTTCCACCACTCAAGGGCGACGCGGCGGGCGGCCCGCTCCGGGTGCAGCAGGCCGCTGGAGCAGTAGCCGGCCAGCCCGCTGAAGGCGCTCTCGATCTCCAGGTCCCAGTCCCGCGCCGCCTGGCGCACCTTGGCGGCCAGGATCCGGCGCAGCGTCTCGGGCGAGAACGGGTCCAGCAGATCGTAAGTGAACTGAACCAGGCGCAGGCCAAGCGTCTCGCGCACCAGCCGCGCCCACACGTCCGGCTCTTGCCAGCGCTTGATGGCGAAGCTGAGGTTGATGCCGAGCTTCACGGCGCCGCCCGCTTCAGGTACAACGCCGCCGGGCCGGGGAAGGGAGTGGTGAAGGTGCGCACGGCGGCGCCGCTCACCGGCTTCGCCGCGATGACCCTGTCGGCGTTGATGTCGAACCACTCGACCGCGAAGGTCCCCGGCGCGTCCTTGAGGTTCAGGGTGAACTCGCCCTTGTTGCCGGACTGGAACACCAGGTACTCGTGGCCGCGGTGGGCCAGGCAGTAGCCGGTGGCCGAGAGGTTGTTGGCGGGCGTCATGGCGGCCAGATTCATGCGCTCCGCGTAGCGGCGGGTTTGTCCCATGCCGGAGCGGGCCGAGTCCTGCCAGGTGGGCGAAGGGAGGAGTTCCTCCATGAACAGCACGTTCAGGCCGCGGAGAAAACTCTTCCAGACCCAAACGTTGTCGCCGCCGGTGTGGCCCCACAGATGATCGGTGTCGTTCACCACGACCTTCGTGGTGTGAGTGGCGGAGGGGTTCTCGCGGTAGTTCTCGGCGGCGTCGCCGGGGTTGGGCGAGATCCAGTCGGCGGGGCTGTTGTAGAGGATGGCGTTGGTCGCGCCCTTGTACTGGAAGGTCATCCCGACCGGGTGCTGCTTGGGCTTGCCCGACTCGTAGCTCTTGATGAAGCGGATGAGGTGGTACTGCCATTCGGTGGAATCACCGTGAGCCTCGTTGGCGATCTCGTAGAGCACGTTGTCGAGATCGTTCACCGTGTCGATGACCTTGCGCACGTAGGCCTCCTGGAAGGCCAGCGCGCGCTTGTCCCGGAGCGTATTGAACTCCGGTCCCTTGCCGTCACCGTCGGCGTCGGGGTCGATGCCGTTGACGTTGTTGCTGCGGTTGAAGGGGTGATAGACCCAGGCATCGGTGAACTGGATCTCCCAGCCTTCGAACAGCATGATGGAGACGTAGATGCCGCGGTCGCGCGCGGCCATGACGCGCGCCCGGAGCCGGTCGAAGTAAGCGGGATTGAACCTCGTGAGATCGAACCTGGGCTTGCCGTCGGCGGCCGCGCCGGGGCCGGTGCGCATCCAGGGCTGCGGCTCGGAGTACTTGATGACTCCTTCGGGCTGGCGGTCGGTCCACTTGGGCGCCTCCCAGCGCCAGAGCCGGATGAAGTTGTGGTTCCAGGCGGCCAGCCGGTCCAGGTAGCCGTTGTAGTCGAACGGCGGCGGCGGGTCCTGGCTCTCGGGCAGGCGGTGGCCGTTGTCCTGGAGGTTGTGCCAGATGTGCGAGCCGGCCAGGTATACGGCCTTGCCCGAGCCGTCGGTGAAGTAGCG
>JBBTDS010000664.1:0-7611 GCA_038060875.1 Acidobacteriota bacterium | reverse complement strand
CGGCTGGCCTGGCTCGGGATCGGTTTCTGCCGGCTCAGCCTCTACCGGCGGCGGGCACCGCGCCTCGAGCCGCTCCCGCCGGCGCTCGAATACGCGCGGGCAGCCACCGGCGCTTCCGCCGCGTTCTACCTCTCCCGGGAACTCGCCGGTCCGGTCAGCTTCGGCCTCTTCAGTCCGGCGGTTCTGCTGCCGGCCCGCTTCGGCGAGCTGGAACCCGCCTTCCAGCGGGCGATCGCCTGCCACGAATTGCTCCATGTGCGCCGCCGCGACTGGCTGCTGACGCTCGTCGAAGAGGCTGTGCGTACGCTGCTCTGGTTTCATCCGGCCATCTGGTGGCTGCTCGGCAGAATCCAGCTTGCCCGCGAGCAGGCGGTGGACCGGCTGGTGATCGAGATTACCGCCGGGCGCGATCACTACGTCGAGGCGCTGCTCGAAATGGCCAACGTCCGCGGGCGGCTCGCGTGTATCCCCCCAGCGCCCCTGTTTCTGCGCCGGCGGCACTTTGCCCGAAGACTGGAGTTTATAGTGAAGGAGGTTGCGATGTCGAGAATACGGCTGGCCGGCTCGCTGGCGACGATGTCGGCCCTTTTGGCAGCCGCCGGCGTGCTCACCGTATGGTCGCTCCCGCTCAAAGGCGAACCCGAGTTCGCACGGGCGCAGACGCAGGAAGGATCCAAACGTGTCCGCGTGGGCGGAAACGTGCAGCAGAAGAAACTGCTCCACCAGGTGGCGCCCGTCTACCCGCCGCTGGCCAAGCAGGCGCGCATCCAGGGGGTGGTCCGGCTGCAAGCGTCGATCGCCAAGGACGGCACGGTGCTGAACTTGACGGTGGTCAGCGGCCACCCGCTGCTGATCCCCGCCGCCCTGGAGGCGGTCAAGCAGTGGCGCTACGAGCCGACCCTGCTCAATAACGAGCCGGTCGAAGTCATCACCCAGATCGACGTGAATTTCAGCCTCAGCGGCGAAGGCTCAGCCGCCCCGCTGCTCGGTTCGGAATCCGTCCCCTTCTCCCTGGATGAGACGGAGGAACCCAAGCGGATCCGCGTCAGCGCTCGCGTGCAGGAGCGCAAGCTGCTTTACAACCCCGAGCCGGTCTACCCGCCGCTGGCCGAGCAGGCCCGTATCCGCGGCTTCGTCAAGCTGGTGGTGCTCATCAGCACTGACGGCGCGGTGAAAGAGGTCCGCGTCGTCAGCGGCCACCCGCTGCTGGTTCCGGCGGCGGTGGACGCCGTCAGGCAGTGGCGCTACCGCCCCACTCTGCTCGACGGCGAACCGGCGGAGGTGATCTCCGAGATCCAGGTGAACGTCGGGGCGCGCCAGCCTGAGATCGTCGAGCGCAAGGTCGGTGAAGCGGTCTTCAGAGTGGGGGGCGACGTGAAGCCGCCCACACTGCTCCACAAGGTGGAGCCAGAGTACACCGAGCAGGCCCGGGACTCCAAGCTTGAAGGCACGGTGGTTCTGTCCTGCGAGATCGGCCCGGATGGGGCCGCCCGGAACATTCGCGTTGAGAAGTGGCTGGGATTGGGCCTGGACGAGAAGGCGGTTGAGGCGGTCGAACAGTGGCGCTTCCGGCCCGGCGAGAAGGGCGGCCAGCCGGTTGCCGTCCGGGCCACCGTGGAGGTGAACTTCCGGCTACTGTAGCCGCTACTGCACGATCTCCACGTCCACGGTGACCGTGGCGTACACCTGTACCAGGCCGGTCTCAATCGGCGTCTGTGCGCCGGCGCCGGGCGCGGTTCGCACATCCACCGGAACCACGCGTACCGCCCCGCCCTCCTGCGCCGAGATCACCGCGCCGATGCGCGTCCCCAGGCCGCTGGCAATCGCCTCGGCGTGCGCTTTCGCCTCCTTGGCCGCCTGCGACAGCGCCTGGGCGCGCAACGGCTCGTCCTGCTGGAGGGTGAACCGGAGGCCCTGCACGCTGTTGGCCCCCGCCCCGATGGCCGTGTCGATCACCCTGCCGACGATCGACAGGTCGCCGGTGGTGACCTCCAGCGAGTTGCGGGCGGTGTAGCCGGTCAGTTCCGGCTGCTGCCCCTGGGGATAACGGTAGTTGGGGCTCAGCGAGTAGCTGGTGGTCTTGATGTCGGCCGCCGGGCCCAGCAGCGCCCGCAACTGCGCCAGCACCGTCTCCACCAGCGCGGCGTTCTGCGAAGAAGCTTCCTGCGCCGTGCTCGCGGCGGTCACCACCGCGACGCTCACCTTGGCCTGGTCCGGCTTGGCCGAGACCGAGGCTTCGCCGGTGGCGCGAATGTAGCGGGTGGGCTGCGCCGCGAGCGTCAGCGCGCAAACAAGTGTGAATGCGAATCGGATCATGAGAACTCCCCCACCTGGATGAACACCGCCCCGCCCGCTTAGTTGCCGCCGGGTGGGGGCGGCGCGTGCTCGAAGGCGCCGATGTCGGGGGCGGGTCCCCAGTAGCCGTCGTTGATGCCGGGCAGCGGCAGGCCTTTGTCGATCCCCGGGTCGTCGGGCAGCAGGCGGAAGTCGCCCGCGGCTGGATCGCGGAAGCGCGGCGTCGCGCTGATGCCATTCCGCTGGAAGCCGAGCGCCAGGAAGCCCGCCAGGTTGAGGCGCTGGTTCTCGAATTTTATGTACCGGGTTGGATCGGTGGTGTAGAAGTTGTTATAGTCCCAGACGTTGCCCGGCGGGTACGGCGCCGAACTGGAGTTCTCGAAGACGTAGCGCGTACAGGCAACGATGTTGTTGATGAAGTGCGTGTTGCCGGAGCCGGTCGAGCTCCAGCCGTTGTGCTCGGGCTCGTCATAGTAAGCGGTGTTGTGATAGATGCGCACCTCGCCCATCGGGATGGCGCCTGTGGGCGTGGTTGAGATCTTCACCCACTGCCCGCCGCCCATCTCGTGCCCCCGCGCGCGGTAGATCAGGTTGTACAGCACCCAGGTGGGGCCGGTCTCGATGGGCGCCAGCGAAATGCCCACGAACACGCTGCGCATTACGTTCCCGAAGATCCGCAGGTTGATGGCCTGGCATTCGGGCTCGATGGCGTCGTCCTTGATCAGCTCGATCAGGTTCTCGTAGACGTCGTTTTCGAGCGCCCACTCCTCGGGATAGTCGGGGACCCAGCCGCCCACATAGATCCCGTTGAACAGGCCACTGACCTGGTTGCGCCGCACCACGTTGCCCTCGCCGGCCGCGGAGACGTAGACGCCGTTGGAGGAGCAGTCGTGGTCGTGATGGCAGATCGCCCAGGGCCAGTCGGGAACGCCGCTGCCCCAGAGCCGGTTGCCTTCGATGAGGTTGTCGGTGGAGAGCACGCGGTCTACGTAAACCATCTGGCGGCTGTCGTGGACCACCGAATCCCGGAGGGCGGCGTGATGCGTGTCGCGGAAGCGGACGCCCATCGTGTCGTAGTGGTGGATCTCGACGTTGCGGATCTCGATGTAAGCACGGCCGTCGAGATAGAAGCCGTAGCCCAGCGCGGCGGCGCGCAGCGTGCGCCCGGCGAGCGCCTGCCCGTCCGGGGCCTTGACGTACAGCGTGCCCTGCTCGACGAAGAAGCCCCCCTCGATGCCGTCGCCGCGGCTGCGGAGGTTTTCGGCGCTCGAATGGCGGTAGAGGCGCACGCCGTCGAGCGAGGCGTAGCGGGGCGAGCCGGCGTAAGGGCGGCTGTAGACGCCGTCGCCGAGGGCGGTCCAGCCTGAGTCGGCCGGGATGGTTTCGCCGCCGTCCAGGATGACGCCCGGGCCGTCGCCGATGAAGCGGATGTAGGCGTCGGGAGTTCCCGAGCGCGGCGGCCGGACCTCCTCGCGGTACGTGCCAGGGCGGATGCGGACGGTGTCGCCGGGCTGGGCGGCATTGGCGGCAGCCTGGATGGTGCGGAACGGCCCGGCACCGGCATCCACGATCAACTCGCGGCCTGGGGCCGGAAAGACCGACGACCGTGTCGTAACCTCTAACGGCTGCGGGCCTTCGGGACCGGATGGCGCCAGCTCTATCTCGTAAGTCGTGCCTTCCTTGAGCCAGAAGAGGCTGGTGACGAAGCGGTCGCCCTTGATGCGGATGAGGGGGTGGCCGTCGCGCCACTCGGCGGCGCCCTTCTCGCGGTAACGGATCGAGACCGCATCGCCCGAGTACGAGACGCGCACGCCGATGCACTCGAACGTGGCCTTGGTGACGAGCTTCTCCAGCGTGAGCGCGTAGGCGCCCGAGGCGACGACAATGAGCAGCAATTTCGGTGACAGGCTACACAACCTCGAAATTCATCCCAGTCCGATCTCCGACAGAATCCTCAGCGCTTCCTCCCTGGGATCTTCCGCCCGCGTGATCTGGCGGCCGATCACCAGGTAGTCGGCGCCGTTGCGAACCGCTTCGGCCGGCGTGGCCACCCGCTTCTGGTCGCCCTTCCCGGCGCCCGCCGAGCGAACGCCCGGTGTCACCAGGATGGCCGTGTGGCCGGCGATCGCCCGTACCGAAGCCACTTCCAGCGGCGAGCAGACGATGCCGTCGATGCCCGCCTCCATCGCTTTGCGCACGCGCAGCTCCACCAGGTCGGGGACCGAGCAGGAGTAACCCATATCGGCCAGGTCGTCCCGGTCGAAGCTGGTAAGCACCGTAACTGCGAGTAACTTCAGCCCCGCCGCGCCACGGCCCTCCACCGCCCCCTGCATCACTGCCCGGCTGCCGTGCACCGTGAGGAAGCGCGCGCCGCCGCGGGCCGCCTGCGCCGTGGCTCGCTTCACCGTTTCTCCGATGTCGTACAGCTTCAGGTCCAGAAACACGTCCTGGCCGCCGGCGATCAGCTCGCGGACAAACTCCATCCCGGCCGCCGCGTACAGCTCCAGTCCCACCTTGTAAAAGGAGACCGTTTCGCCGAGCCGCTCCACCAGCGCCCGCGCCTGCTCGGCCGATTCGAAATCCAGCGCCACGATGATTGGGTTCTGCGTCATACGAGCCTGATGAGTCTCTCTCCGCGGGGCAGCACGCGCCCCAGCCGGTACGCGCCCTCGAGTTTCCGCTCGATCAGCGCGGCGTCGCGCTCCGCGAGCGCAATCAGCAGCCCGCCCGAGGTTTGCGGGTCATAGAGAAGATTGAGAATTTCCTCGGACGGCTTGTCGGCGGCCTCGACGGCGCGGGAGTTGAACTCGCGGTTGTTCTTCAGCCCGGCGGCCAGCGCGCCCTGGCGCGCGTACTCGACCGCGCCCGGCAGGAAGCGCACCGCGCCGGCGGCGATCTCCAGCGTCACCCCGCTCGCCGCCGCCATCTCGCGCGCATGCCCGATCAGCCCAAAGCCGGAGATGTCGGTGCAGGCGTGCACGTCGAACTCCAGCATCGCGTCGCACGCCCGCCGGTTCAGTTCCAGCATGGAGGCGATCGACGCCTCGACGTGCGCCGCCTCGGCCTGCCCGCGCTTGAGCGCGGTCGCGATCACCCCGGTGCCGATCCGCTTGGTGAACACCAGCGCGTCGCCGGCCCGCGCGCCGGCGTTGGTGATCACGCGCCGCGGATCGACCGTGCCGGTCACCGCGTAGCCGAACTTGATTTCCTCGTCGCCGATCGAATGGCCGCCGATCACCACGCAACCCGCCTCCCGCATCTTCTCCGCCCCGCCGCACAGGATCTGCTGGAGATCCTCCACGTCTCCCTTGGGCGGGTAGGCCACAATCGAGAGCGCGGTGAGCGGGCGCCCCCCCATCGCGTACACATCGCTCAGCGCGTTGGCCGCGGTGACGGCGCCGAACGTGTACGGGTCGTCCACGATCGGGGTGAAGAAATCGACCGTCTGCACCAGGGCGCACTCCGACGTCAGCCTGTACACGCCGGCATCGTCGGCGGTGTCAAAGCCCACCAGCACGTTCTCGTCGGCCACACGCGGCAGCGCGGCCAGCACCCGGTCCAGAACCTCCGGACTCAGTTTGGACGCTCAACCCGCCGCCTTCACGTGCGCGGTCAGCTTCTTCAGCGACATCAGTACCAGTTTAACCGGAACCGGCAGGGTGTACTGTGGCGCGGGCTTGACTGACCCAACATGTCCGAGCTGGGGCGGGTGGGTCCCGCGCGGCTGCCACGCCTCAGTTCCAGCCCATCCTTTCATCCTGACGTCAGATACGGTTCCAGTTGTGCCATGACCGCCTCACGCGTACGGCGGGCCAAGTCGAAAACCGTCTGCTCCTGCCCCGGCAACAGCTCGGGGAAATCGTCCGGATACCGGATCTCCACTCCAAAGGGAGTCAGAGACTCCGCCTCCGCGAGCGAAACGGAAAGCTCGGGAGCAATGGAAGACACCAGATCCAGCAGTCGGGTGATGCTGTGGGTCTTCGGGTACTCGCTCCGGTGGCAAACAAGGAAAGCCTTCAGGTACTTCTCGGCGGCCTGCTGGCAGTGGAACGCGATCGATTCCCGGATCGGCTCCGCGTCCCGCAGGAGCCTTTCCGCGGTGCGGTAGTCCAAGTCGGCCTTTGCGATCCACTGCCGCACTAACGTCAGAAGAACTTGATCAGGCGGATTCATAGATCACACGGCCATACTTGTGGGCGGGGAAGGCAATCCCGCCGAAAATGTCCTTCGTCTCTTCGAAGCGCTCGGTCGCGATGATGAACACATCGAACGGAAAACCCAGGCCACGAAGCGCCCGCAGGAGTTTCACCCGCTCCTCGATCGTGTTGGAGGGAGCAGGCGCCACCACGAGGAGATCAATGTCGCTGTCGCGGGTCATGGCGCCAAGAGCGGCCGACCCGAAGAGGATGATCCGGTCCGGCTGGGTGACACCCAAGAGTCGTCGGACAATCTCCCGGATCAGCTTCTCGTCGATGCCCATCACTCACATGATATGGGAGCCGCGCGTGGACTTCCAGCCATCGTTTGGGCGCGCCCGGTAGACGCCGGCATCGTCGGCGGTGTCAAAGCCCACCAGCACGTTCTCGTCGGCCACACGCGGCAGCGCGGCCAGCACCCGGTCCAGAACCTCCGGACTCAGTTTGGACGCTCAACCCGCCGCCTTCACGTGCGCGGTCAGCTTCTTCAGCGACATCAGTACCAGTTTAACCGGAGCGCCGGTCACCGCAGCGGGACCACCGGCAGCGGAACCGGCGAGCCGCCTTGCGGACCAGACCCAACCGCGGCGACCGCCAGCTTTCCGCTCTGCCCACGCACGTGAACCGTCAGGCTGCCACGGAACCCGCCGGCGAAGCCCTGACCCATCAGGTCGCGGGTCGTGAGAATGATGCGGGCCCCGCCGGCGAGTCCCTCGAGTGTGCGCGTGCCGCTCACCAGCGGGCTGCCCTCGGCATCACGCAGGCTGAACTCCACGGTCTGTTTCTGCCCCAGCCCCACCATGTCCACTGCCAGGTTGTCCACGAGGCGGATATCGGTGACGCGGTTCCCTTGTGCGTTAGCGAACCCTCCCGTGAGGCTGATCCCTTTCCGCGGAATGCCCTGCGGGGCCGGTGGCCTGGCCACCCGGTTGGACCAGGCTTCCACCCTGGTGACGGTGTTGTTGAAAACCGGAGCCACGTTACCGCGCCACGCGCCGAGGACATGCAGTCCCGTGACCCCGCCGCCATCCAGGTCGTTATGCGATACCAGGATGTCGCGGACCGTGTTGCTGTCAGCGCCGCCCTCGCCGTGGCTGATGGGACGGAACGTGGGGTCGGA
>JBBTDS010000663.1:0-3528 GCA_038060875.1 Acidobacteriota bacterium | reverse complement strand
CATCGGGATGGGGAAGTAGGAGATGCGGTAGCCGCCGCGGAGGACAAAAGACCGCGCGCCGTCGCCGGCGCGATACGCAAAGCCCAGCCGCGGGCCAAGGTCGCGCCAGGTGCTCTGACGAAGGGCGCGCGGCATGCCGGCCTCCTTCGCGGTGGTGAATTTCACCCCGAGGAATTGCAGCCGGTCCACGATCGAGGGCAGGGTGGCGCCGAGACGGTACATCGCGTCGAGATCCTGGCCCAGGACGACGGCGCGACGGTTCGGATCGAAGGTGGTCAGCACGTTGTTCTTCTCGCCGAACGGCGGCCAGTACTCCCAGCGCAGCCCGAGGTTCAGCGTAAGCCGCGACGTGACCTTGTAGTTGTCCTGGAAGTAGAAGGCGTACTCGCGGCCGCGGGCGTAGAAATAGCCGCGCACGAACTGGTTGGAGTAGTTCATCACGCCGAAGTACATATTGGCCAGGTTGTGGCCGGCGAACGGCGTGCCCAGCGGATTGGTGCGCGACGAGGTGGGGTCGTAGAGGCCGGTGCCGCCGGTGGACCAGTTGTGGTTGCCCTGGGGGTGCTGCTGATCGGGCATGTAGTTCATCTGGTCGTAGCGCAGGTGGACGCCGAACTGGAGCTCGTGCCGGCCCTTGATCCTGGTCACGTTGTCGTCCAGGATCAGGAAGGTGAAGGCGGTCGCCTGCGGGTTGCCGGTTTCGAAGTAGTAGTTGCTGAGGCCGGTATCGTAGAGGCCGGGCCAGCCGGCGACATTGAAGGGGTTGGGCAGGCCGAGCTGATCGGCGTACTTGACGCCGAACTCGCCGGTCGAGTCGGTCCAGAACTCGCGCGACCCGGTGACCAGCAGCTCGTTAAAGAGCGTCGGCGAGAAGGTCCGCACCCAGCTTGCGGCCAGGCTTCTGTTCGGCGCCGTGTTGGTCACCGTGCCCGCCACCCGATCGGAGGTCGGCACCGTCCCGAACGGATAGCGGAAGCGGTGGTCGCCGCCCTGGGTGTAGCGGGCGTAGAAGCGGTCGTTGTCGGAGAAGGCGTGGTCGAAGCGCGAAGTGAGGGTCCACTGGCGACGGACGTCGGGCACCGGGCCCCACCAGTTGGCCTCGACCAGCGGATTCGTGGCGGGGTGAGTGGGCAGCGGCGAAACTTCGATCAGGCGCTTGGCCAGCGGGCTGATACGGTTGGGGTCGATGACGTTGAGCTGGCCCTGGTGGGCTACCTGCTGCCGCTCCCAGGTCTGGGTGTTGGTGGTGAAGGGATCGTAGATCCGGAACTGCCGGCCCTGGGAGTCCATCAGGCCGCGGAAGTCCCCCTGGCGCATCGCCTCGGTCGGCACCGAGACGCCGCGGGTGGTGGGGCTGGTGAGCCGCAGACCCTCGTAGGAGAAGAACCAAAAGGTGCGGTCCTTGCCCGTGTAGAGGCGGGGGAGAATAACCGGGCCGCCGGCCCAGCCGCCGTACTCGTTGCGGATCAACTGCGGCGGCTTGGTGTAGTAGTCCTCGCGGCGGCGGGCCTTGCCGATGCCGTTGTTGCGGTGGGTCTCGAACAGCGCCCCATGCACATTGTTCGTGCCACTGCGAGTCAGCATGACGACGGTGGTTGGCCGCGTGAACTTGGCCGAGGAGGCGTTGTTCTCGACCTTGAACTCCTGGATGGTATCCAGCCCCGGCGGGCGGCGCTGCGTGCCGCCCCAGAGCTTGTCGGTCTGGGCGGCGCCGTCCAGCACGATTTCGTGCGAGCCTTCGCGCAGGCCGTAGGCGCGCGTGCCCTCCATGCCCGGCACCGTTTGCAGCAGGCTGAAGACCGACCGCCCGTTGATGGGCAACTGCTCGATGCGCTGCCGCTCCAGCACATGCCCCAGCACCGGCGTGTCCACCGTCAGCAGCGGGTTCACGTCGCGCACCTCGACCGCGGTCACCGTCTGGCCGACTCTCAATACCGGATCGACCACCGCGACCTGCTGCACCTGCACGGTGAGCGTGGCCTCGAACTTCTGCATGCCCGGAGCTTCCGCGCTGAGCCGGTAGGGGCCGGGCAGCACGCCGGCGAACAGGAAGAAGCCGACCTCGTTGCTGGTGGATCGCAACGCGACGTTGGTGGCCGTGTTAGTGAGCGAAACGGATGCTTTCGGGATGGCCGCCTCCGTCTGGTCGCGCACGGTTCCGCGAACGGTACCGGTCGAGGCCTGCGGCCAGGCGGACGAGACGAATAGCGCTGCGATTGTGCAGCAAAGTGCAAACCTTTTCATGGCGTCACCTCCTCAAGACAGGCAAGAATGCCTATCCTACCAGAGCGCGTTCCAGGCGGCCTGGGAGAGCGGCTCGACATTCAGTATTCTACACGCCTGGACATGCCGCTCGCGCAGCATGGCGCGGCGCAAGGCGGCCTGGCGGCCGATCCGCGCCGCGGCCGCTTTCTCCAACTCGTCCGCGTTGCCAAGCACGCGAACGACCTCGGTGATCAGGTCCCCCAGCGCCTGCCGCTCGGCCAGCAGGCGACCGGGATCGAACGTGTACTTGTTGAAGCCGGCGACGATCTCGTCGCGAACCTTGAGCATCGCCTCGGCCCTGGCGATCAAGGCCGCGTCCCGGCCGGGATTCTCGCGCCGGCGCAGGGCCTCGACGCCATCGCTGAGCACCTGGTGGCTCTCCCAGTCCTCGATGCCGTCGCGGATGGCTTCGAAGCGGAGCGAAGAGATCGGCCCCGGGTAGAAGAGCATGCCGTCGCCGTTGGTCGGCCAGCCCCGGCTCCAGCCGTCGGCCTGCCAGCGTACGTTGGGGTACCGCCGCGCGGGATCCCGCGAGTAATTGCGTTCCCAGATGTTGTAGCAGTAATACTCGAAGCCGGTGACGCCGTATTTCCAGGTCATCCAGAACAGCACGCGGGAGGCAATGAGAGGGTGTTCCACCTGCACGTTCGGGTGCGGGTATTCGGGGCCGGCGGCGACGTACCAGTAGAACTCCTCGCCGCGCTGCTGGGACTCGGCGATCAGCCGCGTGTCCTCCTGTTGCAGGCTGTAGACCTTGCTGCGGCCGCCGACCTGGGGGTCGTAGATGTCGATGTGGCCGAGCAGCTCGGGCCGCGGCACGCTGCCGCCTATCATGACCATCACTCCGGGCAGGTGGGCGTGGATGAGGCCGGCCCGCTGGCGCATCTCGTCCCACTTGTCGGTTTCGTCGCCGATGTAGATGAGGGCGTAGTCCAGCGCGCCGAGCCTCTTGACCGTCTCGTAGTCCTTCTTGAGCTGCTCCATCTCGGCGGCGGTGGCGTTGAAGTTGCCGCTCAGGTAGACGGTGTTCATGCCGCGCCGCAGGCACTCTTCGAGCTTCATCCGCGGCGAGAGGTTCCTGCGGTACTGCTCGATCGGGCTGAAGCGATGTTCGAGGAGGAAGTCGTAATACCTCTGGTACAGCTCCTCGTTCGCCTCCTGGCCGTGGAAGCGCCCGACGTTCTCCCAGATGAACTGCCCCATGGTGTGGAAGTTCCACCGCCGGGGGATGGCGTAGGGCCAGACGCTGACTTCGAGCGCCAG
>JBBTDS010000662.1:0-6749 GCA_038060875.1 Acidobacteriota bacterium | reverse complement strand
GCGCCATGGTAAGCGTCTGCTTGCCGTCGGAGGCAAGCAGCAGTTCCGTGACATCCCGGCGCGGGTCGAGACCGGTCTCCCTGGCGAAGTCGTCGAGGAAGGTTTGCGGCTTGTTCTCCACCCAACGCTTGTAGACGGGGGTGGCGCGCAGCGCCTCCATCCGCACGCCGCCAAGGAAGACGGCGTCGGCGGGCGCCAGCGCGGCCAGTGCCGGGTCCACGCGCACCGGCCCGCTGTCAGCAGAGCCGCAGCCCAGCGCGGCCAGGTTCACTGACAGCAGAAGCCCGGGCAGACGGCGCGTCCTTTTCGCACGCTGGACCACAACGTTACTCCGGCGGCAGCTCGAAGCGCACCAGGTCGCCGCGGAACCCGCGCGTCTTCCAGGCGCCGTAGAGCACGCCGGCGGCCAGCCAGGCGCTGCCCGCGATGCGGGCCGGCCAGCGCAGGTTCAGCCAGATGTAGAAGCAGATGAGGAAGCCCAGCAACGGCGGGAAGAAATTGGAGAGCTTCTTCTCGCCGCGGAGGAAGTAGCGCGTGAAGGCGGCCAGGTTGACGCCCATGAAGGCGATGAAGGCGCCGAAGTTGAGCAGCTCGGCGCCGAGCTGATAGGTCAGCGTGAAGGCGCCGATCAGCGCCAGCGCCCCGGTGAACAGCACGTTGTTGCGCGGGATCCGGCTGTGGGGATCGATGGCGCCGAAGAAGCGTTTCGGCAGCGCGTTGTCGCGGCCCATGCCGTAAAGCAGGCGCGCCGCGCCGAGCTGCGCCCCGCTGCCGGAGCCGACGGTGGCCACCAGCAGAGTGGCGTTCACCAACTGGAAGAGGATGATGCCGCCCGCCTGGCCGGCCACGTGCACGTAGGCGGTGTCCACATCGGGGAACGCCTTGCCGGCGGGCCACACGAGCTGGGCCACGTAGACTTCGAGCGAGGCCAGGACGCCGGTTATCAGGCAGGTGAGCACGGTGGCCAGCAGAATGTTGCGCCGCGGGTTCTCGACCTCTTCGGAAAGTGTTGAGATGCCGTCGAAGCCGATGTAGGTGAGCACCGCGATCGAGGTGCCGGTGGACACCAGGGGCCAGGCAAAGGTGGCCGAATCGTAGAAAGGCCTGGTGAAGAAGCCGGCCCCGGGCTGGCCAAGCCCCAGCAGGTAGCGGATGGCGGCGGCGAAGAAGATCACGATCACCACGCCCATGCCGGCGGCCAGCACCGCGTTGGTGCGGGCCGAGGCCCGGATGCCGCGCAAGTTCAGGCCGGTGAACAGCACGGCGAAGAAAACCGCCCAGAGCGCGTAGGGAATCTCGGGCACGATGTTGCCGGCCGCCTTGCTGCACCAGATGGTGCAGATGACCGGGTTGAGCATGTAGTCCATGGCCATGCTCCAGCCGGTGACGTAGCCGAGCGCGGGGTGGATCTCGCGGCCGACATAGGTGAAGGCCGAGCCGGCGGCCGGGTAGGCGCGCGCCATGCGGCCGTAACTGATGGCAGTGAACAGCATGGCCACCATGGCGATGAGCACGGTGGTGACTACGTGGCCGCGCGCTTCCTGGTGGACGATGCCGAACAACGGCATCGGCGCGGTCGGCTGGATGACGATGATGCCGTAGAGCACCAGGTCGCGCAGGCTGAGCGTCCGCCTCAGGCGCGGCCCGGCTTCAGCGGCAGTGGGCGGCTGGCTGGACATGAATCCTCAATTGTGCCACGGCTGGGTGACCCGCGCTCTTGGCGGGACAGACAGATCCCGTGTTCGCACGCGCTTGCCGAGCCGCGACCGGAGGGAGCGGTCTGGCGCGCCGTCATTTACCGCTCCCTGTGGTCGCGGCTCAGCATGTGGTCGCGGCTCGGCAGAGGGGCACGGCCGCCGCCGCCGCGCCCGGTCGGGCTATGCTGAACTTGAGACCGGCATGAGATCCTTCTTCCAAAGGGCCTGGCGCCACCGCGCCACCGCCAGCGGCCTGCTGTTCGCGCTGGCGCTGCTGCTGGTCGGCTTCGCGGCGGTCGTCTCCGCCAACAACCTGCTGTTCCTGATACTGGCGGCGATGCTGGCCACCCTGATGATCTCGGGCTTCATCAGCCGGCTCTCGCTGGCGGGCCTGGAGCTGGACGTGGCGCTGCCGGAGCACATTACCGCGCGGCGCAAAGTGGCCGCCCGGCTGCGCGTGCGGAATCTCAAGCGCTGGGTCCCTTCCTTCTCGCTGCACCTGACCGGCCTGGATCCCGGCGCGCTGGCCGCGCCCGTCTATTTCCCGGTGTTGCCCGGCCGCACGCTGGTGGAGACGCCGGTGGAAGTGTGTTTCCAGCGGCGCGGCCTGCATCGCGAAGACAGCTTCCGCTTTTCGACCGGTTTTCCGTTCGGCTTTCTGGAGCGGCGGGTGCGGGTGACCTTGCGGCGCCAGGTGCTGGTCTACCCTTCCCTCGAGGCGCAGCCGGGTTTCGAGGAACTGCTGGCCGGCATTCGCGGCGACCTGGAAGTGCAGGCGCGCGGCCGCGGTCACGATTTCTACCGCATCCGCCCCTACGAAGCGCTGGAGAGCGCCCGCCACGTGGACTGGAAGGCGACCGCCAAGACCGGCGAGCTTCAGGTGCGCGAGTTCGTGCGCGAGCAGGAGCGCCTGCTGGAGATCTTTCTCGACCTGGATGTGCCCGACGCCCACCGCGACTGGTTCGAGCGGGCCCTGGACTGCTGCGCCTTCCTGAGCTGGCGCATGGCCGAGCGCGGGGCCCGCCTGCGTTTTCGCTCCCAGGAAGCGGACGTCTCGCTGCCGGAGATGGGCGACGTTTACAGCATCCTGAAGTATCTGGCCCTGGCCGTCCCGGCCCCCGGCCGGCCGCCGATTCCCGCCGGCGAGGAGGAGAGCTCGCAGGTCGTCTTCACCACCGCACCGGAGCGGCTGGCCCAACTTGGCTGGGAGCAAGCCCGGGTGGTGAGCCCGGAGTACGCCCAGTACGGCCGCCCCGGAATAGCCGTTCGTTATGGTACGGGCGCTTAAACATAACGCCCGATTTTTGTTGTAATTGGGCCGCCGGTGCCCTATGATTGGGAGGCTATGACTCGTTTGGCCGCAGAGTTCCTCCGGGACGAAGCGGGGCAGGACATGGTCGAGTACTCGCTGCTGCTGGCCTTCGTGGTGATGGCCTCGGCTGCCTTGTTTATGGAGAGCGGGGAATCGATCTACACCATCTGGGGCGTTACCAGCACCTACCTGTCCGCCGGCGCCGCTGTCAGCTAGACCCGGCGCGGGACTTGCGTTCCGCTGCTCTCACCCACTAGAATTGCTCACAAGGGGGTTTTGCGATGCGACAGACCATTCCTTTGCTGGTGGTTCTAAGTGTCTCGGTGTGGCTGGCGGCTGCGCAGGTGCTGCCGGTCGGCACGGTCGATGGCACGATCCGTGATTCCTCGGGCGCGCTGGTCCCGGCGGCCAAAATCACGCTGGCCAACCGGGACACCGGGCAGAGCCGCGCCGCCCAAACCAACGACGCCGGCTACTACTTTTTCCCGCTGGTGCAGCCCGGCCGCTACCAGGTCTCGGCCGAGAAAGCCGGCTTTAAGAAAGGCGTGCAGGAGCTGCTGGTCGAGACCGGCAAGCGAGCGACGGTGGACCTCAGCCTCGAGGTGGGCCAGGTCACCGAGACAGTGCGGGTCAGCGGGCAGGCGCCGCTGCTGGAGACCTCCAGCGCGGTGGTGAGCCGCAACATCCAGCAGCGCCAGGTCCAGGATCTGCCGCTGCTCGGCCGCAACCCGCTGAAGCTGATGCTGCTCACCGCCGGCGTGACCGCCAACACCACCAACAACAGCAACCTGCTGGACGTCAGCGGCACTTCCTACGTCTCAACCAACGGCGCCAACAACCGGCAGAACGAGTTCCTGCTCGACGGGATTCCGAACAACATCTCCGACCGCGTCAACTACATCCCGCCGGTGGACGTAGTCGAAGAGTTCAGCATCCAGACCAACGCCCTGGACGCCGAGTACGGCCACGGCGGCGGCGCCTACATCAACATCACCTCGAAGTCGGGCACCAACGAGTGGCATGGCCAGGCGTACGACTTCGTGCAGAACGACAAGCTGAACGCCAACAACTTCTTCAACAACCGCGCCGGCGTCAAGCGGGCGCCGTTCCGTTATAACCAGTTCGGGGCGGCGGCCGGCGGGCCGATCGTCAAGAACAAGGCCTTCTGGTTCTTCAACTGGGAAAGCGTGCGGCAGCGCAACCCGGCCACGCGTTTCTTCACCGCGCCCACCGGCCTCCAGCGCCAGGGCGATCTGTCACAGACCTTCGACCGCACCGGCCGGCTGATGGAGATCTACGATCCGTTTTCGACGCGGCCCGGCGCCGGTGGCGCCTTCGTTCGCGACCCGTTCCCCGGCAACCGCATCCCGGCCAACCGCATGGACCCGATCGCGCGCAACGTCATGCCGGGATTTCCGCAGCCGGACGGGCCGGGCGACCCGGGCTCGGGAACCAATAACCTGATCACCAACATTTCGGCGCCGTTCGACAGCGACGCCTACTCGGTGCGGGTGGATCCCAACATCCAGAAACACCGCTTGTTCGCCCGCTGGTCGCGCAACAAGTCGCTGCAAGGGCAGCCGCAGCCGTACGACATCGGCGGCTTCGAGGGCGTCAACCGCGTGCAGACCTCGGTCGGCCTGAGCGACGCCTACACGTTGTCGCCGGCCATGGTGATCACCGCCCAGGCCGGTTATAGCCGCTGGACCCAGGAAGGCATTCACCCCAGCTTCGACTTGGCGGGTATGGGCTTCCCGGCGCCGCTGATCGCGCAGATGCAGCAGACGATCTTCCCGCGTTTCACCAACCAGGACCTGATGTTCATCGGCGCCAGCGAAGGCAACTGGTTCGAGCACACCAACACGTTCTCGTTCCAGACGGGCGTGACGCGGATCTCCGGCCGGCACAACATCAAGTCCGGCTTCCAGATGCAGATCAAGCAGAACAACTCGGTGCCGGCGCGCTCGCCCAGCGGCAGCTACAGCTTCAACCGCGCTTTCACCCAGGGCCCCGACCCGAACCGGGTCGGCACCAACGTCGGCAATGGCATCGCGTCGTTCCTGTTGGGGACGGCGTCCGGAGGCACGCTCGACCTGCGGGCGTTCAACGCCACCCAGGCGCCTTACTACTCCTGGTATTTCCAGGACGACTTCAAGGTCACCACGAAGCTGACGTTGAACCTCGGGCTGCGCTACGAGCTGACCCTGGGCACGACGGAACGCTACGACCGCAATGTGTTCGGGCTCGACCGCACCAGCCCCAACCCGATTGAGGAAGCGGCACGCGCCGCTTACGCCCGCAGCCCCATTCCCGAGCTGGCGGCGGCGGACTTCAAGGCGCGCGGCGGCCTGCTGTTCGTCGGCAAGGACAACCGCGGCAACGCCATCACCGACAAGAACAACTGGGCGCCGCGGCTGGGCGTCGCCTACCGCCTGGCGTCGCGGACCGTTCTGCGCGGCGGCCTGGGCCTGTTCTACTCCTACTGGTGGCAGCCGTTCGTGCGCCAGGACGGCTTCGCCTCGGAGACCTCGATGGTCAACACCCTGGACGGCGGCCGCACGCCGGCCGACCTGCTGCGCAGTCCTTTCCCCCAGGGCCTGGTGCAGCCGATCGGCGCCAGCCTCGGGCTGCGCACGCTGCTCGGGCAGAACATTCAGTCTTACGACCAGTACCGCCGGGCGATCCGCAACACGCGCTGGAGCTTCGGCATCCAGCAGGAGATCGGCCCCAACCTGATGGTCGAGGCGAACTACGTCGGCCAGCGCGGCGGGGTGCTCCCGGTGGCCACCGGCACTGGCGACGACGTGCGCAACATCAACTTCCTTCCCGAGCGCTTCCTGGCGCTGGGCTCGCGTTTGCAGGATTCGGTGGCCAACCCCTTTATGAACTTGATTCCCACCGGCGCGCTGAGCCGGCCCACGGTGGCCCGGCGGCAACTGCTGCTCCAGTACCCGCATTTCGGTGACGTGAACCTGCAACGCGAGAGCACGGGCCGGAGCTTCTACCACTCGCTGCAACTGGGTGCGAACCGGCGGTTGTCCACCGGGCTCTCGGTGCAGGCCACCTACACCTGGTCGAAGCTGATCGAGCAGTTGCGCTACATCGAGGCCAGCGATCCCGGACCCTCGCGGATGATCGGCGAGTTCGACAACCCGCACCGGGTGACGATGGCGGCGATCTACGAGCTGCCGTTCGGGCCGGGCAAGCCGCTAGCCCCCGCCTCACCGGTCCTGAGCCGGCTGGCTGGCGGCTGGCAGATCAGCGCCATCTACATCTACCAAACCGGCCGCGCCCTGTTCCTGCCGGCGGCGCTGGCCACCGGCACGAGTCCGAAGATTCCCAATCCGACCATCGACCGCTGGATCAATCCCGATGCGATGCGCATCCTGCCGCCGTTCACCGCCCGCCGCATTCCGTGGACCTGGAATGACTTGCGCCAGCACGACATGAACAACTGGGACATCTCCATCCTGAAGAACACCTCCCTCCACCAGGAGCGGGTGAAGTTGCAGTTCCGCTGCGAGATGATCAATGCCTTCAACCGGACCTGGTTCGGCGGGCCGGACGTCAACCCGGCCAGCGGCAGCTACACGCGCGTGCTCGGGCAGGCCAACCAGCCGCGCAACATCCAGCTCGCGCTGAAGCTGACTTTCTAAAAGCCGCTGCGATTCAGACGCTAGCATAGCCCACCGCGGCTGGTAGGCCCCCCAGCTCAGGGCGGGGCAACGGAAGGCCGCGGC
>JBBTDS010000661.1:0-5785 GCA_038060875.1 Acidobacteriota bacterium | reverse complement strand
GCCGATGGCAAGCGGACTATCGTGCCCGATCCCAACCTGGCGCCGATTCTCAAGCGCATGTTCGAGTGGTACGCCACGGGAAAGTACTCGCTAAAACAGCTCGCCCAAATGGCACGGGCGGAGGGCTTGGTGTACAGGAAGAGCGGCGATCCGGTGCCCGTCTCGACGGTCCATAAGATGCTACGCAATCGGATCTACAGCGGCGATTTCGACTTCGACGGCGCCACGTATCGCGGCGCCTACCAACCGATCGTCTCCCGCGAACTCTGGGAGGAAGTCCAGGGACGACTCGACGGCCGTGGGACGAAGAAGACTCGTCGGGTGAAGGATCAGTTTGCGTTCAGCGGCCTTGTCACCTGCGGCCACTGTGGATGCGCCTTGGTGGGCGAGGAAAAAAAGGGCCGCTACATCTACTACCATTGCACCGGCTACAAGGGGAAGTGTCCCGAACCCTACACGCGGGCGGAGGTCCTGGCGAAAGAATTTACCAGGCTGCTGAAGGGGATCTCGTTCAGCGACGAGGTGCTGGCCTGGGTCACGCAGGCACTCCGCGAGAGCCACCGCGACGAGAGGCGCTTCCACGAAGACGCGATCGCGAAGCTCCAGCACGAGCACCGGCGTATCCAGGACCGCATCGACGTGGAATTCTTCGACCGCAAGGCGGCTGAGTTCCGCGCCGAGCAGTGCCGGATCATGCGCGACATCGACGCCCATCAGAGCGCCAATCAGAGCTATGTCGAAGAGGGCATCCGACTGCTTGAGTTGGCGCACAACGCGCATCGGCTGTTCGAGAATCAGCCGCCTGCCGAAGAACGGAAACGGCTCGATTTTGTAGTCTCGAACTGTACCTGGAAGGATGGCGAACTGAGGGCCGAGTACCGGCAACCATTTGATGTGCTTGCGCTTGCGGTTGCGGCGGATGAAGGGGCGAAGGAAGTTGGGGCCACGATTTCGGCCAAGAACGAGATCTGGCTCCCCGGCGAGGATTCGAACCACGATTCACGGCTCCAAAGGCCGCTGTCCTGCCATTGGACGACCGGGGAGTGGCGCGGGCGGGACCCGCCTACCGCCAGTGTAGCAGAGGGCGGGCTACCAGTCGGCGCAGGGCGTGCCGTCCAGCCCGGATTTGTCGGCGCCGCTGCGCAGGTCGAAGATGCCGGGCTCGGTCTGGTTGACGATCGTAGGTGTATTCGTCGATCGCCGTGCGCAGGCGCTGCGCTGGGCGCGGAGCCCGTGTTTGAGGGCGTTTTGGCTGGAGATGGCTTTTCCAGCGGGGGTTTTGGGGCCGGTGCTGCGGCGGGCGTTGCGGCGATTGGCGTCGGTCTGTTTGTCGGTGGCCATGAAAAATGGAAATCTGGACGAAGGAAGCCAAATTGGGGGCCGGCGGCCCAGGAGCCAGGACTCCGCTAACAGGGTAGCAGAGGGGCGTAAGATGAGGGGGGCGGTGCGAGGCGAAGCGTGTTGAAAAGTTTGGGGAAAGATTGTGGGGCCGTTGAGTGAACAGACCTGTGTGTAGCCGAAACTCCATACTGCAATTGCGAGGATCACCGGCCAAGGGCGTCGACAGCCGCCAGCCACTTGTCCTTGCCGATCTGTTGAACATCGACGTGGTGCATGGCCTCGGCATTCCAGCCCCGCGAGGAAGCCCTGACCAACGGAGTATCGATCATCTTCTCCGCATATGTCGTGGTGCTGATCTCCGTGATCTGGAAGGCGTGCACCTGGTTCCCATACGTCGGGTAACAATCCTGGCCGAGGCGGTAAAGGCCCCCATCGATCACGAAGGGCCTGCCGCCGGGCCGGGCGGTATTCAGGTCTTTGGGAACGATAGGACTCACAGGGTGTTCGGTCCACGGACCCTTCAAGTCAGCCGCATAGAACAGCCGCAACGTCGCGTTTCCGGACCGGGCGACGAACATCCACCACATATCCTTAAACCGCACCAGGGTCGGGCTGATGAACGTGTCGCCTTTCAGCAGGTCGGTTTCAAATTCCCACTTATCCGGAAACTCCCTTGCCCTGTATAGCCGGACGGAGGTTTCCGTATGGGCTTCGGGTATCATGTAGTAGTCGTTGCGCCACCGAAACACGTAAGGATGAGACAAGACAAACGGTTCGTGGACTACGGTGCGCCGAAACTTCCAGTCCAGGCCGTTCCGGCTTTCCGCCAACCCGATGCCTCCCTTGTCGGTCTTGGCGTCCTTGGCCGTGAAGAACAGGTAATACCTGGAGCCGGTGACAACCATGAACGGATGGGCAATGGTGTCGACATTCAAGTCGGTGACAGCCGCCGCCGTCAAAACCGGGTTGGTGACATTTGCCGGCGTCGAAAGCTGGAACGGCGACGGTCCGGCATAGATGCCGATGGTCCAGGCGCTCTTTGGCGCGCCGGTTCCGGCCGGGGAGGGCAGGCGCCCCCCCTGTGCCATGAGAAGTCCGCACGCACAAAACGCAATCGCCGGAGTCAAGGCCGTCGGGGCGGCCAACGCAGTTCTCATGCCCGGTTTTCCTTTCAAACAGACCCATCATCCGGGATGTCCATTCTGGCTCCCGTCTTGCTGACAGTATATACCCCCATCGGTACAGCATCGGTACAGTGATCGGCGCATAGGGGCGGCGATGAAGTTCGCCCCAGCATGGACGAGTCACCCCAAAGCGTGTGGTGCGGCATGTCGTCGCCCCTGATGTTGCGTTTGTAGTAAAATGTAATAATGATCGTGCTGGACGCATCCACGGCGATTCTGCTGGCCAAGGCGGAGTTGCTGGATGCGTTCGTTGAGGCCGTGAGACAGCCGGTGGTGATGCCGAAGGAAGTGGAACGGGAATGCTACGGCCGCCGCGAGGCATTGGATGCGCACCTGATTGCAAGGGCCATCGCGGAGAAGCGGATCGCGGTGCGAATAGTCCGGCAACAGAAGCAGTACGAGAAGCTTCGGTGCGACTTTCCGCTGGGGCGCGGGGAGGCAGAGGCTGTCACCCTGGCGCTGGCCTCCGAGGGGGCCCTGATCGCGACCGATGACCGGCAGGCGATCAACGCTTGCAAGCTGCTCAGGATCCCGTTCATCACGGCGCTCACCGTGCTGGTGCGCATGCGGGAGAAAGGGCTGCTCAGCACTGAAGAGGCCAAGAGCAAGCTGGAGATGCTGGTGCGGTACGGGCGCTATAAGCGGCGCACGATCGATGCGGCCAGACTGGAGCTGGAGAGGAAGTAGTATGGCGAAGACCATGAGCGTACGGATGGACGAAAAGAACTATGAGTTCCTGCGGGGGCTCTCGAAGGACGAAAAGGCGGACCTGTCACAGGCCGTGCGAGAACTCGTCTACAAGGGGCGGATCATGCTGGCGGTGGAGCGATACCGGGATCGACAGGCTTCCTTGGGCAAGGCGGCCGAGCTGGCCGGCCTGCCGGTGGGCCGCATGATCGAGATCCTTTCCGAGTACGGTGTGGAGAGCAATCTCGAGCACGAGGACTACCTCAAGGGGCTGCAAAACCTCAGGAAGGCGTGGTGAGGGTTCCGGCCGGAGACTCGGCTTGCCGAACAAGCCCGCGAAGCACCCGGCTACATCGCTGTTCGTAGCCAGAACCAGATCCGCGGCGCGAAGCGGTGTTATGCCACGGCGAACTCGCGAACAGCGGGATTCCGCGGGAACAGTGCGGGCAGACGGAGGGCAGGGATCTCCTCGGGCCCCAACGGAAACGGCACGGACCGAGTTCGGCCACAGGCTCCATGAGGTCACATGGTGCCACCTCCCTCGGCGAGCACCGCGGTCCGATGCGCGTCGTCGATGACTCCGACCATGGCTACCACGGAGAGAAGAATCGTTGCGGTAAGGTTCTACGCCGCTTCGAGCCAGGAATACCGATGATGGAGGCCGCCCAGCCGCGCGTTTGAAATCAGGACCGAGTTCGGCGACGGCTTCTGTTCGACCGGCCGCCGGTTTGGCGTGTCCTTTTCCAGGGAGTCGTGGATGCGGTCGTCGTGATGGTAGTTCGCGTAATCGCGGATCAGCCGGCGGAGATGCTGTTCGTTCAGTGCGATGACATGGTCGAGGATCTCGCGGCGGCAACTTCCGACCCGGCGTTCCGAAATTCCATTTTGCCAGGGCGCCTGGACACTCGTTCGCTTGGGCTTCAGACCGGTGGCTTTCAGGAACGCGATGACATCGGTGTCGAACTTCGAGTCGCGGTCGAGGATGACGTAACGATACGGGGCTGCCTCTGGAAACGCTTCACGCAGTTGTTCGACGACCCACTCCGCGGTCGGATGGCGGGTCACATTGAAGTGCAGGATCTTCCGAGCGGTGGTTCCGGAGAAACGCTAACCAGCGTTTGCCCGAGTCACCGCGGCGGCGGACACGCCGAAGATACCGGGCGACGGTCCGTTCCGAGACGACGAAGCCGAGCTTCTGGAGTTCTCCATGGATCTTGGGGGCACCCCAGTCCGGGTTCTCCTCCGCCAGGCGTCGGATCAGGCCACGGATCTCGTCGGTGATATTCGGTCGGCCGCCCCGCGGGCGGGAACGCCACCGCCAGTACAGGCGGAAGCCCGCGCGGTGCCGGCCGATGACGGTCTCGGGCTTCACGATGACCAGGACGTCGGTCCAGCGGGACCAGGAGCGCCGGAGGGTCGTCCAGAAGAGTCGGTCCAAGGAGTTCAAGGGAGGACGGGGGCATTTCCGTTTGAGGACGGCGACCTGCTGTCGCAAGGCTAAAACCTCCAGCGCAGTGTCGCTCCGACCGCGGAAGAAGATGCGGATGGCGGCAATGAATGAGAGGATGAAGTCGAGCACGAACTCAGCGTTGTAGCATGGCTTAACGTCGCTTGGACGGGCCACCGGCCCCCGACCGCAAACTACTGATTCTGGGGCATCACGGGGTTTCGGCTACAGACAAGGGCCTAAATTCTCTTGTAAGTAGCTGAAAACAACGGATGGCTCCCCGTCGTGGACGCGTTTCGAACTCTGGCCGTTGCCACGCCAGCGGAGATAGGGTTGGTATTCCAACAGATTCGAGAACCGGCTGCTTGGATTCTGGGGACGGAGCTTGCCGCAGACCCCGCGGGGCCGGTCGATTCCAAAGGTCGCGGCTGGAATTCGCAGGGCTCTCAACCCGGTTGCCTTCCTATGCGAACATGGACGGACAGAGACGGGGCCAACGAGGTATACTGGTAAGCATGGTTGTCTGGGGATGCGAATGAGGGGCGCTCCGCTCTCGGCGCTGGGGAAAGCTCTGGTGCTCGCCGCAACCCCCGGCGCGGTGTTGGCGCAGTTCCCGCTCCCGCTGGGGCCGGCGCAGACGCGCTTCCGGCAGGTCGCCGCGTGGCAGGGCGAATTCTCGCTCGTCGTCAATCAGTCCGGTACCACACCGGTTCCGTCCGGCACCGCCGTTTACTCGGTCAACCGGAAGATCGAAGGAAAGGTCAAGCTGGATAAGCTCCTTCCGTTGGGGAATGGCTGGACAGGCGCCGTGGAGGGAGTGGCATCGATCAACGACAAATACACCATCCCCATTGGGTTCTGCACCTCGGTGCACGAGGTGAGAGGCACGGGTAGCCTGGCCATCGGCGGCGTCACCGGACAGCCGGAGCAGGCGTTCCTGACGTTCGACCGGGAGGCCGACACGTGGAGCCTGGTGCTTCGTGAAAATGCGATCAAAGCGGACTGGACGAATACGCTGAAGTGTCCGGGAATCGCCGACCGGGTAGCGGTGAATGCCCAGCAGCCGACCGGGTGGCACGCCCAAATCGGGTCGATGGGGCTCCCGTTCCCAGCCTCGGGCTTTCAA
>JBBTDS010000660.1:0-9135 GCA_038060875.1 Acidobacteriota bacterium | reverse complement strand
AGGGCAAGCGACAAGCCTCCTCGTAATGGTATACGAGGAGTTTACACCACTATCCACTGTATTGCAATATTATTTTGGAATCGTTGTACTAGCCTGTCGCCGGCGGACCGGGTACTCGGGCGCGTCGGTCCGGCAGTCGCGGAGGAAATCCTGCATCTTTGCGGCCACGTCCTTGTGCGCGGCCGCCACGTTTCTCGACTCCCCGAGGTCGGCGTGAAGATCGTACAACTCCAGTGGCTCGCTGAGACCGTGCCGCACGCCCTTCCATCGCCCCATCCGGACCGCCTGATGGAACCCGCCGCCCTCGAACGATTCCCAATACAGCGGCCGCTCCGGCTCTTGTGTCTTGCCCAACAGAGTCGGCGCCACCGACATGCCGTCAACGTTCCTGGGCACGCCCCGGGCGCCGGCCAGGTCGGCCAACGTCGGCAGTACGTCGCAGAACGACCAGGGGTGATTGCCGGCGACACCGGCCTTGATTTTGCCCGGCCAGCGGACGACCATCGGCACGCGGATTCCGCCCTCGTAGATGGAACCCTTCTTCGCGCGTAGAGGCCCCATAGTCTCGAAGGGCTTGAACTCGAAGGCGCCGCCGTTGTCGCTGGCGAAGAACACGACCGTGTTCTCCTCCAGCCCGGTTTCCTTCAGCTTGGCCATGATGCGGCCGACGTAGCTGTCCAGGCGCGTTACCATGGCCGCATAATTCCTCGCCTCCTCGGGCCACGGCTCGTTGGCGTACAGTCCCTGGCTCGGCGCCTCGTACCTGCCGTGCGGCACGGTGGGCGTGAAATACAGGAAGAAAGGCTCGTATATGTGCCGCTCGATGAAGTAAAGCGCCTCCCTGGCGAACAGGTCCGAGGCGTACTCGCGCCGGCGGCCGTCGAGATTCCCCTTGAGCGTTTCCTTGGCCTTGTTGCGCCACAAGTACTCCGGGAAGTGGCCGTGCGCATGTTGCTGGTTGAGGAAGCCGAACCACTCATCGAAGCCGTGATCGTTCGGCAGACCGGTTGACCCCGGCTCCCCGAGGCCCCACTTGCCGAAGATCGCGGTCGCATACCCCCGCGTGTCGTCGAAGGCGTCGCGCCATTCGGGACCTTTCAGGACCTGGGCGACGGTGACGTCGTCAGCGCCCAAGGGGACGCGCTCCCCGGTGCGAAGCGATGCGTTCGCCCGCACGGTGGTGTGCCCCAGGTGCTGTCCCGTCATCAGCACGCTCCGCGAGGGGGCGCACACGGCGCCGCCGGCGTAGCAGTCCGTGAATCGCATGCCCTCGGCGGCCAGCCGGTCAATGTTCGGTGTGCGGATCAATTTCTGCCCGTAGCAGCCGAGGTCGTAAACGCCGAGGTCGTCGCCCATGATGAAAACGAAATTCGGTTGAGCGGTCCGGGCCCGGCGCTGGCCTCGCGCGGTCTGTGCCAGCGGCCATGTCGTGAGCCCAAGAAATTCCCGTCGCTTCATGGTGTGCTCTCCTTCCTCGCAGCCGCCGCGCCAGAGGCTAAAACACGTACTTCAACCCGAACTGGATTCGCCGCGGATCTTCGGCCTGGCTGATGCGACCCACGCCCGGCGTGCCTACGGCCACGTCGGGACGCCCGAACTTCGCCGTGTTGGTGAAGTTGAACGACTCGAAGCGGAACTCCAGCGCGTGCCCCTCCCACGGCGTCACGAAGTTCTTCGCCAGGATGAAATCGAAGTGCCGCCTTCCGGGACCGTAAACGAGGTTGCGGCCGGCGCTGCCGATCAGACCGGGTGCGCTCGGCGCCACAAACTCCGTATCGAACCAGCGATCGATGGATCGCTGCCCGGCCGGCAAGTCCGGCGAGCGGACCCAGTCCCCGCGCGCGCGGCCGCCGTTATTCTGGCGGTCAACATTAATGCTGTGGTCGTTCGGCGTCCCGGTGAGAAGCGACAGGATGCCGCCGATCTGCCAGCTCCCCAGCAGCCAGGAGCCGGGGCCGGACCGCAGCCAGGCCTTGCCCTTCCCGAGCGGAAACTCGTATAGGAAGCTCAGGCTGTACGCCAGCCGGCGGTCCAGGTTGGAACTGGAGCGTTCGGCCTTGAGGTTGTACTCCGAGGCGCGCCCCGAGGCATTCTGTTCCAGGTTCTCACTGCCATAGTCGATGTTGTGCGCCCAGGTGAAGGCACTCAGAAAGGTCAGGCCGCGAGTGAAGCGCCGCTCCGCCTTCACCGTGAGCGACTGGAAGCTGGCGTTGAGGACGTTCTCGGCGAGCGTCAGGTTGTTGAACTCCGGGCGTATCTTGCGGTCCTGCCAGCGGGTCGTCGGGTGTGGCGTGAGCGGATAGTTGAGGTTCCGGTCCGTGTACAGGTGAACGCCGCCGCTGCCGTTGTAACCGACCGTGATCAGCGTGTCGCCGGGCAGGTTGCGCTGGATGTCGAAGAACCACTGGCCGGCGTAGAGGCTCGGCAGGAAGTCCGGGACCACCTCGACGCTGACGTTGGGCGGCACGATGCCGGTGACCAACGGAGGGAAGCCGCGCTCGACGATGAGAGAGCTCCGCTCCCGCGGCTGATCCAAACTCTGCTCGATGCGCTTGGGCGGGCCCGTGCGGAAGCGGCTCGACTCCGCGTTGACCGCGTCCGGCTCGCCGTAATAGATTCCCGCTCCGGCGCGCAGCACCGTCTTGTCGTTCCAGCGGTACGCGAGACCGAGCCGGGGCGCGAAGTTGTTCCAGTCGTGCTCGCAGCCGCAGTCGCTGCCGTTCTTGGGGAAGACGAACCGCTCCTCCGGGCGCGGCACGCCGTGGATGTCCATCAGGTAGCGGCTGACGGTCTGCTTCTCGGGGTTGGGTAGCGTGGGGCCGGGGAACAGTTCCCAGCGGAGGCCGACGTTTAGCGTCAGCCGGTTGGAAACTTTCCAGTCGTCCTGCACGAACAAGCCGTAGTAGGGCGAGACGAGGTTCTCGCCGGCCATGGTGCTGATGGTCCCGCCGCTGGCCCAGCCGAGCAGCATGTCGGCCAGCCCGTTGCCGGTGTTGGCGCGGCTGACGCCGTCGTTGGGGCGCTCGGCGGTGTACACGCCGCCGAAGTTGAAGCTGCCGCGGCGGCTGCGGGCGGCGATACGGTAAAGGTTGGCGCGGCGGAATTCGCCGCCGAGCTTGACGCTGTGGCGCCGCTTCTGGATCGTGAAACTGTCGGCCAGCAGCAGGTTGTCGAGGTTGTTGAGGTTCGGCCAGCCGCGCGGCCCCAGTTGGCGGAATCCCGAGGGCGAGAAGTTCGAGTAACCGTGATCGAGACCGTCGTTGAACGTGTCGCCCGGCGCGCCGCGGATGCCGAACTTCTTGTTCAAATTCTCGCGGACGGGGATGTCGAACGAGGTGGGAAAGTGCGACCAGCCGATGCGGAACTCGTTAAACATCGTCGCGCTGAGCGCGCGGCTGTAATTCGCCACCACGTTGTCGCCGTCCAGGCGCACCGTCTGGCCGTCGCCGCCGAGCGCGGGGACCGGCAGCGGCCCCGGCTCTATATTTAGCTGGTTGCGGATCGAGTAGCGGACGAAGAAGCGGTCGTTGTCGCTGAAGTTGTGGTCCACGCGGAAGTCGTGCTGGTCGGCGTCGTCGGATTCCGAGGGCGAGAAGAAATAGTTGTTGGGCAGGTGCTCAAGACCGGCGATGTTCGGCGCCGGGTAGATGTCAGCCACGGTCTTGGCGACCGGATCGAACCGGTTGGCCGGGACGCGATTCCCCGGAAACGGCTGGCGGACGGCGTTGGCGCCCGCGCCCGTGATGGTCAGCGGGTCGAAGATGTTGCGACGGGTCGGCGGCTGCCTGGAGAAATCGCCGTTGATGGCCTCGCGGCTCGGCACGCTGGAGATGAAACTCTGTCCTTCCCGGATGCGGGTTCCCTGGAAGCTGCCGAAGAAGAACGTACGGTTGCGGATGACCGGACCGCCGAGGGTGCCGCCGAACTGGTTCTGGCGGTAAGTGGGCTTGGTCGAGCCGGAGCGGTTGGCGAAGAAGTTCGTCCCGTCCAGCTTGTCGTTCCGCAGAAACTCGTACAGCGAGCCGTGCAACTGGTTGGCGCCCGAGCGGGTCGAGACGAGCACCTTGGCGCCGGCGCGGTACCCGTATTCGGCCGAGGTGTTGTTCGTGACCACCTTGAACTCGGCCACGGCATCGACGGGGGGCTTGACCGCCTGGGCCTGGAAGCCGAGTGGGCCGCCGCCCGAGCGCGAGCTGTTGTCGTTGCCGTCCAGCAGCACGGTGTTCTGGAAGACGTGCATGCCGACGGCCTGAAAACCGCCCTCGTCGCCCGTTCGATGGCCTTTGCCGAGTTGGCGCGATGGCAGCACTCCGACCGTGAACTGCGCCAGTTCGAGATAATTGCGCCCGTTCAGCGGCATCTCCAGGATCCGCTTGCCGTCGATGACCTGGCCGACCGTCGTCGTCTCCGATTCCAGCAGCACGCCCGCCACTGATACCTCGATCCGCTCGGATACCGCGCCCACGTTTAGCTTGAAATCCAGGCGGGCGACCTGCCCGACTTCCAGGCGGATCTCCTTCTCTTGGGGAGCGAGGCCCTCGGCCTGGCACTCGACTTTGTAGCGGCCGGGCCCGAGGGACGGCGCCGAGTAGAAGCCGACCTCATTGGCCTTCCTGGTAGTGGCCACACCAGTGTCCGCATTCGTGACCTTAAGGACGGCCCCCGGAATAACGGCGCCCGTCGCGTCGAAAACCACACCCTGGATACCCGACCCCTGGCCCCACAGAACGCTCGCGGCGAGAAGAAGCAACGACCAAAGCAACCGCATAAACACCTCGCCAAAGATTCTTAGAGGAAGACCGTCCCTTCAAGGTACCGCACGGCGCGGCCGGCGATGATCACTCGCTCGCCGCGCAGCTCACAGTGGAGCTCGCCGCCGCGCGCGGAAAGCTGGAGCGCCCGCAAGCGGGTCTTGCCGAGCCGCTTCGCCCAGTAGGGGACCAGCGTGCAGTGAGCCGCGCCGGTCACGGGGTCCTCGGCGATGCCGCCGCCGGGCGCGAAGAAGCGCGAGACGAAATCCGCCTCCCGGCCCGGGGCGGTGACGATGACCGCGAACATATCGACGCGCGCCAGCGCCGTGAAGTCGGGTTTCAGTGTGCGCACGTCGTCCTCGGTTTCATAGACGGCCATGTGGTCGCGCGATTTCCAGGTTTCGAGCGGCTCCCGGCCCAGCGCGTCCACCAGCTCGGGCGGGAACTCCGAGGGCGCCGGCGGGTGGGCAGGGAAGTCCATCGCCAGCAGTTCGCCCTCGCGCCGCACCCGCAGCTCGCCGCTTTGGGTCTGGAACCGCGCCACGTCCAGCGACGGATTGAGGTAGTTGAAGACCACGTAGGCCGAGGCCAGCGTGGCGTGACCGCACAGGTCCACTTCCACCACTGGCGTGAACCACCGCAGATCGTAGTGCCCGCCGCGGTCCACCAGGAAAGCCGTCTCCGAGAGGTTGTTCTCGGCGGCTATGGCCTGGAGCACGCCGTCCTCCAGCCATTCCTCCAGCGGACAGACCGCCGCCGGATTGCCGGCAAACAGCCGTCCGGTGAAAGCATCAATCTGGTAGATGGGAATCCGCACCGGTTCCAGGATAGCAGCCGGCGGTGGCGCAGGCTTCCCACTCTACGCTACTCGATACTTACCAGACGGTTTTCACCGCGTATCGCCGGATCTGCTCGTCGCTCGTGACTGGGGCAAGTCCCTCCGCGGAGGCCTGGGCGATGAGAATGCGGTCGAACGGGTCGTTGTGAATGCCCGGGAGGCCGTGCAGAGCCGAGACATGCCCGGCTCGAATCGAAAGAACCGTACTCCCGATGAGTGCGCTGGTGTCGAGCAGGTATGGTTCGTCTACCACCGGCCTTCCCAGAACGCTTCGGCTTCTTCAGGCGAAAGCGGGCGTTCCCAGCCCTCCTTCCAGGCGAGTTCGCCGCGCATGGCCCCGAACTGCGGTTTTCCCATGGTGTGAGCGGGGACCAGTTGGGCGACCGGGCGGCCGTGGCGAACAATAACGATCTCTTCACCCTCCTCCACGAGGTCGAGAAGTTTTGAGAGCTGAGTTTTTGCCTGATGAACGCTGACGGTCATCACAATTCAGTTCAGTCCATTTTCTGAGTCAAACCAACGCTCAGGACGCCCCCGGACCTGGAGTGCGGATTACGCGCACGGCCCCAGCCGGCGCCTGCGCCCGGTAGAGGCGAGCGCACGCTGGCCTGTACGCCAGACTCGGCAATTCGCTCACGGTCCCTCGAGTCGGGAGAGATCGGCCAAGTCCTCCGGCCTGCCGCACGCGCGCTTGTTCCGGATGAAGTGCTCGCGGCTGATGAAATGGACGGGGATGCCGTGCAGCAAAGGCCCCTACGATGAGATACTCAACCCCGTTTGAGTTGAGAGATTCTATGAACTCTCTGAAGACCTTCTGAAGGGGCATTGCGCTGCTTCCACGGGTGCGCCAAAAGGTGTAACAGAATCTCCAGCCGCTCGGCTGGCGACATCCGCCGATAGCCCTCGCGGTCCGCTTGCTCCGCTTCCTGGAAGGTTCGGATTTTCCTGATGGATTTGTCCACCAGTCCCAATGTTACCGCGGGGCGGCGTGGTGCGGCGTAGGGGGGTCCAGTGACGCGCCGCCGGTGCGCGCAGCGCCCAGCCGCGGCGGGTAGCCGCGCGGCGCGGGCGAATAAATTGGTGAAAGCGTAGCCTGTCACCGAAATTCCGGTTATGATGCAGGCATGGACCGACGCTACTTCCTGATGAGTTCGGCGGCTGCCGCCACCACGCTGGCCAGCCCCAATGACACCGTGCGGGTGGCCTGCGTAGGTATCCGCGGCCAGGGCCGCTCCCACATCCGCTCCTACGCCGCCATGCCCAACGTCGAGATCGCCGCCCTGTGCGACATCGACGAGAGCGTGCTCGAAGCCCGTCTCAACGAGGTCGAGAAGATGGGCAAGAAGCGCCCGGCGGCGTTCACCGATTTCCGCAAACTGCTCGAGGACAAGTCGATCGACGCCGTGTCGCTCGCGACTCCCAACTTCCACCACACCCTCCAGACCATCTGGGCCTGTCAGGCGGGCAAGGACGTCTACGTGGAGAAGCCCTGCACCTATAACGTCTTTGAGGCCAAGCAGATTGTCGCGGCCGCCCGCAAGTACAACCGCATCGTGCAGCACGGCACCAACGGCCGCTCCAGCGCCGCCGGGCGCGAAGCGGTCCAGCACCTGCGCGACGGCCTGATCGGCGACGTCTATATGGCCCGCGGCCTGTGCTTCAAGTGGCGCGACACCATCAAGCGCACCCCGGTCGAGCCGGTACCGGCCGGCGTCCACTACGACCTCTGGCTCGGGCCGGCGCCCTCGCGGCCCTTCACCCGCAACCGCTTCCACTACAACTGGCACTGGTTCTGGGAGTACGGCAACGGCGACATCGGCAACCAGGGCATCCACCAGATGGACGCCGCCCGCTGGGGCCTCGGCGTCAGGTACCCCGTCAAGGTCAGCTCGATGGGCGGCCACTTCATGTTCGACGACGACCAGGAGACGCCCAACACCCAGGTCTCCACCTTCGAGTTCAACGAGAGCGGCAAGAAGAAGTTCCTGGTCTTCGAGGTGCGCCACTGGATGTCGAACACCGAGGGCGATCTCGGCAAGCCGGGCGACAACACCGTCGGCGACATGTTCTACGGCTCCAAGGGCTACCTCAGCATGCACGGCGGCTACAAGACGTTCCTCGGCCGGAAGCAGGAGCCCGGTCCGAGCAACTCCAAGGGCGGCAACAACTGGGCCAACTTCATCGACTGCGTCCGCAGCCGCAAGCGAGAGGACCTCAACGCCGAGGTCGAGGAAGGCGCCATCTCCACCGTGCTGGTGCACCTGGCCAACATCTCTTACCGGCTGGGCCGCACCATCAACTTCGACCCGAACACGCTGAAGTGCAACGGCGACGACGAGGCCAACCGCATGCTCACCCGCAACTACCGCAAGCCCTTCGTGGTGCCGGAGAAGGTGTAGCCGGCGCGGTGCTCACGGGGATTCACTTCCTCCTCACCTACACCTGTATCTACGAGTGCGACCACTGCTTTTTGCACTGCGGCCCGCAGGCGGAAGGCACGTTCACGCTGGAGCAGCTTCGCGCCGTCTTCAAGCAGATCAAGAGAATCCCTTCCGTCGAGATGGTTTACTTCGAGGGCGGCGAAGCGTTCCTGTACTACCCGCTGCTGATCGAGGGCCTTCGGCTGGCCCGCCAGTCCGGCCTTGGAGCCGGCATCGTGACCAATGCCTACTGGGCGACCTCGGTGGACGACGCCGCGCTCTGGCTCAAACCGCTGCGGGCCCTCAAACTGGCTGACCTCAGCATCAGTGATGACGCGTTCCACGAGAGCACGGAAGCCGGCAGCCCGCCCAAGCTGGCCTTAGAGGCGGCAAGGAAACTTGGCGTGCCGTGCGGGACGATCTGTATCGGCGACGACGTCTACTTCCGCGGCCGCGCGGCGGAGAAGCTCACCGGCGATCTGCCGAGACGGCCCTGCTCGAGTTTCACCACCTGCCCGCACGAAGAACTGGAGCAGCCGGAACGCATGCACGTCGATTGCCACGGCAACGCGCACATCTGCCAGGGTGTGAGCATGGGCAACATGTGGACGGCGCCGCTGGCCAGGCTGGTCCGCGAGTACAACGCCCGCGCGCATCCGATCTGCGGACCGCTGGTGGCGGGCGGGCCGCTGCAACTGGCAAGAGAATACGGCGTCGCGCTGAGCGACGACTACGTCGATGAGTGCCATTGCTGTTACGCGGTGCGCAAGGCGCTGCGCGACAGGTTCCCCGAGCATCTCGTGCCCAGGCAGGTGTACGGGTTAAAACCGCTCCCAGTGCAGCATTTCTGACAGCGGGCGCTTGTCTTTGGCCGGCTGCTCGGCCGGGTGGCCGACCGGCACGAGGCTGATCAGCTTGTAGCCCGCGGGCGCGCCGACCAGCGCGAGGATCCGCGGAGCGTACGGCTTCTTGTCGCCGGCCACCCAGCAGGCGCCCAGCCCGCGGGCGTGGGCGGCCAGCAGTATGTTCTCGGTGGCGGCGCTGCCGTCCTCCAGGTAGTACTTGGTGTCTTTGCACAGCGCGGCTTCGCCGCAAAGTGAGTACGTGTAGAATGGGCGTTCTCCAT
>JBBTDS010000659.1:0-3927 GCA_038060875.1 Acidobacteriota bacterium | reverse complement strand
CGGGCATTCCAACAACCACGGGGCCACCATCACCGCGCCGGTCTATATCCCTAAATCGGGAAGCACGTAGGGTTCGCGGTACGTGCGGGTCAGGAGTTTGTCCGCTTCCGGGTCGCCCACGAACGTCTCTTTCGCGGGATCGAAGACCAGCTTCCTGCCCAGGCGGTAGGAAATATTGGGCCCCCCCTCAGCGTGCGCATCCAGTGGCAGGCGCCCGGCACCTGATGGCGGTGCGCTTCCGCGCCGCCTACAAGGCCGGCAGCTTCCAGGGCAGGCGATAGTCCCGGGAGACGTACTGCTGGGCTTCGGGGTCGTCGATCATGCGCTCGTTTACGACGTCCCACTTTACGCGGCGGCCCAGACGGTGGGCAATGTTGCCGAGATGGCACGCGATCATAGAGTTGTGCCCGATCTCGACATCGGAGCGCGGTAACTGGCGGCTGCGCACACAGTCCACGAAGTTCTGGACGTGAAGCAGGTGGTAGGTCTCGTTGCCGGCGCTCTGGCGGGGCAGGCCGGCGGACCTGAACTCGCGGAACCGTTTCCGGATCTTATCGGTCTCCGGGTACACCTCCCAGCCGGCACGGTCGATCACCAGCACGCCGTCGTTGCCGTGGAAGGCGACACCGTGCTCGCGCGCCTCCGGCCCGCGTCCGACGCCCAGAGCGTGCTCCCAGATCATGCTGAAGCCGGGGAACTCCCACATCACCTGCTGCGTGTCGGGCGTCTCCATCGCGTCATTGGGGTAGCCGAATTTTCCGCCTACGGAGAGAGCGGAAGTGGGGGCCTTGATGCCCATGGCCCAGTTGGCGATGTCGATCATGTGTGCGCCCCAATCGGTCATGAGGCCGCCGCAGTAGTCCCAATACCAGCGGAAGGAGAAGTGGAAGCGGTTCTTGTTGAAGGGCCGCTTGGGCGCGGGGCCCAGCCACATGTCGTAGTCCACACCCACGGGCGGGTCGCTGTTGGGCACCACGGGAGTCTCTCCCACCCAGTCCAGGTAGGCCCAGGTACGCACCAAGCGGATCTTGCCGAGCTTGCCGCTCTTCACGTACTCCACCGCCTCGCGGTAATGGGTGGCGCTGCGCTGCTGCGTCCCCATCTGCACGATGCGGTTGTACTTCCGCGCGGCGTTGACCATGGCCCGGCCTTCGGCGATGCTGACCGAAAGCGGCTTCTCCACATACACGTCCTTGCCGGCCTGACAGGCCATGACGGTGGGTAGTGGATGCCAGTGGTCCGGCGTGGCCACGATGACCGCGTCAAGATCTTTCACCTCCACGACGCGCTGGAAATCCCTGGTGAGCAGACCCGGCTCCTGGCCGCCCATGGACTGGACCAGTTTGACAGCCTGCGCGGTTTGCGCGTCGTCCACGTCGCAGAGGGCGACGCACTCCGTGTCCTTGATCCTGAGCATGTCGCGCAGGTCCCCGCGCCCCATGCTACCGCAGCCGATAAGAGCCACGCGCAGGCGCTCGCCGGCGCCTGCGATCCTGCCGCGCGAAGCCGCGGTTTGCGGCGCCGCCATGGCGCCTCCGGCGGCGGCGCTCACGGAAGCGGACTGGCGGAGGAAACTGCGCCTAGATGCGGAACTCATAAGAACCTCCTGGATCCCCGAGTCACCACAGTCCGGCTGCAATGTCCACCGAGGCGCATGGCATCAGAAGAGCAGCCGCAAAGCAAACTGCATACTCCGCGGGAAATTAGTCTGGTCCCGCACCACTGTCCCGAAGTTCGCGGCGGTGATCCCAGTGACGGGGCCGGCGTAAATCGGGCTGTTGAACGCATTGAACGCCTCCGCCCGTAGATCCAGGCGCACTTTCTCCTGGATTGGAACGCTTTTGAAGAGCGACATGTTAATCGCCGGACGCCAGTGATCCCGCAGATTCGGGAACCGGCTTGAGAACGTCCGCAGCTCGTTGGGCTTGAGCTGGAGCCAGGCTACTGGCTCGTCGGGGGAGGCGCAGTTGATTCGCGCCCCAGTGGTCAGCAGGGTGCAAGTGTTGAACCAGCGACCAAAAGACTGTTGTTCTTTCGGCAGCCGCGGATCGCCCGCAGGTGTGGCATCCGGCATGGGGGTGGGCGTGCCGGACATGGCCTCGAGCGTCACGTTGTATTGCCAGTGGCCGAGCAGCCTGTCGAGCACCGGTCCCCAATTGGTGCCAACCGCCTTGCCCCTGCCTATGGGAAGGCCGTAGAGCGCGTAAGAGGTCAGCCGATGGGTGCGGTCATGGGCCGTCATCCTGCGCTCAAGCCAGGTGTACTGCGGTTCGCCGTAGGTGATCGCTTCGAGGTCCTTCGCTAGCGTGTAGGTCGCCATGAACGACAGGTCGTGGCTCAGGCGTTTGTTGGCCCGTAGCTGCAAGCTGTTGTACGAAGTGTTCCCGATCGGATTGTGGGTCCTCGTCAGCGCGGTGAACTGCGGGAAGGGCGTAAGGGACTGGGAACGTGAAATGGTCGCTGCGCTCAGGCCGGTGCCCGCCAGTTGCGGCGCTCCCGCGAAAGGATTCGGTACGGCTGCGGTCAAGTAGGCCGGATTGGCCACGCCTTTCAGTCGCTCCTCCAGGGAGATGGCGTTCAGTGTCTTCGACACGGACCAGCGCTGCGTGCGGCTCCCCACGTAGGAAGCCTCCACCAGAACACGCCAGGGCAGCTCATAATTGAAACCGAAGTTGAACTGGTGCACCCGCGGGGCCGCGTAAGCAGGGTCACGGTACGTGACGGACAGCCCCGCATGTGTTTTGGGTCCGAGCGCGGAACCAAGCGGCTGAAGGATTCCGGCCGGGAATGGATTCGCAAAAGTCCCGGTGCCGGGAAGTCCGGGTGTGAAGAGGTCGGCGCCGGCGCCGGTCGTGTCCACAAATGGCGTGGCGAGCGCCCAGCCGTTCTGCAGCGCGCCTATGTAGCCTCCGTCCCAGGCATTCACCGACACGTAGGTGAGACCGTAGCCGGCCCGCAGCACCATCTGCTTGCTGATCTGCCAGGCCACGCCAGTGCGCGGCTGGAGATCGCGAAAACTCGTGGAGGCCACTCGCCGGTTCTTTTCGTCGGCAAACAGGAGGCCACCGCGAGCCTGTGCGTTGCCCAGGGCGTATGCAACGCTCGGATCAAAACCACGGATGACCCGGTTAAACCGCTCATTGGGCGCCGTCTGGATGTCCCACCGGAAGCCCAGGTTCACGGTAAGCCGCGACGTGACCGTGATATCATCCTGCGCGTACAACCCCAAGGACCTGGTCTCGTAGCTCGCTTGCGGATTCACATCCGTGAATCCGCTTGCTGGATAGCCGAGCAAAAAAGAGGCAATCGCCTGGCCGGAAGCGGCGTCGGCCCGCTGCGGATCCCGCTGCGTGAAGGCTTTGGTGAAAGCGAATTGCCCATAATCTTGGCCGGGGAAGTTGCTGTTGTTACGGCCCTGCCCGAGCCGCGCGCCGAATTTCAGAAAGTGCCGGTTCTGTGTTCTGGAAACATCCGCCACCGCAGTATACACCTCCAACGCTCTGGAGCTCGAGGAGGTCGACCCCAGGCTGGCGTAGTCAGTGAAGCTCAGAACCGGAAACCGCGTCACCGGCGCCGAGCCCACTCTGCCTGCGAAACCCAGCGTCGTGCCGTCGAAGTTGTCCCTCGAATCCCGGCGGCTGGATTCCCACCAGCGGTTATAGCCCAGCCGCACGTTCAGCACCGTGACCGGATTGATCGTATAGACGTGATCGAGCGTGGCGGCCGCGTTGTCCCGCATGTACGGATCGTTGCCGCTCGTGGCCGGGTTGCCCTGGGGAATACCATTACCTACACGCCTTTCCCAGCCCCAGTGCCGCGATCCGCTGGCGAACGTCCGGTGATCCTCGTTCCAAACATGGTCCACTTTCACGTACCACCTGAATCCGGCGTGAAAACGATGACCTCAAGGCTGGATCGGCTTCAGCC
>JBBTDS010000658.1:0-7868 GCA_038060875.1 Acidobacteriota bacterium | reverse complement strand
TGGCCAGTCTGTCGCGGGTACCGCGCCCCCGCGGAAGCAAGAAACTGCACGGGGTCGAGGCGTACTGGATCCGGGTTGGCGATTACAGGGTTCTCTACGAGGTCGATGATCGGCGAAAACGTGTCACGGTCTATTCGATCGGCCATCGCCGTGAGGTATACCGCTGAAGCCCTCGCCGGTAGCGAGTTGGCCGGAGTGGCGGAACTGGCAAACGCGCGGGACTCAAAATCCCGCGCTCCTCACGGTCCCTGTGGGTTCGACCCACGCCTCCGGCGCCAGGCCCCCGAGTGAGGCGGCCGGGTGCTTCTTATGACCCAGCCATATCAGAACCGCAGCCGCCAGGCGAATTGCATGTTGCGGGGGAAGTTCTGCTGGTCCAGGAGCACCACCCCGAAGTTGGAGCTGGTCAGGCTGGTGTTGGGGCCCTTGTAGATGGGGCTGTTGAACGCGTTGAAAACTTCGGCGCGAAACTCCAGGGTGCAGCGCTCGCGGATGGGGAAGAACTTGAACAGCGAGGAATTGATCTGGGGCCGCCAGTGGTTGCGCAGGTTCGGGAAGCGCGTGGAGTAGTCGCGGAGCTCGTTGGGCCTGAGCTGCACCCAGACGATGGGCTCATCCGGGGAGGCGCACTTGGAGCGCGAGCCATTGGTCAGCAGGGTGCACGTGTTGAACCACCGGTCGAACCGCTGCTGGCCCTCCGGCATCCGTGGATCCCGCGCCGGCCGCGCGCCGGGCATGCTGGTGGGCGTGCCGTTCATGTGCTCGACGATCAGGTTGTACTGCCAGTTGCCCAGCACCGCGTCCAGCGTCTTGCTCCAGCCGGAGCCGAAGCGCTTGCCGCGCCCGAAGGGGAACATGACCAGGCTGGACACGGTCAGGTGGTGAGTGCGGTCGAACGAGGCCAGCACGTGTTCGAGGGTGGTGTACTGGTCTTCCAGATAGCCGGTCGCCTCGATGGTCTTCGAGAACGTGTAGGCGCCGATCACCGTTACGCCCCCGCTGAGCCGCTTGTTGATGCGCATCTCCAACCCGTTATAGGAAGTCATGCCGATCGAGTTTCCGTTCCTGGTCACGCCGGTGAATTGCGGATAGGCGCGCAGTGACTGAGTGCGGGTGATGGTCGCCGCCGACAGGCCGGTCCCCACCAGCTCCGGCGCGCCCGCGAAAGGATTGGGAACCGCGGCGTTCAGGTAGTTGGGGTCGGCGAATCCTTTCAGCCGCTCCTCCAGGGAGATGGCATTGAGCGCCCGCCCCACCGGGAAGCGGCGCGTGCGGCTCGCGACGTAGGAAACCTCGGCCAGGATTTTCAGCGGCAAGTCGTATTCGAAGCCCACATAGAACTGGTGAACGCGCGGGATCACATAGTCCCGGTTCTGGAAGCTGACGCTCTGGCCGACCTGGGTCCTGGGTCCGAGGCCGGGGCCGAAGGGTGGGAGGATGCCTTCCGGGAAAGGAATCTCGAAGGTGCCGGTTCCCGGCAGACCCGGGATGTACGAGTTCAACCCGCCGCCGATGGTGGCCACAAACGGGGTGTTGCGAGAGTAGCCGTTCTGCTGCACGCCCCCGTTGCCACCGCTGCCGTTCAGCGGCAGGAAGCTCAGGCCGTAGCCGGAACGCCATACCATCTTCTTAGTCAACTGGTAAGCGACTCCAAAGCGGGGCTGGAAGTCTTTCCACTTGGCGTCCCAGGGCCGGCGGTGCTGCGGGTCGGCAAAGACGAACCCGCCCTTGGCCTGAGCCTTGCCCAGCGGGTAGGTGACCGTGGGGTCGAAGGTGTAAATGATGCGGTTGAAGCGCTCGGTGGCCGGGGTCTGCAGGTCCCAGCGGAAGCCCAGGTTGACTGTCAGCTTCGAAGTGAGCTTGATGTCGTCCTGGATGTAGAGGCCGATGAACTTGTTCTCGTAGGTGGATTGCGGGTTGACGTCCGTGCCGCCGCTCGCCGGGAAGCCCAGCAGGAAATTCGCCAGGTCGCTGCCCGAGGTGGCATCACTGCGCTGCGGGTCGCGCTGGGTGAAGCCCCTGTTGAAACTGAACGTGCCGTACCAGGCGCCGGTGCTGTTCCGGCTGAAGCGGTTCTGGCCGATGCGGGTCCCGAACTTGAGAAAGTGGCGGCCCTGGATGCGGGAGACGTCCGCCACCATCGAATAGACCTCATTCGGCGGGAAGCTGTTCCCGGAGTTCACCAGCGACAGATAGTCGCTGAACGAGAGCGCGGGGATTCGCGGGACAGGGAACGATCCGGTGCGTCCCTTGAAACCGAGGGCCGAGCCATCGAAGTCGTCGATGGAACTGCGCCGGCTATAAGAGATGTAACGGTCCCAGGCCAGGCGGGCGTTCAGCACGGTCCGGGGCGTTACGGTGTAGACGTGATCGAGCGTGGCTGCGTAGTGATCGCGGCGCAGCGGATCGTCGCCGGTCCGGGCGGGGTTGCCGAAGGGCAGCCCGTTGTAGCTGTTGTACTCCGACCCGTAGTTCTGTGTCTCGCTGAAGAAGGTGCGGTGGAAGTCGTTCCACACGTAGTCGAACTTCATGTACCAGGAGTTGTAGGCATACTTGCCGACGTTGGGCGCGGCGCCGAAGTTGTTGGTGTTGGTCAGCGGGTTGGTCACGATGTTCGGCGGCGGAACGAATTTCAGCAGGTTGCGGGAGACGGCAACGATGCGTTCCTGGGGGAGGCGGTTGCCGGGGAAGGGATCGCGCACGAAGCTGCTGCCGGACTGGCGGGTGGACAGCGGGTCGTGGACCACCATCAACTGGCCGGCCGAGTTGAAGGTTTGCGAGAAATCGCCGGAACGCTGCGGAACGGTGGGGACCGTCTGGGTGGTTGGGAACGGCACGCGTTCCCAGAAGCCCTCATAGCTGCCGGAGTAAAAGAACTTGTTGCGGACGATGGGACCGTCGACCACGAAGCTGACGTTGTTCCACTGGTGCTGCTTCGCGGCCAGGTCGGGCCGCGCGGCGGCGGCGCGGTTCTGCTGGGTGGGCACGGCGTCAAAGATATGGTTGCGGATGAAGTGGCTGAGCAGGTAGTGCCGCCGGTTGGTACCCGATTTCATGGTCATGTTGATGACGCCGCCTCCGGTGAGCCCCTGGGAGGCGTCATTGGCCGGGGTGGACACCTTGAACTCCTCGACCGAGTCGATCAACGGTGCGTAGTCCCACTGCCCGTTCATGCCCAGCGGGGCGCCATCCAGGAGGAAGGCGTTGGTGCTGGCCCGGCTGCCGTGGATGGTGAGCGCACCGTTGGTGTCCCAGGCGCGGGTGCCGGTGAAGGCGTCGGCCCCGAAAGCCTGCTGGGTGAAGACCACCCCGGCCGAGAGCTGCACCAGCATGAAAGCCTGGCGGCCGTTCAGCGGCAGCTCGGAGATCTTCTTGTTGTCCATGAGCTGCCCCATCACCGACTGGTTGCTCTCCACGCCGGTCAGCTCGGCGGTCACGGTGATGGACTGCTCCAGGCCGCCGACCTCCATGCGGATCTCGATGTTGGCCTTATCGCCGACGGCCACCACCAAACCTTGGCGCGTATACTTCCGGAAGCCTGTGGCCTCGGCCGTAAGCGCGTAAGTCCCCGCCCGCAACTGGGGCAGCGCGAAGTTGCCGTCCAGGCCGGACCTGGTGGCGGACCGGATGTTCGTATCCACGTTGACCGCCGAGATGTCGGCGCCGGCGATGGCGGCGCCGGAAGGGTCAACTGTCCGGCCGGAAATCAAAGCCCGGAATTCCTGGGCGGGTGCACTGGCGCAGGCGAGCACCGAGAGGCCGAGAAGAAACGTCAGCTTTCTCATCGATGGGTCCCTCAACGAAGGCATAATCCGCCAGAAGTGTAACACGCCCGGCGGCTCGCTGGCGCCGGCCCGGTTGTGGGACACTGGGATGAGGCGGAGCCGATGAGGACCTACACTTTCAAGGTCGTCGTGGAGCCAGATGGCGAACGCTGGCATGCCTATTGCCCCGCACTTGTCCGGCGAGGAGCCGCCACCTGGGGGTATACCAAAGAAGAGGCCCTGAAGAACATCGACGAAGTGGTCAAGATGGTGGTCGAGAGTCTCGTCGAGCACGGAGAGCCCCTGCCGACAGAACCGTCCGATGAGGTTCGGCTGTCCCTGCAGCCTGAGGTAGCCGTCATCGTCTGAGGGATGGCGATCAACTACTCGCACCTGCGTGGCCTGACGGCGCGAGAGCTGATTTCGGCCTTGATGAGGGACGGGTTTGCTCTGGACCGGCAGGCGGGTGCGCATCAGCACTACCTGCATCCCGATGGCCGCCGCGTCACCGTCTCATTTCACCGGCCTGGCGAGACGTTCGAGATCAAGACGCTGAAGGCGATGATCGAGATCCAAGCCCGCTGGACCGAACACGATCTCAAGCGGCTGAAGCTGATCAGGTAGTATTGCCGAGTTCGATACGCTGCCAGAGCCGGTCGGAGCTTGGCGCCGGCGGCCGCCGATGCCTGATGGCCCTGGCCGGAGCGAAGCACGTGAGCGCCTGCGGCGGCGCAGCGAGGGCGTGAGTTTCCGGTCGCAAAGTCTATGTCTGCCCCGAATAGGGCGCCGAGCGCCTGTTATCGGAAGACATCCGATGCCCGCCATGCTATCGTGACGTCATGGATCCGGCCGTGCGGCTGACCACCTTCGAAGAGATGAACGCCGCCAACCGCTCACTCGCCTTCTGGCTGAGCCGCCCGCCCGCTGAACGGATTGCCGAGGTCGAACGACTCCGCCGCGAGTGCATCGAGCGCCTGGAAGAAGCCCGTTCTCATGGAGATTCAGAAGGACTTCGAGGATCTTTGCGCCTCGTTGAACGCGCGGAACGTTGACTACCTCATAGGCGGCGGCTACGCGCTGGCCTTTCATGCGGCACTGCCGATGTGAAAGAATGCCTACCACACCATGGAGCAGACCCGAAAACCCAACTTCGAGAACCTGCGGCGGGCCTTGCTGCGCCAGCGGGAACCCGACTACGTTCCCATCGTCGAATTCAGCGTGGACCGCGATGTCAAGGGCGCCTTCCTGGGGCGCCCCATCCGTACTCTCCAGGACGAGGTCGAATTCTGGGTCCGGGCCGGCTACGACTTTGTCCCGCTCCAGGCTGGGGTCCGCAGCGTCATCCGCCCCGGCCTATCGGTGTCCGAGAAAAGCGTCCAGGTCCCGCGGCAGCGGCAGGGCCGGACCGCCTTCAGCCTGTATTCGACCGAGGAGCGCACCATCACCTGGGCCGAAGAGGGCAGGGGAGTCATCACCAGCCTGGAGGAGTTCGAGCGCTTCCCCTGGCCTGACCCCGACCGGATGGACCTGTCCGCTTTCGCCGAAGTGAAGCAGTACCTGCCGCCGGGCATGAAGGCGATCGCTTACATGGGCTGGGTCTTCACCTCCGTGTGGACGCTGATGGGGATGGAGACCTTCTGTCTGGCATTGTATGAGCAGCCCGAGCTGATCCGCCGCATGTACGACCGGGTCTGGGCCATCCAGAGCCGCGTGTTGCTGCGGGTCCTGGAGTTCGACGTGGTCGGCGCGGTCACCCACCCCGACGATCTGGCCCACTCCACCGGGCTGATCGTGGGGCCGTCGCACTTCCGGCAGTTCGTCTTCCCGTGGTACCGGTGGAACTGCACGATGGTGCGCGAGCGCGGCCTGCCCAACATCTTCCACTCCGACGGCCGGCTCGACACCGTGCTGGAGGATATACTGGGTTGCGGCTTCGACGCCCTCCACCCGATCGAACCCAAGGCGATGGACATCGCCGAGTTGAAGGTCAAGGTCGGCGGCCGCGCCTGCCTGATCGGCAACATCGACCTCGGCTACACGCTCACCCGCGGCACGCCGGCCGAGGTCGAGGCCGAAGTGAAGGAGCGCATTCGCACCGTGGGGCCGGGGGGCGGCTACTGCGTGGGCTCCAGCAATTCGGTAACCGCCTACGTGCCGCTGGAGAACTTCAACTCCATGCGCCAGGCCGCCTTCCGGTACGGCAATTACCCGTTGGCGGTTTGACCCCTGGCACGAGCTGCCGCGGGGGGTCCGACTGCCGAGCCGGGTTCTTTCTTCGGCGGCGGGGCCGCCAGGGCCTCCTCTACGTCCCGGATGAGCGTTGCGGCATCAGGCTGCCGGAAGTACAACACCGGCAGGCCCGGGAAAGGACGAGCCAGGGCTTCGGCCAGTTGCCGCCCGTCGATGCCGGGCATCTCCGGCTTGGCGAGCAACAGATCGATCGGGCGGCAGGCGCAGACGGCCAGCGCTTCCAGGCCGCTCGCCGCGCCTAAAACCCGATAGCCCCGCTCCCGGAGCGCCGACTTCAGCAGAGATCTGCTGCGGCGCTCATCGTCTACGACAAGGATCGACTTCGGCGGCATGGCGTTCAGACGAGGGTACCTCCCGGCGGGAACGGAAGGCAAGTGACAAGCGAGGGCCAGAATGTTTCACTTGGCCGCGGGTGTACAATCGCTGAGTTATGCGTACGTTGTTGACCATCACCGCGCTGCTCGCAGCCGGAGCCAATGCAGGGGTCACCGTCACCGGCGAGCGCAAGCTCTGGCACCGGGTGACGATCACCTTCGACGGGCCGCCCGCCGGCGAGGACGCCACGCCGAACCCGTGCCGCGACTACCGCCTGAACGTCACCTTCACTAATGCGAGCGGGAAGCGGTACGTCGTGCCCGGCTACTTCGCCGCCGACGGCAACGCGGCCGAGACGTCGGCGAAGGCCGGCGACAAGTGGCGCGTCCACTTCACACCCGACGAAACAGGGGAATGGAAGTTCGTCGCGTCCTTCCGCATCGGCTCGGATGTGGCGATCAGCCTGGATCCGCGGGCTGGCGCGCCGGCCGCTTTCGACGGCGCCTCCGGGAGCTTTCGTGTGGCGCGAAGCGACAAATCGGGCCGCGACTTCCGCGCCAAGGGCCTGCTCGGATACGCGGGCGAGCACTTCTTCCGCCACGCCGGCAGCGGCGAGTGGTTCCTCAAGGGCGGCGCCGACAGCCCGGAGAATTTCCTCGCCTACTTCGAGTTCGACGGCACCTTCGACACCGACGCGACATTCAACGAGGGCAAGTCCGACACCGGCCGTCCCTTCGTGCATCGCTACGAGCCGCACGCGCGCGACTGGCGGTCCGGCGACCCGGTGTGGAAGGGCGGCAAAGGGAAGAACATCATCGGCGCCCTCAACTACCTCGCCTCCAAGGGCATGAACAGCGTCTACTTCCTCACCTACAACATCGACGGCGGCGACGGTAAGGACGTCTGGATGTGGACCTCGCCCGAGGTTCGTGACCGCTACGACGCGAGCAAGCTCGACCAGTGGGAAATCGTGTTCTCCCACATGGACCGGCTGGGCATCATGCTCCACGTCATCACCCAGGAGACGGAGAACGACCGCAAGCTGGGCGGCAGCCCGGGGCTGAATCCCGTGCGCAAGCTCTACTACCGCGAGCTGGTCTCGCGCTTCGGGCATCACCTGGCGGTGGTCTGGAACCAGGGCGAGGAAAACAACATCGGCGATGAGGACCGCAAGGAGATCGCCCGATACATCCGCGCGCTCGACGTTTACCGGCACCCCATCACTGTCCACACCAAGAGCAACCGCGCGCCGGACTTCTACAACGGCCTGCTCGGCGACCCGTACTTCGAGGCCACTTCGATCCAGGGGAACATGCAGAACTACTACCGCGACGCGGTAGTGCTGCGCGAGCGCACAGCCAAGGCCGGGCGCAAGTGGGCTATTTTCGGCGACGAGCAGCCCAGCGCCGACGTGGGCGTGCTGCCCGATGCGGTGGACCCAGACCACGACATCCCGCGCATCGAGGCGCTGTGGGGCAACCTGATGGGCGGAGGCGCGGGCGTCGAGTGGTACTTCGGCTACAAGTTTCCGCACATGGA
>JBBTDS010000657.1:0-2802 GCA_038060875.1 Acidobacteriota bacterium | reverse complement strand
GCTTCGCCCTCCTTTGCGGTCGATTATACTGCGGGCCTTGCGCGATAACAAGGGTATTTCGATGCGGTGGTCCCGAACCGCGAGCCTTTGCTGGGCCCGGCGCCCATCTATACTTGAAGCTGGGCCATGTCTCCCCACGTCAAGGAGCTGACGGTACGGCAATTCTTCTCGCGCCAGGGCACGCTCGCGCAGTGGCACCCCAACTACGAATTCCGGCCGGGGCAACTGGAGATGGCCGAGGCGGTCGCCGCAGCGCTGGCCGACCGCCGCCACCTGATCGTCGAGGCCGGCACCGGCACCGGCAAGACGCTGGCCTACCTGGTGCCCTCCATCCTGGCCGGCAAACGGGTCATCATTTCCACCCACACCAAGAATCTTCAGGAGCAGCTCTTCTTCAAGGACGTACCGTTCCTGCAACAGCACTTCAGCCGGCCGCTCAAGGTCTGCTACATGAAGGGGCGCAACAATTACGCCTGCCGCCAGAAGATCTACGACGCCGACAAGGAGATGCTGCTGGAGGGGCTGGCGGAAGTGGCGGATTTCCAGCTCATCCGCGAATGGGAGAAGACCACCCAGACCGGCGACCGGGCCGAGATCAAGAAGCTGCCCGAGGCCAGCAACGCCTGGAACAAGATCGACGCCCGCCGCGAATTGTGCGCCGGCCAGGAGTGCCCGCAGTTCGACCGCTGCTTCATCACGCTGATGCGCCGCCGGGCGCTGGAGAGCGACATCGTCATCGTCAACCACTTCCTGTTCTTCGCCGACCTGGCCCTCAGGGAGGAGGCGGAGGCCGGCGTGATCCCCGAATACTCGGCGGTGGTGCTCGACGAGGCGCACGAGGTCGAGGAGGTCGCCGGCCAGTTCTTCGGCCTCTCGGTCAGCAACTACCAGTTCCAGGAGCTGCGCCGCGATATCGCCGCGCTGGCGCGCCGCAAGGGCTTCGGCTCGCGGGACCTGGACCGCGTGCTCGGCCGGCTGGAGGAGCGCACGCAGCGGTTCTTCGCCTTGTTCGGCGACGCCGAGGGCCGCCGCCCGTTCCGGGAGCGCGGCGACTTCCTCAGGAAGCACGAGGAGGCTTTCCAGGACGTGCTGCGGGGACTGGAAGTCATCGGCGCCCACTTCGAGCTGATCGAGGATCCCCCCGAGGAGGTGACCCCGCTGGCCGGCAGGGCCGTGGAGCTCGCACACGCCTTAAGCCTTTGGATGGAAGGCGGCGATCGCAACTCGGTGTACTGGATCGAGCGCCGCGGCCGCGGCTGCTTCTTGCAGGCCACACCCATCGACGTCTCCTCCCTGCTGGCCGAGAAGCTGTTCGGCAGAGTGGACACGGTCGTGCTGACCTCGGCCACGCTGGCGGTGGGCGGCAACTTCGACTACGTCCAGGGACGGCTGGGACTGGAACAGGCCCGGGCGCTGATCGTCCCCGGCCACTTCGACTACCGCCGGCAGGCCCTGTTTTACGTGCCGCAGCATCTTCCCGACCCGCGTGACAAGGAGTTCCCCCGGATGGCGGCCGGCGAGGTGCTGCGCATCCTCAAGGCCAGCCGCGGCCGCGCCTTCGTCCTTTTCACCAGCTACCAGCAGATGCAGGCGGTCCACGGCCTGGTCGAGTTTGAGATCGACTACCCGGTGCTGCTCCAGGGAACCGCGCCGCGCACGGCCCTGCTGGAGGAGTTCCGCAACACCCCTAACTGCGTGCTGTTCGCCACCGCCTCGTTCTGGCAGGGAGTGGACGTGCCGGGCGAGCAACTGAGCTGCGTGATCATCGACAAGCTGCCCTTCGCGGTGCCGAGCGACCCGGTGGTCGAGGCGCGCATCGACGCTGTCCGCCAGGCGGGCGGCGATCCGTTCTACGACTACCAGATCCCCCAGGCGGCGCTGGCGCTGAAACAGGGTTTCGGCCGGCTGATCCGCAGCAGCTCGGACCGCGGCGTGCTGGTGTTGTTGGATAATCGGATAAACAAGCAGCGCTACGGCCAGGTCTTCTTCACCAGCCTGCCGGACTACAGTTTCACCACGAAGCTCGAGGACGTGGAGAAGTTCTTCAATGTTTGAACTCTCGGTGGAAGAATCCTTCGCGGCCGGGCACGCCTTGCGCGGCTATCGCGGTAAGTGCGAGAACGTGCACGGCCATAACTACAAAGTGGAGGTGACGCTGGAGGGGGAGCGGCTGGACGCGGCCGGGCTGCTGGTCGATTTCGTCGAGCTCAAGCGCCTGCTGCGCGAGCTGATCGAGCCTCTGGACCACCGGTTCCTCAACGACGTGCCGCCCTTCGACGAGTGTAACCCCACCGCCGAGAACATGGCGCGGTATTTCTACGAAGAGGTCGCCAAGGGACTCGCCAGGCGCGAGCCGCCGGTGCGCGTAGCCCGGGTGAAGATCTGGGAGACCGACACCACCACCGCCAGTTACCGGGCGCCGTAAGCGCCGCTTGCTCACGGGGCTGTGAAAAAATGGCGCGCTTGACCGCTCCCTGACGGTCGGTTGCCAGGACAATCCTGGCTGATCTGTGGCGGCGAAAGCGGCCAACGCGCGGAGGGAAGACATAACCTCCGGAGCGGCCCGGCAGGGAGTCGGAGAGGCCCCCAGTAGCGTAGAAGCGGGGTAACGCCCGTGGAGCCAAGGGGCCTTACTGAAAGCACGTTTCTGTAAGAGGAGGAAAACGCCGCTGGGAGGAGAATCCCATTACGGAGACTCGGGCAGCCGCGGGAAAGGCGATGCCGGAAACGGCGAAAGAGCCAAGACTGCCAGAGAAGGTTTCTCAACTGAGACAGAAGCTGGGGACGCCACAGGGCGGGGTA
>JBBTDS010000656.1:0-5458 GCA_038060875.1 Acidobacteriota bacterium | reverse complement strand
GGCTATGCCCGAGCTGCCCGAGGTCGAAGCTACTTGCCGGCAAGTCCGGCCCGCGGTCGAGGGCCGCCGGATCCTCTCGGTAAGCGTATTGCGCGCCAGCGCGGTGAAGCCGCAGCGGCCGGCGCGGCTGGTCCGGCTGGCGACGGGGCGCACGATCAAGGATGTCCGCCGCCGGGGCAAGAACATCCTGATCGATCTTTCGGGCGGGCTCACCATCCGCGTGCACCTGCGTATCAGCGGAGATCTTGAAGTCCGGGAAAACGGCGAAGACAGTCCATTCGATCGGGTGGTCTTCCAGGTGGCGCGCCGCCGGCGGCTGGTCTTCGCGGACCCGCGCGCGCTCGGCGTCGTGAACATCCATGCCACGCGGGAAGTGCCGGCGCTGCTGGCGGACCTGGGGCCGGAGCCGCTTTCGGCGGCCTTCACGCTGCACGGCTTCCTCGAACAGGCGGCCCGCTCGCGCCAGCCGGCCAAGCTGTTCCTGATGGACCAGCGCCGCGTGGCCGGACTGGGCAACATCTACGCCGCCGAGGCGCTGTTTCACGCCGGCATCCGTCCCTCGGTCCGAATGAGCCGGCTGACCGGGCCGCGGCTGGAAACATTGCACCTGGCTATTGTTAGTATTCTGCGGGATGCGGTACAATCAACGACGATCGCTTACAGCCGCCCGGGCCGGGTCCGGGAAGCCGAGTCGTTCACCAGGTTCGTCTACGGCAGGGAGGGGGATCCCTGCTATGTGTGCGGGCGCAAGATACGCCGCATCGCACAGGGCGGCCGGTCCACTTACTACTGTCCGGGCTGCCAGCAGCGATAAGTTGGCATGACGACACCCACGCCCCTCAGCGCTTCCAGGGCCGGAGAGTTCCGCGAGCAGCTTGGCCGGCGCGTGCTGGTCGCCGACGGCGCGATGGGCACGATGCTCTATAACCGCGGCGTGTTCATCAACCGCTGCTACGACGAGCTGAACCTCTCCTCGCCCGCGCTGGTCAAGGAGATCCACGGCGAGTACCTGAAGGCGGGGGCGGAGATCCTGGAGACCAACACCTTCGGCGCCAACCCGCTGCGGCTGGCGGCCCACGGGCTGGCCGAGAAGGCGGCGGCGATCAACCAGGCCGGCGTGCGGCTGGCGCGCGAAGCGGCCGAGGGAGTGGCCTTCGTGGCCGGCTCGGTGGGCCCGCTGGGGGTGCGCATCGAGCCGCTCGGCCCGACCTCGTTCGCCGAGGCGCGGCAGGCTTTCCGCGAGCAGATAGCGGTGCTGGCCGCGGCCGGGGTGGACCTGCTGATCCTGGAGACCTTCGCCGCCCTGAACGAGCTGCGGGAAGCCATCTTCGCCGCTCGCGAGGCGGCCGGCGCCGAGCTGGTGGTGGTCGCGCAGGTGACCATCGACGATTTCGGCCGCATGCCGGACGGCGCCGAGACCGAGGACTTCACGCGGCGGCTGGAGGAGTGGCCGGCCGACGTGATCGGGCTGAACTGCTCGGTGGGCCCGAAGGTGACGCTGGAGACCATCGAGAAAATGATGGCCTTCACCGCGAAGCCGCTGAGCGCGATGCCCAACGCCGGGCACCCGGCCACGGTGGAGGGCCGCAAGATCTACCTGTGCTCGCCGGAGTACATGGCCCAGTACGCGCGGCGGTTCGTGCAGGCCGGGGTGAAGATCGTCGGCGGCTGCTGCGGCACCTCGCCCGAGCATATCCGGCTGATCAAGTCCGAGACGCGATCGCTGGCGCCGGCGCACTCCAAGCTGAGCGTCACCGTCGAGGAGCCGGCGGCCAAGGCGCAGGCGATGGCGGCGATCGCGGCGGCGGCGAAGTCGCGGCTGGGGGCCAAGCTGGCGGCGGGCCAGTTCGTGGCCTTCGTCGAGATCCTGCCGCCGCGCGGGGTCGATGCCTCCAAGGAAATTGCCGGGGCCAGGCTGTGCGCGGACGCAGGCATCGACTGCATCAACGTCCCCGACGGCCCGCGGGCCAGCGCGCGCATGAGCGCGCAGGTCGCCTGCCAGCTCATCCAGCAGCAGGCGGGCATCGAGGCGGTGCTGCACTTCTGCTGCCGCGACCGCAATATCCTCGGCATTCAGTCCGAGCTGCTGGGCGCGCACGCGGCCGGCATCCGCAACCTGATCTGCATCACCGGCGATCCGCCGCGGATGGGCACTTACCCATCGGCCACCGCCGTCTTCGACGTGGACGCGATCGGCCTGGTGAACATCGTCCGCAACCTGAACCACGGCCTCGATCTCGGCGGCAACCCGATGGGCTCGCAGACGGCGCTGCTGTGCGGCGTAGGCGCCAATCCCGGGGCGCTGAACTTCGACGAGGAGATGCGGCGCTTCGAGTGGAAGGTGGAGGCCGGGGCCGAGTACGTGGTCACGCAGCCGGTGTTCGATCTGGCGTTGCTGGAGCGGTTCCTGCGGCGGGTGGAGCGGTTCCGGCTGCCGGTGATCCCCGGCATCTGGCCGCTGATCAGCTACCGCAACGCCGAATTCATGGTGAATGAGCTGCGCGTGCTGGTGCCCGCCGGCGACATGGAGCGGATGCGGCGCGCCGACAGCGCCGAGCGGGCGCGAGCGGAGGGCGTGGCCATCGCGCGCGAGATGGTCGAGCGCGTGCGCCCCATGGTCCAGGGCGTGCAGTTGAGCGCTCCGTTCGGCCGCTACCAGATGGCCCTGGAAGTGGCCGCGGCGATCGGCCCGAGGTGAAATGACCACCGACCTGATCGAGATCGACGCCGAGAACCCGAGCCCCGAAGCGGTGGCCCGGGCGGCAATGGCCATCCGCGCCGGCAAGGTCATCGCGATTCCCACCGACGCGCTGTACTCGCTGGTGGCCGACCCGTTCAACCTGTGCGCGGTGGCGCAGGTGTTCGTGGCCAAGGGCCGCGAGCCGCACCGCTCGCTGCCGCTGCTGATCACCGACAGGATGATGGCCGAGGAGCTGGCCAAGGAGCTGCCGCCGCGCTTTCACGTGCTGGCGCGGCGCTTCTGGCCCGGGCCGCTGACCATGATCGTGCCGGCCTCGGCCCGGGTGCCGCTGAAGGTGACCGGCAACACCGGGCGGCTGGCGCTGCGCCAGTCGCGCTCGAAGGTGGCCAACGCGCTGCTGGAAGCGCTGGGCCAGCCGCTGATCGCCACCTCGGCCAACATCTCCGGCAAACCCACCAGCCGCCGCGGCATCGAGGTATTCGCGATGATGGATGGCCGCGTGGACCTGGTGCTCGACGGCGGCCATTGCCCCGGCCCCGGGGCCACCACCATCGACATCACCGACCCCGCCTGGCGACTGATCCGCGAAGGGGCGGTCAGCGCGAAAGAGATCGAGGAGTGCCTGCGGGGGTAGGGGGGCTCACTTCACACGCTTCAGCAGCTTGTTGTACGCCTCGTGGGAACCGATCCAGAACCAGTAAAGGTCATCACCGCGCTGGCGCGCCATGGCACGGTAGCTCCGTCCGACCTCAGCCGTCCACACCTCGCCCTTCTTGGCGAAGCCTAACGAGGGATGTGATGGGTTCCTAAGGAACAGATCGAACTGCTTGTCGGCGATCTTTTGTACCGCTTTGGGAAGCGCCTGATAGCACGTCCAGAACGAGGAGATAGCAAAGGATCTGGTAGCCTCTACCTCAGCGGGGTGAAATCTTCGCGGTCGATGGCCGCATCGACTTCCTGGAGTAGTTCCATCCCGCGCCCGCCGGGAGAGAAGTCCTCGGCCATTTGTGCGTCCCAGGCCTGGCGTTCCAGGCTGGCGAGCCAGGTTGCCAGCTCGGCCCTCTCCTGTTCGGGCAGATTCTCGATCACCGCTTTGATTTCGGCCAAGGTGGTCATACTCTGCCGAGCCTCTGTAAACGGGGCTTCCTACCCACACCCTACCACGGTTTGGGTCTCCCGATGCGGCGGCAGCACCCTCAGCCGGCGCTGGGGCGACGACCATCGACATCACCGACCCGGCCTGGCGCCTGATCCGCGAAGGGGCGGTCAGCGCGAAAGAGATCGACGAGTGCCTGAGGGGGTGAGGCGGCTCAAGTTACACGCTTCAGAAGGCGCCGAAAGGCGCCCAGGCAAGTCAGGAGACTTACCCCACAAACCGGGAACAGACGGAACTGTCCCCAACCCCATTGCATCGACCGGATGTTGGTTGGCCCGGTGGGAAACGTTCCGTCTGTCCCCGGTTTTCGGCGCGTATAATGGCGGGGTGGACACCAGGCTTACTCGACGAAACTTCGCCGCGCTGGCGGCCGCACCGGCGGTCGCGCGTGCCGAGGCGCGCCCGAACATCATGCTGGTCCTGTCGGACGATCACAGCGCGTTCTTCCTGGGCGCCAACGGCAACCGGAGCATTCGCACGCCGAACCTCGACCGATTCGCCGCCGAAGGGATGCGGTTCGACCGCGCCTTCACGGCCGCGCCGCAATGCGTCCCGTCGCGCGCGGCCCTCATGACCGGCCGCTCGCCGGTGGCCGTGCGCATGGGGCGTTTCTCCTCGCCGCTGCCGCCGGACATCGTCACCCTGCCCGAGCTGCTGCGGGCGGCAGGCTACTACACCGGGATCTGCCGGCGCAATTTCCATCTCGACGGTCCCGGCAAGACGGGGGCGGTGACGGAAACGATCTTCGAGAAGCACGGCCTGCGCACCTTCGACAAGCGCGTCGATTACCTCGACCGCAACTCGCCACGCGCGCAGACAACGGCGCGGGTCAACGAATTCCTCGGCCGCGTGCCCGAGGGCAGGCCATTCTTTCTGTGGGTCAATTTCAACGATCCCCACCATGTCTGGGACCGCCAGGCCATCCCGCAGCCTCACGACCCGGCGAAGATCGCGCTGCCGCCGTGGCTGCCCGATCTGCCCGGCGTCCGCGACGATCTGCGGTGCTACTACGACGAAGTCACCCGCATGGACGAGGAGTTCCAGTGGGTCATGCAGATTCTCGATCAGCGCGGCCTCGCCGGGAACACCATGGTCGCTTTCATGGGCGACAACGGCTGCGCCTTCCCCCACGGCAAGGGATCGCTCTACGATCCCGGGCTCAACGTGCCGCTGCTGGTGCGCTGGCCGGGCCGGATCAAGCCGGGCTCGGCCTCGAGCGAGCTGATCTCCGGCGAGGACATCGCGCCGACGATGCTCGAAGCCGCGGGGCTGCCGGCGCCGCAGCAGATGTCCGGCAAGAGCTTCGTGAAGGTGCTGCGCGGCGAGCCGTTCGAGACGCGCCGGCACATCTTTGCCGCGCGCCTGCCGCACGGCAACAGCGCCTATACCGAGAAGACGAGGGCCAACGGTTTCGACCTGTCGCGCTCGGTCCGCACGCAGAAGTACAAGCTGATCTACAACTGCACGCCGCAGCAGGTCTACGCGCCGGTGGACAGCGCCAACGATCCGAGCTGGCGGGAGATGGTGGCCGCGCACCAGGCGGGCAAGCTAAACACAGCGTCATAAGTAATTGCGCATGTTAAGGAATTGTGATCTCATGG
>JBBTDS010000655.1:8123-15028 GCA_038060875.1 Acidobacteriota bacterium | reverse complement strand
GGCAGCGCCGGCAAGATGAGCCGGATGCCCAGTTGCAGCGTGGAGAGGGAAGCCAGGCCGATGTACAGAGCGCCCGGGAGCAACCAGAACGTGTCGGACCACTGGAGATGCCTCCGCCCCAGCCGGACCGCCAGCAGCGCCAGGCCGCAGGCGCCGAGGATATGCAGGGCGAGGGGCGCCTTGACGGCCAGCCCGAACAGGAAGTAGAGCGGATGGCCGCGGGGATAGACCTGCCCGAGCATGTAGACCGCGTTGCCGCCGGTGTCGGCGGATATCAGGGACAGCGCGCCCTGCCACATCGGCAGCGGCGCCGGCACGATGCGAAAGACCTGAGCGGCGAGGACGGCGGAACGCGGCACGCTGTTGTCGCGGGCGTACTTCTCGACTTCGCCTGCGGACAGCGTCCGGGCCTCGAATTGACAGGCGGCCAGCGCGCCCAGGTAAGGAATCAGCAGCATGAGCACCAGCGCGAGCGAGGCTCGCCGCAGATCCACGGGACGCCGGGTGAGATAGCGGAGCAGCACCAGCACCGGCGCCACCGCCACCAGGAACAGCATCGAGAGCTTGGCCAGGATGGCCACCAGCAGCGCCGCTCCCAGTCCGGCGGCGCGGAGCGGGCGCGGATCGCGCCAGAACTTCCAGGCCGCGTACCAGAACAGCAGGTAGCCGAAGGTTGCGGCCAGGTCGTTCTTGTAGAGGGCGCCGTGGGCCAGCGCGGTCGGCTCCAGCGCGTAAGCCAGCGCCAGCAGTACCGCCACCCAGCCGCCGAACAACTCCCGGCCCCAGCGCCACAGCAGCCAGGCAGTCAGCAAGGGAAAGATCAGGAGCGGGAGGCGGGAATAGAAGAAGAGCCGCTGGATTTGCGATCCCCTCATCCGCTCCATCATCACCTGGGAGATGGTCCACTCGTGCTGCTGGCGCCAGGCGGGGTGGTCATAAGGGATGGGCAGCCCGAGCAACGCCGGCACCCAGCCGCCGGCGATCTTAATCAGCGGCGGCAGGTCGCGCGGCCCCAGGCGGTCGGCGCCATGCCAGTAGAGGTGGGAGGAGAGCAGATGTGCCGGCCCGTCCACCGACACGCCGGTCTGCCAGGCCTGGAACACCAGCGCGGCGGCGAGGCCTATTAGGATAAGGACCAGGCAGAGCTTCTGCGGGCCGGTTGGATTACTCGGGGGCAACGGCCGCTAGCCTCCAAGACCTGGTAGCCCTATCGGACCTGCAAGGGGACCTCAGGCGTTTGCCCAGGCTCAAAGTTCTGAAGTATACAACACCGGGGCGGCTGGTGGGAATCAGGTATTTGCGGGGAGTGGGCTACACCTGGGCGGGTGGTCTGTCGATAACTCCGCTGTGGGGCGAGCGCTCCCGATCGACATCGTTCATCAGACAGAGGATGGCCCGGTGCGCCTTACGGCGACCAAGTCCGCCGAGGGCCAATGGATCGCGCGGTTTTCGGGCCCCAAACTGGAGGGGGCGCGCGAATTCAGGACGCTGGCGGCGGCCAACCGGTACCTGGTGCGCTCGTTCGCGGCGATGTTCCCGGAGCACCGGTGCACGAAGCGGTGCCGGGGGGGGGGAAGATTAAATTCGGTAAAGCGTAGCCTGTCACCGAATTAAGGTGGTGCGGATGAGAGGACTTGAACCTCCACGGCCTTACGGCCACCAGCTCCTAAGGCTGGCGCGTCTGCCAGTTTCGCCACATCCGCGGGCGAGGTCATCATAGCATGCGCGGACCGGGTTCGCCGCAGGCGCAGGCGCCATCCTCGAGGGAGGCGGTCACACCGGTGGCCAGGCGCAAGACGGGATAGGAGAGATCCACCAGCGAGGTGCACAGCAGCCGCGTCCCGCGGCGTTCGAACACGGCCTCACTGCTCAGGACGTGGAGACCCTGGTGGGCGTCGCACTCCCAGGCCAGCAGCTCGTTGGCGAACCCCAACAAGTACTCGAAGACGGGAACCTGGAAGGTCTGCCAGAGCATCTCGCGGTCCTGCTCGCCGAGGCCAGCCTTGCCGAGCTGGGTGAGCACGATCACCGCTCGGTTCAAGGAGCGCAGTGAAAGCTGGCCCGCCTCCACGGCCGCGGCCACCAGGCACAGCTTTTCCAGCGGTCCGGCCAGTGCTTCGGGTTGGGACCAGGCCAGCAAGCGCCCCAGACCGTTTGGAAGCGCCCGGACGTGCAGGCTGGGCCGGAAACCGTTCATCAACACGGCGGTGCGCGGGGTCTCGCCGTTGGGAAAGTGGAACCGGGCCCATGCCGTCCAGGGACCATGGGGGTTCCGGAAGCGCGCCTGATTGCCCAGGAAAAACGCAAGTTCCACAGGGGGCAATCGGGAGAGCGCTTCCTCGATTGAGGGAAGCGCCGCGGTGTGGCCCGGTGTGTCCAACCCGGCCTTCTCCAGCCAGGGGCGGTAGTACTCCGTCCTGGAAGCGGCCGCCAGGAGCCGCCTGAAGCGTGCCAATCGCGCGTCGGCCATCTTGAGTGGTTCTATCTACTTGGTGGGGCTGAGCCGGCAGAATTCTCATCGCAGTTGCATGAGGCACAATTGAAAGCATGACTCACCAACTCACGCGTCGAGGACTTCTTCAGGGGGCCGCCGCGGCCGGCGCCTGGCGGGCTCCGGCCCGGCCAGTGCGGGTCGGGGTGGTAGGCGGCGGCTTCGGGACCTCTTTTCATTGGCACCTCCACCCGCACAGCCAGGTGACGGCCGTCTGCGACATCCGCCCCGACCGGCTCCAGCGGCTCGCGGAAGTCTACCGCTGCGGCAGCGTCTACAAGAGTTACCGCGAGATGCTCAAGCACCCGGAACTGGACGCGGTGGCGGTGTTCACGCCGGCGCCGCTGCACGTCTGGATGGCCATCGAGGCCATGCGGGCGGGCAAGCACGTCATCAGCGCGGTCCCGGCCGGGATGAGCGTCGATGAGCTGGAACGGCTGCTGGAGACGGTCAAGCAGACCGGCATGAAATACATGATGGCCGAGACCAGCTACTACCGGCAGGAGACCATCACGTGCCGCGAGTGGGCGCGCGAGGGGCGGTTTGGCACGATCTTTTACAGCGAGGCGGAATACCATCACGAGGGCCTGCTGCCGCTGATGTTCGACGACCGCGGCTTTCCGACGTGGCGGCACGGTTTCCCGCCGATGCATTACCCGACTCATTCGACCGGCATGGTGGTGCCGGTGACCGGCGAGCGGCTGGTCGAGGTGCAGGCCATCGGCTGGGGCGACGGTCACGAGATCCTTCAGACGAACCAGTACAAGAACCCGTTCTGGAACACGACCGGTTTCTTCAAGACCTCAAAAGGGCATGCGAGCCGCATCGCGGTGTTCTGGCACGTAGCCGCCGGCGGCGCCGAGCGCGGCGCCTTCTACGGCGACCGGATCTCTTACATCATGGCGCGGCCGGAGCGCTCGCCCAACACGGTGGTGCGCATCACCAAGGGCGGCCAGCTTGAGCTCGACGCCGACGGCTACCCGCAGGGATCGGTTTCGATCGAGGCCTACCAGCAGCCGGACTACATGGAGCGGCTGCCGGAGCCACTGCGGGTGAAGAGCGGCCACGGCGGCTCGCACACCTTCCTCACGCACGAGTTTGTGAGCGCCATCGTCGAGGACCGCCACCCGGCGGTGAACGTCTGGGAGGCGATCGCCTACACGCTGCCGGGCATCGTGGCCCACCAGTCGGCGCTGCGCGGCGGTGAGCCGATGAAGATCCGCGACTACGGGGCGGCGGCATGAGGCCCGTTCTGTGTCTTGCGGCCGCGCTCGCCTGGGGCCAGGGTGAGCGCGAGCATAACTTGATGCCCGTGCCGGCGAAGGTCGCCTGGGCCGAGGGCCGGCTGAGCATCGATCAGACGTTCCGGGCGGCGCTGGCGGGCTATCAGGAACCGAGGCTGCGCACGGCCGCGCTGCGAATGATCGAGCGGTTGAGCCGGCAGACGGGCATGCCGCTCCAGAGCGCGCTGGAGGCGGACCCGGCGCGGGCGACGCTGGCGATTCGCTCGGAGCGAGCCGGCGAGCCGGTCCCATCGGTGAGAGAAGACGAGTCGTACACGCTGGAGGTCGATTCGAAGCAGGCGCGGCTAAGCGCGGCCACCACGGTTGGCGCGCTGCGCGGCTTGGAGACGTTCCTCCAGCTTGTGGAAGCGGATGGCGAGGGGTTCGCGGCCCCGGCGGTGCGCATCGAAGACCGGCCGCGCTTTCCCTGGCGGGGGCTGGTGATCGATTCGGCCCGCCACTTTCTGCCGGTGGAGGTGATCGAGCGGAACCTCGACGGAATGGCCGCGGTGAAGCTTAACGTGATGCACTGGCACCTCACCGACGACCAGGGCTTTCGCCTCGAGAGCAAGCGGCTCCCGAAGCTCCACCAGATGGGCTCCGACGGGCAGTACTACACGCAGGACCAGATCCGGCGCATCGTCGCCCACGCCGGCGAGCGCGGCATTCGCGTGCTGCCGGAGATCGAGATGCCGGGGCACGCGACGAGCTGGTTCGTCGCTCATCCCGAGCTGGCCAGCGGGCCGGGGCCGTATGCGATCGAACGCACGTGGGGCGTCAAGGACCCCTGCATGGATCCGACGCGCGACGAGACGTACCAGGCGCTCGACGCCGTTCTCGGCGAGGTCGCGGCGCTGTTCCCGGACGAGTACGTGCACATCGGCGGCGACGAGGTCAACGGCAAGCAGTGGAACGCGAATCCCCGCATCCAGGCCTTCATGCGCGAGCGCGGTATGAAGACGAACCACGACCTCCAGGTGCTTTTCAACCGGCGCGTGCAGGACATCTTGAAGAGGCACGGAAAAAAGATGGCCGGCTGGGATGAGATCCTGCACCCGGACCTGCCCAAGGACATCGTGGTGCAGTCCTGGCGCGGGCAGAAGACGCTGGCGGCGGCGGCGCGGCAGGGCTACGCGGGGCTGTTGTCGTTCGGCTACTACCTGGATCTGATGCAGCCGGCCTGGGCGCACTACCTGGTGGACCCGATGGACAAGGACGCGGCCGGGTTGAGCGCCGATGAGCGGGTTCTCATTCTCGGCGGCGAAGCCTGCATGTGGGCGGAGTACGTCTCCGCGGAGACGGTGGATTCGCGGACCTGGCCGCGGGCGGCGGCGGTGGCGGAGCGGCTGTGGTCGCCGCAAGCTGCGGGACCGCGAGTCGATGTACCGGCGCCTGGAGGCCGTGAGCCGGCGCCTGGAGTGGCTAGGCCTGACACACCGCTCCGGCTACCGGCTGATGTTGGAGCGCCTGGCGGGTGGCGGCGATACCGAGCCGCTCAAGCTGTTCGCGGACATTCTCGAACCGGTGAAGGGCTACGCGCGCGGCCGCGCCCGCAAGTACACGCAGCAGACGCCGTTGAACCGGCTGGTGGATGCGGCGCGCCCGGAGAGCGACACGGCCCGCGAGTTCGCGCGGCTGGTGGAGCGCGGGCCGGCCGCGTGGCCCGATCTCAGGCGCCAGCTCGTCTTGTGGCGGGACACCACGCCGCGGCTGATGCCCACGCTCGAGCGTTCCTTTCTGCTCCGCGAGACCGTGCCCTTGGCGCAGGATGTGGCCGCGCTGGCGGCGGCCGGGCTGGAAGCAGTGGACTACCTGGAGCGGCGCGAGCAGGCGCCCCAGGCCTGGTTTCAGAAGCGGCGCGAGTTGCTGGAGCGCGCCGGACAGCCGCGGGCCGAGCTGCTCATCATGATCGTCGAGCCGGTACGGAAGCTGGTCGAGGCCGCGGCCGCGGGCTCCGCCTACCGCTCCGGCCCGAAGTAGGCGACGAAGCCGGCCAGCAGCGTGCTCTGGGCGCGGCATTCGGCCGGGCCGGCGCCGCGGTCGAAGAAGGGCTGGTTGGACCAATCCCGACGGTACTCGAGGCGGCTGAAGACGCCTTCCTTCATCTTGAATTCCGCCGTCAGGGTGGCCTCTTTTAGCTTCTGCGCCGAGCCGGTGGTGAAGCCGTCCGCGTCGTTGAACCACTCCAGGCGGGGCGCGAGCGCGAACCACGGGCTCAGCGCGACGCGGGCGGCTCCGGCCACGCCGGTCCAGCGGCTGGCCCCGCCGTAGATCCCCTTGTCCACGCCGTAGTCGAAGTTGAGGTAGAAACTGGCCTTGGCGGCCGGAGTCACTAGCAGGGTGGTGTCGTAGAGGTGGCGCAGGCCGCGATTGGTGTCGGTTTTTTCCGGGCCGACCTGGTACGTGTGGGTCCAGGTGAACTTGGAGTTGCTGATTGTCCCCAGCAACCCCACCGTCTTCCCGCTGTTGTTGTCCTCGACGTTGTTCCAGCCATTGACCAGATGCACCCCGGCGCTGAAGTGGGAGTTGAGCGGCATGGTGGCGCGGAGGCCGAAGTGGTAGTACGGGATGGCGTAGGCGAACAGCAGCGAGCGCGAGTAGTTCCAGTTGCTGTGGCTCTCGATGACCTCGGCGCCGGCGGCGGTGACGAACTTGCCGAAGTCGAGCTGGAGCCCGCGGGCTTCCCTGGGCTTGTAACTGAGGAACGCCTGCTCGATGTTGCGGAAGATGGCGGGGCCGGTTTCAGCGCTGTGCACCAGCTCGAACGCCCGGCCGAGGCCCAAATCGACCCGGAAACCGACCGGCTCGGGAGCGCGCTCCATGGTCAGCTTGGCCATGTTGAGGCTGAACTGGTTCGCCTTGACGTCGAAGTTGCGAAGCTGATTGGTCCGCGAGGCCGGGTGATTCAGATTGAAGCTGTAATAGGCGTCGATCAGGCCGCTGAACCGGATGGGACCGGCCGGCGCGCCAGATTGCGCCATAGCCGCGGCGGCCGTAAGATGAAACGCAACGGTCGCGGCACACCTGGACTGTCGCATAACAGAACCTCCCAGAAATGTTCAGGCCGGACGAGCCGGTTAGCCCCAATTGTAAACACGAGTCGGCCGCACACCAAATCGAAAGTTTCAATG
>JBBTDS010000655.1:0-8023 GCA_038060875.1 Acidobacteriota bacterium | reverse complement strand
CACGGCGTGATGGACAACTTCCGGCGCCTGACGGGTAAGAAGGCCCCGCGGCGCGGGCCGCTTTACACTGACTCGGATGTCTACAAGTGGATGGAGGCGGCCGGCTTCCTGCTCCAGTCGGAGGACCGCCCGGAACTGCGCGCCACCTTCGACCGGCTCACCGAGGAGATCCTGGCGGCGCAGGAGCCGAGCGGGTACCTCAACACTTACTATGTGGACGAGCGCGCCGGGCTGCGGTTCCAGGAGATGCACCGCGGCCACGAGCTGTATTGCCTCGGCCACCTGCTGCAAGGGGCGATCGCCTACTACCGCGCCACCGGCAACCGGCGGTTGCTCGAAGGTGGCGTCAAGTTCGTCAACTACCTGGTCCGGGATTTCGGCCCCGAGAAGAAGCCGCTGCTGACCGGGCACCCGGAGCTGGAGCTGGCGCTGGTGGAGCTTTACCGGATCACCCGCGACCAGCGGCATCTCGACCTGGCCGGCTATCTGCTGCGCGGCGACGGCGAGCGGCTGAAGCTGACACCGCAACAGCTCGTCTACATGTTCAGCGGCAAGCCGTTCACGTCGCGCACGCGGCTGGAAGGACACGCGGTCCGCGCCATGTACGCCTGCTCGGGCGCGGCCGACTACTATTTGGAGACGGGCGACGCTTCGTACCTGAAGACACTGGAAGCGCTGTGGGAGGACATGGTGCGCCGCAAGATGTACATCACCGGCGGCGTGGGCTCGCGCGGCGCCGGCGAGGCTTTCGGCGAGCCGTACGAGCTGCCGAACCGCCTGGCCTATACCGAGAGCTGCGCCGCCATCGGCAACATGATGTGGAACTGGCGGCTGCTGGCGGCTACCGGCGAGGCGAAGTACGCCGACGTCATCGAGCGCGCGCTTTACAATGGCGTGAACTCGGGCATGTCGCTCACCGGGACGCTTTACTGCTATCGCAATCCGCTGGAGCTGACCGGCGATCCGCGAGACAGGATCCGCAACCCGTGGTACGACACCACCTGTTGCCCGCCCAACCTGGAGCGGGTGCTGGCGTCACTGGGCGGGTATTTCTACAGCGTGAGCCGCGAGGGCGTCTACGTGCATCTCTATCACGCCAACACGCTGGAATGGAAGCTGGCGGACGGGACCGGCCTAAAGCTCGCGCAGCGGACCGGTTACCCGTGGGACGGCAAGGTGGAGATGGCGGTGGATCCCGCGCGCCCGGCTGAGTTCACGTTGTTCCTGCGCATCCCGGGCTGGGTCGCGTCAGCACGGGCGGAGGTGAACGGACGGCCGGTGAGCGCTACGCCGGGGAGCTACCTAGAAGTGCGCCGGCGCTGGCAGCCGGGTGATCGAGTGGCGCTCGCCTTCGAGATGAAGCCGCAACTGATCCGCGCCAACCCGCTGGTGGCCGAAAATGCCGGTAAGGCCGCCGTCCAGCGCGGGCCGCTGGTCTATTGCCTGGAGCAGATCGACCAGCGGGGTCTCGATTCTATCTTCGACGCGCTGCTGGATGCGCGAGGGGGCTTCTCCGAAGAGTTCCAGGCCGACCTGCTCGGCGGGGTGATGGTGCTCAAGCACCAGGGCCGCGCCTGGCAGCGCGCGCTGTCCGAGCAGCCTCTGTACGAGCCTCTGGCGGCCGCCGCGAAGCGCGCCACCCGCCCGGCCGAGCTGACGCTGATCCCCTATTACGCCTTTGCGAACCGGGAGACGACAGCGATGCGGGTGTGGATGCCTTACGCCGAGGGCGGCTAGTGCGCCCCGATCATCTGGAGCAAGCCGCTGACAGAATGAACACGAATCGGAGACTCAAAATGACACGCCGTGCCATCGCCGCCCTGTTGACATTGTTGTGGGGCCTGCCGCCTGTCGTGGCTCAAACCGAGCGCGAGCGGCGGATCGACGAGCTGATCAGCGCCTACCACCGGCTGGACCAGTTCCACGGCTCGGTGCTGGTGGCCGAGAGTGGGCAGGTCGTCCTCAAGAAAGGTTACGGCTTGGCCAACCGCGAGTCTGGTGTCCCCAACGCCCCGAACACGAAGTTCCGCCTGGGCTCGATCACCAAGCAATTCACCGCGGCGCTGGTGTTGCAGTTGGTCGAGCAGGGCAAGCTCAAGCTGGACGGGAGGATAGGCGACTACCTGCTCGAATGCCCGAAGAAGGTGGGCGAGCGCGTCACTATTCACCAGTTGTTGAACCATACCTCGGGCATTCCCAGCTACACAGGCTTCCCGGATTTCGTCGCCAAGCGCAGCCGCGATCCCCTGACGCCGCTCGAACTGGCGAGGCTGTACTGGGAGAAGGAACTGGAGTTCGATCCCGGCTCGCGTTTCGCCTACAACAACTCGGGTTATCACCTGCTGGGCGTGCTCATCGAGAAGATCAGCGGCCAGCCTTACGCGAAGGCGCTTCAGGAGCGCATTCTTACGCCGCTGGGGATGAAAGACACGGGCTATGACGACTTCGACACCATTCTCCCCAATCGGGCCTCCGGCTACCGCCCTGTGCTGGACGGCTACCTGAACGCCGCGTACGTGGACATGTCACTGCCTTACTCCGCCGGGGCGCTGTACTCGACGGTCGAAGACCTCTACGCGTGGGACCAGGCGCTGTACGCCGACAAGCTGCTGTCGCCCAAGTCCAAGACGTTGATGTTCCAGCCCGGCATGAACAACTACGGATACGGGTGGGCCATCGACCAGGCGGCGATACCCGGGCTGGACCGGAAAGTGCCTCGCATCGCGCACGGCGGCGGCATCAACGGCTTTACCACGGTATTGACCCGGCTACCCGCAGAGCGGCATCTGATCGTGCTGCTGAGCAACACACCGGGCCGCTCCCGCCTTGGCGAGATCAATGACGGAATCATGGCGGTCCTCTATGGCCAGGAGCCGGCACGGCCGAAGCAGTCCATCGCGCAGGTCCTCTACGCGGTGATGAAGGGGGAAGGCATCCAGGCCGCCGCCGCGCGCTACCGCAAGCTCAAAGCGGAGCAGCCGGAGGAATTCGATTTCCGGGAGCGGGAGCTGAACACGCTGGGCTACGCCTTGATGAACGAGGCAAAAAAGATCCAGGACGCGATCGAGATTCTCAAGCTGAACGTCGAGGCCTACCCCAAGTCTTCGAACGCCTGCGACAGCCTGGCGGAGGCCTACGCCAGGGACGGCCAGAAGGAACTGGCCGTCCAGCACTACGAGCAGGCGCTGGCGCTGAATCCAAAGAACGCCAACGCCGCCAAGTGGCTCGAGAAGCTGCGAAAGTAGCGCGGCTTCTATATTAGGGGTGCAAACGCGGGGCCGTTCATCCTCACCGGCCGGCCATTTCCAGCAAGCCTTTGACGATCGCGTCCTCGGCGGTGGCGCTCGCCTTCGAGATGAAGCCGCAACTGATCCGCGCCAACCTGCTGGTGGCCGAAAACGCCGGCAAGGCCGCCGTCCAGCGCGGGCGGGCTTCTCCGAAGAGTTCCGGGCGGACCTGCTCGGCGGGGTGATGGTGCTCAAGCACCAGGGCCGCGCCTGGCAGCGTGCGCTGTCCCTGGCACAGCTTGACAACCGCTCCCTGCGGTCGCGGCTCAGTAACGGTGGCGAGCCTCGCGCGTAAGCAAGCGGCGGGACAGCACACTAACGCGCCCTGATCATGTCCACCAAACCGCTGGCAATCGCCTTCTCGGCGCAGCCGGGCTTGACGCGCGCGGTGGTGATCTCGTAGCTGACCTGCTGGTAAGCGGCATCGTCGGGCAGGTAGCCGCTGGAGCCGTTGCAGTGGGTCAACATCATGGTGGCCGGCAGCCGCGATTCCTTCTTCAGCCGCTGGCCGATCATGGTGAGGACTTCGCCGGAGACGCCGGCCAGGGCGATATTGCCGATGCGCAGCAGCGATAGGCGGATCTCGACCGGGTCGGCGTCCACCCACTCGTGCTTGGTGGCGCGCGGCTTGAAGCCCGGCGCGAGCCGGCGGCCGGGGCAACTCACCACCTTCTGCGCGCCCCGGATGCGGGCGTCGCGCGACGGCTTGATGCCTCCGGCCACGCGGACGATTTCCTCGCCGAGAATCTGGCCGAGGACCTCGACCTGGGAGAAGTCGGTGCCGGGCCCGTAGATGGCGTTCTGGTCGCCGGCGGCGCCGCTGGTCCAGGGAGCGACCACGCGATCGCCGTAGTGCTTCTCGACGAAGCGGGCGGCCGCGCCCGGCAGATCGCCCGAGATCTCGTAGTTCCGCGGCCCGGTGACGGTGCCGTGCACGGCGTAGTTGCTGAAGATGGCGATCGGCTCGCCGGCCGGGTTCGCGAACTTCACCACCGCGACGGTCTTGTCCGAGGTCCCGTCGGGGTTGAGGCCGAGCCACCAGCCGCCGTCGGCGGTGCGCGCGCGCCGGTTGATGTTGACGTTGGCGCGCCCGGCGCCGAAACCCACACGGGCCGGCTGGAGATTCGCCTGGGCGCGGCGCACGGCCTCCGGCACGCTCTCTTCGAGCTTCGCGGCCCAGGCGGGATTCCTGGGGTCGGGCGCGGCGTGGCTGTGGGTGCCCGCCAGCAGGATGTTCTCGCCGGGGATGCCGGCCTGTTCGGTGATTCGCCGCGTGATCTTCTCCCAGAGGGCGTGCGGGAAGCCGATGACGTCGGCGACCACGATGGCCGCCTTGACCGGGCCGTCCTCCAGCGCGACGGCGCGGACGTAGATGGGATCGTGGATGGCCTTGAAGCCTTCGGTGCGGGAGGAGTAGCCGCTCATCGGCAGAGCGGCGTTTACGGCGGGAGTGATATCGACGCGGGCGGCGCCGGCGCGGAGGGCCGGTTCCGCCGCGGCGGCCTGGGAAATACCCAGGGCGACGACAAGGATCAGTACAGCGGCGTGGGTTCGCATAGAGAAACCGAACTTACCACAGCGGGGGGTTTGGGGGAACATGGGTCACGGCTGATGGGCGACAGTACCGGTCCGGGCGAGCCAGTCGAACACGTGCTCCTGTAGCCGTCGCGGGAAGCGGTTGAAGTCCTCCGGCGTTTCCAACTCGAGTGAACTTTCGCGGCCGAGAAGGCGGTAGACCTGTCTGGCCGCCTCAATCTCGCGGCGCACATCGGCAATCCGGGCGTAGCGGTCCAGCGCCGGTGCGATGACGAGCGCCGGTTTCGGCGCAACCAGCGCCAGCACTTCATCGTAATCGAGCGGCACACGGTCCTCGTGGCCGACGAAGAACCCCAGGCGCGGCAGGAGTCCGTGGAGGTGCGAATAGTGGCGGATGCCCTCGACGCCCCTGTCCGCGGTGTCCAGCCGGAGGGGGTCCACACCGCAGACGGCGGCCAGCGCCTTGATACGGTCGTCGAGCGCGGCGGCCAGCAGGCCGACTTTCGCGCCGAGCGCATAGCCGAGCACGTGGATCCTTTCGGGATCGACGACGTCGAGCGCCGAAACCGCATCGATCGCGGCGCGCGTGTCGGCAACCATCTTGCCCATCAGCGACCATTTCGGATAGCGCTCGTAGAATTTCCGCGCATCGAGCACGCGCGTTCCGAAACCGATCTGATCGAAGGCGAGCACGGCGTAGCCCCTCTTGGTGAGGAACGGGAACGTGGGCCGGTGATCGAGGACGAAATCGGATCCGGTGGAGGACCACGGCGAGCCGGCCGACCAACCGTTCTGATAGGTGTAAGGATGGAGCCAGATCACCACGGGCCACTTGCCCGCTTTGGGCTGTCCGTCGGGACCAAGCGGATAGAAGAGGCTGGCGTGCAGGTCATCGCCGAAGGCCAGTTCGGTCACGCCCATGTCCACGTTTCTCAAACGGGCCTGCCCGGAAGCAGCGGCCACGGGCCGATTGTAGAGACCGGCCAGCCATCCGGAACTCGTCATCACGCTACCCTCCAGCGTGTGGCGCGCCGGGAACCGAATGCCCGCCGGTTCCTGGCCGAGCGCCCAGAGGAGATTCCGCCGGACGGCGTTCCTCTTCTCCTGCCAGGCAGGGGCGCTATCGACCGATTTCAAGAAGTCGCCGACAGCGCGGCTGGGGTAGCTGAGGGGATCGAAGGTCTCGCCGGACGCCTTCCGCCAGTCCTCGAAGGTGTAACCGTGGATCCAGGTTTCCCACTTGGGGAACGCCTTGCGCCCGAACACGGAGTCGAAGAAGTCGATGAAGTTCTCGATGTCGCCGGCGGTGGTCGGGTGCTCGCCGGCGCGCAGATGCAGCCAGATGTTCTGTTCGTGCCCGAGGAATCGATAGACGCGCCTGGCGGCACGGTAGGCCTGCTCGAAGCCGAAGGGGTTGCTGGCGGATTCGGAGTAGGCCGTGTATAGCATCAGCCCGCGCGGCGCCACCAGCGCAAGAAGCGTGTGCTGATCGACGGGAAGCTTGTCCTCCCTGCCGGCGAAAAACCGCAGCCGCGGGTGAAACCAGTGCGGCTGCGCACCGGTGAGCAGTTGCAGGCTTTCGTTGGCGAACATGTCGGTGGTGTAACGCCAGGGGTCGCACTCGCCGGTGTTCCCGCTGGAGGGAATCACGGCCCCGATGCGCTCGTCGAACGCCGCCGCCAGCAGTGCCTGCTTGCCGTTTCGGGAATGGCCGGTCAACCCGATTTTCTTCTTGTCCACCTCGGGCAGCGTGTACAGGTAGTCGATGGCGCGCATGCCGGCCCACGCCCAGCGGCCCAGGCACGAGAAGTCGTAATCCGGATAAAGCTCGATGAACTTGTCCGAGTCATCGTCGTTCCCGTAGATTGGGTCCGCGGCAAAGTAAATGCAAGCGATGTAGCCGCGCCGCACTGCGGTGGCAACCCAGGGGCGTGTTCGCGGGTGGTTGGTGAGAAAAACCGGGAACGGGCCGGGGCCCGGCGGGATCATCAGTTGCACGCGCAGGCTGCCGCGATGGCCGGGTCCGAACTCGAGTCGCACGTCCCGCACCGTTGTGCGGCCCTCCATCCGCGTGCCGGTGACGACCGCGCGCAGGTTGCCGGGCGCGGGCGGCATTCTGCCGAACACCCACTGTTCGATCTGCGCTCGCAGCAACTGCTTCTGGCGCTCCCAGTCGGCGGCGTTTCTGACCGGGATCTGTCGCCCGTTCTCGCGGATCACAAGCGGGTCAGGCAGCTCGGGGATGGAGGGCATGGCCTCGAAATCCGGCGGCAGTTCCCCGGTGCGCCGCACCCAATCCTCCCAGGACCGGTCGGTGGTGTTGATCCGTCCGCTGAACTTCGTCCGGCTGGGCAGCAGCAGTTTCAGGAGCACGTCAAGGTCGTGCCGGCGGCGATCCGTGGCCTGTTGGGCGAAGACCGGTGCGAGCCACGACGCAAGAAGGAGAACGGCGGCTTTTTGCCTCATAGTTGACAGCCGGGACTAGAACCTCATCATAGCCCCGAGTTGCACGATCCGTTGACCGAACGCGGACCGGACCTGGCCGAAGCTTCCCAGGCAGGCGGCGCCGACGACCGAACAACTGGTACTGGGGTCGGAGAAGTGCGTTGAGTTCGTGACGTTCATCGCCTCCGCGCGAATCTCCACATCCCAGCGTTCCTTGAACCGGAAGTGCCGGAACAGGCTGGCGTCTAACTGCACCACGCCCGGCCCCCTGAGCCAGGAAAGGCGGCGGGGCAGGTTGCCAATTGAGAGAGGTGTAAGGTTCGGGACAAATGACGACGGGTCAAACCAGTAGATCCCGCTGTAGCTCCCAAACTGGGCCTGGTCCTTGATGTACTTGGGGGACGCGACCACATTCGGAGTCGGGGATGTACCCGGCGTGTTGAGAACGCTCGATCCCTGGCTGAGAGACAGCGGGGCGCCGGTGAAGCCCGTGAAGATGCCGTTTACCTGCCATCCTCCGATGATCGCATTCACCGCCCTGCTGGGACTCCTCCACTGCTTTCCGGCTCCGAAGGGCAGTTCGTACACAAAGGCCATCTTGAGCATCTGCGTGTGGTCAAAGCTGGCCGGCGCATAGTTGAGTTGCAGGCAGCCTTGGGGCATGGCCGGAGAGGGCGGACAATTGAACCGGAGCTGGTTCCCATAAGTGTTGTCATCGATGTAGGCCATGGCCTTCGAATAGGTATAGGACCCCT
>JBBTDS010000654.1:0-18621 GCA_038060875.1 Acidobacteriota bacterium | reverse complement strand
TCCATGAGATCACAATTCCTTAACATGCGCAATTACTTATGACGCTGTGTTTAACAACCACGCCGCTTCCAGCCCCCGTGCTCACCTCTCCCTCCCCCCGCAGCCGCCGGCTCACCGCCGGCCGGGGCGGATGGCCGCTTGCTTGAAAAATGATCATGGTATAATCAATTTTCAAGGATGTTGAAGAGAACCGTTCTCCAGCAACAGGTCCGCCGAGCCATCAAGGCGAACCCGGTCACGGCCATCTACGGGCCGCGCCAGTGCGGAAAGACGACGCTGGCGAAAGAGATCGCCGCGACGGCGGGCGCGGAGTATTTTGATCTCGAAGACCCGGTGAGCGCCAGGCGCCTGGGCGAGCCGATGACGGCGCTCAGGCCGCTGCGCGGCCTGGTCGTCATCGACGAGGTGCAACGACAGCCCGGGCTTTTTCCCGTGCTGCGAGTTCTGGCGGACCGCAAGCCGCTGCCGGCGCGGTTCCTCGTACTCGGCAGCGCCTCTCCCGAACTGCTCCGCCAGGGTTCTGAATCGCTGGCCGGACGCATCGCCTTCGTAGAGATGGGCGGATTCGATCTGGCCGAAGCGGGCGTCACGGCGGCACGCCGGCTTTGGTGGCGCGGCGGATTCCCGCGGGCGTTCCTGGCCCGAACCGACGCCCACAGCCGCGCCTGGCAGGAGAATTTCATTCGCACGTTTCTCGAGCGCGACATCCGGGAATTCGGTGTCCAGGTGCCGCCCCCGACGCTGCGACGGCTGTGGAGCATGCTGGCGCACTATCACGGGCAGATATGGAACGCCTCCGAGATCTCCAGATCGCTGGGAGAGACTCACACGACGGTCAAGCGGCACCTCGACATACTCACCAGCGCGCTCGTGGTTCGGCAGCTCCAGCCCTGGCATGAGAACCTGGCCAAACGTCAGGTCAAGTCCCCCAAGGTTTACCTTCGCGACACCGGGCTTCTCCATGCGCTGCTGGGTGTCCCTTCGTTCCACTCGCTGGAAGGGCACCCCAAGCTCGGGGCTTCGTGGGAGGGATTCGTAGTCGAGCAGATCGTCCGTGTTGCGGGTGAGCGCAACGCCTGGTTCTGGGCCACCCAGGCGGGCGCCGAGTTGGACCTCCTGGTGATGCTGGATGGGAAGCGCTACGGGGTGGAGATCAAGTACGGCGACGCTCCGGGCCTGACCAAGTCGATGCGGATCGCCGTGGAAGACCTGGGCCTCACCCGGCTCTACGTGGTGTATCCCGGTGTCAGTTCCTACGACCTGGACGAAAAGACCACTGTTGTCCCCCTTGGCGAGATCAGGCTTGACACCTTTGGGCCCCCTTTTGAGCTAAGCTAGCGAGTCGGAAGGGAGAGATTGCCATGAGTGAAAACAAGACAGGCGCTACGTCGCGCCGCCAGTTTTTGACGAACACCAGCCGCATCGCCGGCGCCTCGGCCCTGGCGGGGGTGGCGTTGCCGCACGTGCATGCAGCCGAGAGCAATACGGTTCAGGTGGCCTTGGTCGGTTGCGGCGGCCGGGGGACCGGAGCGGCGGTCAATGCGCTGTCGGTCAAGAACGGCCCGACCAGGCTGGTGGCCATGGCCGACGTGGTGCCGAAGAAGCTCAACGACAGCTATGACAAGCTGAAGTCGCAATTCGCGGGCCAGGTCGATGTGCCGCCCGAGCGGAGGTACCTCGGTTTCGACGCCTACCGCCAGGCGATGGATTCCGTGAAGGCCGGCGACGTCGTCATCCTGGGCACGCCTCCCGCGTTCCGATGGGTGCAGTTCACTTACGCCATCGAGAAGGGGCTTCACACGTTCATGGAGAAGCCGGTCACGGTGGACGGTCCCACCACGCGCAGAATGCTGAAGCTCGGCGACCTGTCGGTCCAGAAAAACCTGAAGGTGGGCGTGGGCCTGATGGTGCGCCATTGCCGGGCCCGGCAGGAACTCCTGAACCGGATCCGCTCGGGCCAGATCGGCGACATCGTCGCCATGCGAGCCTACCGCATGGGACAGGGCGGCGGCACGGCCGGGCCGAAGCCGGACGGGGTCAGCGAATTGACCTACCAGATCCAGCGCTTCCACGCGTTCCTGTGGGCCAGCGGCGGGGTGTTCAGCGACTACTACATTCACCAGATCGATGAATGCAGTTGGATGAAGGGCGCCTGGCCGGTCGAGGCCCACGCCGTCGGCGGGCGCCATTACCGCCGCGACTCCCTCGATCAGAACTTCGATACCTACTCGGTCGAGTATACGTTCCCCGACGGGACCAAGCTGTTCTTCGACGGCCGCAACATGGCCGGATGCCGCGACGAGTTCGCCAGCTACGCGCATGGAGCGACCGGCTCGGCCGTCATCTCGACCCTGTCGCACGCGCCGGGCATGACGCGCATTTACAAGGGCCACAGGATACCGAGGGTCCACACACGGAAGGACCTGCCGCTGCCGGACGATCCGAACCTCGTCTGGGCGTTCCCGCAGCCCGAGCGGAGCCCCTATCAGCTCGAATGGGACGACCTGCTGGAGGCCATCCGCGAGGACAAGCCGTTCAATGAGGTGCAGCGCGGCGCCGAGGCCAGCCTCGTGGCGTCCATGGGCCGCATGGCCGCCCACACCGGCCAGATCATCACCTACGACCAGATCCTCAACTGCGAGCACGAGTTCGCGCCCGAAGTGGACAAGCTCACCATGGATGGGCCTGCGCCGCTGCTGGCGGGACCCGACGGCAAGTACCCGGTGCCGCAGCCGGGTGTGCTGAAGGACCGGGAGTACTGACGCCTCACCCAGCCGGCGACGACCGCCCCGAAGCGGCTTGGCGGCAGGCTCTTGCATTCCGGGCCGGAGGGTGAAAACATATTCTGGTGAGCCGGCGGCCATGAATATTCCTCCGGTTGTCCTGCTGCTCGTGGGGGTGGCGCTGGCCGGCGCCGCGGTGGCGCTGGCCGCCTTCGCCTGGGCGGTACGGAACGGCCACCTTGATCCCGTCAGTGCGGCTACAGCCCAGGACCTTGTTTCGCTGCGCAGCCACATGGACGAGCGGGCGGCGCTGCCGGTTCTCCTCTTCTTCACCAGCGCCGTGTTTTGGCTGGTGGCGGCCAGCGTCTTCGGCCTGGCCAGCTCCATCAAGTTCGACCTGCCCGACTGGCTCGGCTCGATTCCGGCGCTGACCTTCGGGCGCCTGCGCCCGGCGCACCTGAACGCGGCCGCTTACGGCTGGGCTTCGCTGGCCGCCGCGGGCTGCGTGGTCTGGCTGACTTCGCGGCTGTGCCTGGCCCCGGTCCGGCTGCGCGGCTGCCTGCTGGCTTCGGCGGCGCTGTGGAACCTGGGGATGGTGCTGGGCATCGGCTCGATCCTGCTGGGCTACAGCCAGTCGGTGGAGTGGCTGGAATTCCCGCTGCCGGCCGCGGCCATGATCGCGGTGGCCTTTCTATTGCTCGCCGCTTCGGTCTTTGCCACCTTCCGCCGGCGGACGGTCGAGCAGCTTTACGTGAGCCTCTGGTACATCCTGGGCGCGATGGTCTGGTTCCCGCTGCTTTATGTGACGGCCAACCTGCCGATTTACAGCGGCGTGACGCACGGCGCGGTGAACTGGTGGTACGGCCACAACGCGCTGGGGACATGGTTCACGCCGATCGGGCTGGCGCTGGCATACTACTTCATCCCCAAGGTGATCGGGCGGCCGATCTACAGCTACTATCTCTCGCTGCTCGGCTTCTGGGCCTTCGCGCTGTTCTACAACTGGAACGGGATTCACCACCTGGTGGGCGGGCCGGTGCCGAACTGGCTACAGACTATCTCGATCATCGCCAGCGTGATGATGGGCATCCCGGTGATGGCGGTGGCGGTGAACCACCACCTCACCACGGTGGCGCATTTCCGCGTGCTGCGCACCAGCCCGACGCTGCGCTTCACCGTCTTCGGCGCCATGTGTTACACGGCGGTCAGCGTGCAGGGTTCGGCCGAGGCGCTGCGCGGGATGCAGGAGGTGGTGCACTTCACTCATTACACGGTTGGGCACGCGCACCTGGGAGCGTATGCGTTCCTCACCATGATCCTGTTCGGGGCGTTCTACTACATCACCCCGCGCGTGGCCCGCTGGAACTGGCCCCGCCCCGGCCTGATCAAGCTGCACTTCTGGCTGACGGCCGGCGGCATCCTGCTCTACGGGGCCGCCACCTGTGTGGGCGGCTGGTTCCAGGGCTTGGCGATGAACAACCCGGCCAAGCCCTTCGTGGACGTGGTCGCGATGATGCGGCCGTACTTGCACGCGCGCACGGTCTCCGGGTGCCTGCTGACGGCGGGCCACCTGGTCTTCGCCTACCAGTTTGCCTGCGTGGTGTTGCGCCGGGGGCCGAAGCGCCTGGCCACGCCGTGGGGGGAGGCGCAGGAATGAGCTTCGTTCGCCTGTGCCTGTTTTTCGCCGGCCTGCTGGCCGCCGTTTTCCTGGGCTGGGCGGCGCTGGTGGGCGTTCCCGGCATCCAGCTCGCCGCCGTGCCCGCGCAGCCCGGCCTGCGGCCTTACACCTTCGAGGAAGCGCACGGGCGCGCCATCTACATGCGCGAGGGCTGCATCTACTGTCACAGCCAGCAGACGCGCCCGGAAGGCTTCGGCGCCGACCAGAAGCGGATGTGGGGCCGGCCGTCAATCCCCGGCGACTATGTTTACGACCGGCCGCATCTGTTGGGCACCAGCCGCACCGGGCCGGACCTGTTGAACATCGGGGCCCGGCAGCCGAGCCGGAACTGGCACTTCACACACCTGTACAACCCGCGCGCGGTTGTGCCCAAGTCGATCATGCCGCCGTTCCCGTGGCTGTTCGAGGAGAAGAGCAGCGTGGGGCCGTCGGAGGCCGTTGTCGCCACGCCTTCGCCCGGGGTCTACCTTGTGCCGACCCAGGAGGGGCGCAACCTGGTCGAGTATCTGCTGTCGCTGAATCGCACTTATCCGGTGCAACGGTGAACGGGGAGACGCAAAAGCCGAACGATCTGCCGCCGCTCCTGGGCGAGCCGGAGCGGGAGGACATCCACGAGATCCACCAGGCCATCCTGGCGCGCGAGCGGCACGAGCCCGAGGAAGGGCTGGAGCCGACGCCGTGGTGGGTGTGGGCCGTCTCGGTGGTGATGATCTTCGCCATGGGCTTCTACCTGGGCCGTTACGGCGGCAGCTTCACCGCCGAGCCGCACGAGCTGTACCAGAAGACTGCCGCCGCCCAGGCCGCCGTCCCCGAGCCCGCGCCGGGCGACCTGATCTTCGGCGGCATCTGCGCCGCCTGCCACCAGCCGAACGGGCTGGGCGTCGAGGGCGAGTACCCGCCGCTGGCTGGCTCGGAGTGGCTGCTGAAAAACCCCGAAATTCCAGTGCGCATCGTGCTGAACGGCCTCACGGGGCCGATCCAGGTCAAGGGCCGCACGTTCCAGAACGAGATGCCGCCGCTGGGCGGGCAGTTGAGCGACGCCGAGATCGCCGCCGTGCTCACCTACGTCCGCTCCTCCTGGGGCAACAAGGCCGGGCCGGTGGACGAGAAGCTGGTGGCCAAGATCCGCCAGGAGACCGCCGGCAAAGGACCGTGGACGGCGGAGGCGCTGACCAAATGAGATGCCTGGTCGTGCTGCTGGCGCTGGCGGCTGGTGCGGCCGAGCCCGACCAGCCCATCGCCTTCAGCCACAAGATCCACGCCGGGGACTACCGCATCGACTGCCTCTTCTGCCACTCCGGCGCCCGGCGCTCGGCGGTTTCCGGAATCCCTTCGGTGCAGTTCTGCATGGGCTGCCACAAGTCGATCGCGATGACCAAGCCGGAGATCGCCAGGCTGCGCGGTTATTGGGAGAGGAAGGCGCCGATCCGGTGGACGCGGATCGTGAAGGAGCCGGACTACGTCTTCTTCAACCATTTTCCCCATGTGCAGAAGGGCGTCCGCTGCCAGGAGTGCCACGGGCCGGTCGAGACGATGGTGCGCCTGCGCCTGGATCATGCGCTGAACATGGACCGGTGCGTTTCCTGCCACCGCCAGCGGAACGCATCGATTGACTGCTACACGTGCCACCGATGAACGCCAATAGCTGTGGGGCAGACGATCGTTTTTCGTCGTCTGCCACCGCGAATCGCCGCGACGTGCTGAAGATCCTGGGGCTGGGCGGCGCCGCCGGTCTTACCGGCTGCTCGACCACCGCGCCCGACCCGCTGGTGCCCTACGTCACGCCGCCGGAAGAGGTCATCCGCGGGCACGCCCTCTGGTACCGCACGACGTGCCGCGAATGCCCGGCCGGTTGCGGCATCCAGGCGCGGGTGCGCGAGGGCCGCGTCCACAAGGTGGAGGGCAACCCCGAGCACCCGGTCAACGCCGGCGGGCTCTGCGCGCGCGGGCAGGCGGCGGTCGAGGGCCTCTACAACCCGGACCGCCTGCGGACGCCGCTGGTGCGCGATGCAGCCGGCGCGCTGAAGCCCGCAAGCTGGGACGAGGCCCTCAAGCGGCTCGCGGCCGGCCTCGGCAAGCTGGACAAGAACACCATCTGCGTGCTGACCGGGTGCGTGACGGGCGCGCTGGCCGAGTTGGCCGCGCTGGTGGGCCGGCACGTCCAGTACGAGCCGCTTAACTACGAGGCGCTCCGCGCAGCCAACCAGCGGTGCTTCGGTGTGGCGGCGCTGCCCGTCTACCGCTTCGCCGAGGCGCGCACCATCTGCGTGTTCGGCGCCGATGTGCTGGAGACGTTCCTCTCGCCGGTGGGCTACGCGCGCGGGATCGCCGAAGCGCGCCGGGCCGGCGCGCGCCTGGTGTACGTCGGTTCGCGGCTCTCCCTCACCGGCGCCCGCGCCGACCAGTGGGTGCCGGTGCCGCCGGGCGGCGAAGGCGCGGTTGCGATGGCGCTCGTGGACGAGGTGCGGGCGCGGGGCGGCGGCGCGCCAGGCGTGCCGCGCGAGGTGATCGCCGCGCTGGCGCAGGAGCTGATCGGCAAGCCCGCGCTCGCGGTGACCGGCGGCGCGGCCATGTGCGATGAGCAGGCCGTCGAGACTGCCGTCGCGGTCAACCTGCTCAACGCCGTGACCGGCGCGATCAACCAGACGGTGCGGTTTGACCGCGGCTCGGCGCTCGACCGCACCACCAGCCGCCCCGAACTCCCCGACTGCCAGGCCGTGCTCATCGCCGGCTGCAACCCGGCCTACAGCGCTCCGGGGTTCGCCGAGAGGCTGCGCAAGGTCCCCCTGGTCGTGGTGCTGTCGCCGTATCAGGACGAGACCGTCGAGCTCGCGCACATCGTGCTGCCGGTGCATACGCCGCTTGAGAGCTGGGGTGACTACGAGCCGTGGACGGGCCTTCACTCGTTGCAGCAGCCGGCCATGCGCCCGGTGTTCGACACACGGGACGTGGGGGACATCCTGCTCAGCCTGGCCCGTCCCAAGCCGCCGGAGGCCAGTTTCCACGAGTACCTGCGCTCTCGCTGGCGGGCACCCTGGACGGCCGCCCTCCAGCGCGGCGGCTACTGGCGGGAGGTTCCCGCGCGCCCGGTCAAGCTCGCCGCCGGCGCCACCGTATCGTTAAAGCGCACCCGCCCTGAGGGATTCGTGCTCCAGACCTATCCGTCGCTCGCGCATTTCGACGGGCGCGGCGCCAACCGCCCGTGGTTGCAGGAATTGCCCGACCCGGTCACGCAGGTGGTCTGGGACGCCTGGGTCGAGGTGAATCCGAAGGACGCGCAGCGGCTGAACGTGGCGACCGGCGACCGCGTCAGCCTGCGCTCGGCGCGCGGCGAGATCGAGCTGCCGGTTTACGTCTACCCCGGCATCGTGCCCGGGGCGGTGGCCGTCCCGCTGGGGCAGGGCCACACGGCCTACGGGCGCTATGCCACCGGCGTGGGCGCCGACCCGCGCAAGCTGCTGCCGCCGGAACGGTTCAGCGGTGAGCCGGTCCAGATCGCGCTGGTCCAGCGGAAGGCCGGCCTGGTGGTCGCCGCCGGCCACGACCTCCAGGAGCACCGCGAGATCGCCCGCTCGCGCGAAGTGCCAAGTGGGGCAGACGATCGTTTTTCGTCGTCTGCCATCCGCGGGACCGCCCACCCCTCGCTGTCGCTCTATCCGCCGCACACCCACCAGCCGCACCGGTGGGCGATGGTGATCGACCTGGACGCCTGCACCGGGTGCAGCGCCTGCGTCACCGCCTGCTACGCCGAGAACAACCTGCCGGTGGTCGGCAGGTACGAGGCCGGGCGCGGGCGGCTGATGTCCTGGATCCGCCTGGAGCGGTTCTTCGGGCCGGGTTCGAGCGTCAGCGAGCCCTTCCGCATAGACTTCATCCCCATGCTGTGTCAGCACTGCGACCACGCGCCCTGCGAGCCGGTCTGCCCGGTCTACGCCGCCTATCACACCGCCGAGGGGCTGAACGGGCAGGTCTACAACCGCTGCGTGGGCACGCGCTACTGCGCCAACAACTGCCCTTACAAGGTCCGGCGCTTCAACTGGTATCCGGCCCAGTGGCCGTCACCCCTGGAGTGGCAGTTGAACCCCGACGTCACCGTGCGCACGAAGGGCGTGATGGAGAAGTGCACCTTCTGCATCCAGCGCATCGTGGAAGGCAAGGACCGCGCGCGGCGCGAGGGGCGGGCGGTGCGCGACGGCGACATCGTGCCGGCCTGCGCGCAGTCCTGCCCCAGCCAGGCCATCGTCTTCGGCGATGTGATCGACAAGGCCAGCCGGGTGAACCAGGCCCGCGCCAACGCGCGCGGCTACACCGTCTTCGAGATGCTGAACACGCGCCCGGCCGTGACCTACCTGGAGCGCGAGCGGCGGAGGGCGTGAGATGCAGGCCGAGCCACTCAACTACACGCGCGTGGACGCCGACCTGGTCAAGACCATGCAGCCGGCCGGCAAGGCCTACTATGTCGTGCTGGCCTGCCTGGCCGCCGTAGTCGCTTGGGGCGCCTACGCGTGGAGCGTGCAACTCAGGCGCGGCCTCGGGCTGGCCGGCATAAGCTGGCCGGTCGGCTGGGGCTTCTACATCACCCTGTTCGTCTTCTGGGTGGGCATCGCCCACTCGGGCACGCTGATCTCGGCGGTGCTGTTCCTGTTCCGCGTGCGCTGGCGCTCCTCGATCTACCGCAGCGCCGAGGCGGTGACGGTCTTCGCGGTGATGACCGCCGGGCTGTTCCCGCTGATTCACCTGGGCCGGCCCTGGGTGGCCTACTGGCTGATGCCTTATCCGCAGATGGGCGGCTTGATGCCCAACTTCCGCTCGCCGCTGGTCTGGGACGTCTTCGCCGTCTCGACCTACCTCACCGTGAGCGCGCTGTTCTTCTTCACCGGGATGGTGCCGGACCTCGCCATCGCACGCGACCGCAGCCAGGGCTGGCGCGAGAAGTTCTACGGCTTCCTCTCCCAGGGCTGGCAGGGGACCGACCGGCAGTGGCGGCACTACACCGCCGCCTACGTCTTCCTGGCCGGGCTGGCCACGCCGCTGGTCATCTCGGTTCACAGCATCGTGTCCTGGGACTTCGCCATGTCGATCGTGCCCGGCTGGCACACCACCATCTTTCCGCCTTACTTCGTGGCCGGGGCCATCCACTCCGGGCTGGCCATGGTGATGTGCATCACCGTGCCCATGCGGCGCCTGTTCGGACTGAACGCCTACATCACCGCCGAACACCTGGGCAACATGGCCAAGATCATGATCCTCACCGGCATGCTGCTCGGCTACTCTTACGCCGTCGAGTTCTTCATCGCCTGGTACAGCGGCAACCCGTACGAGCGGGCCATCTTCTTCTACCGCGCCTTCGGGGACTACGCCTGGGCCTTGTGGCTGCTGGTCGCCTGCAACGTCGGCGCGCCGCTGCTGTTCTTCCTGGGCCGCGTGCGCCGAAGCGTCGCCTGGCTGCTCGCGCTGTGCGTGCTCATCAACGTGGGCATGTTCTTCGAGCGCTTCGTGATCATCGTCACCTCGCTCGCCCGCGACTACGACCCGTTCACCTGGCGGCTCTACACGCCGCGCTGGCCGGAGATCTCCATCCTGTTCGCCAGCTTCGCCTGGTTCTTCCTGCTGTTCCTGGTGTTCGCCAAGATCTTCCCGGTGATTTCGATGTGGGAGATCAAGGAGCTGCTGCCGGTACCGCGAAAGGAGGCGGCATGAAGAGAGCGCGCGAGGCCGGCCACAGCGCCATCGGCTTCTTCGCCGACCTCGACTCGCTGCTCGGCGCGGTGCGGGCCGCTCGGGCCGCGCGATGGGGAGAGGTGCGGACCATCTCCCCCATCCCGCTGCCCGAGGTCGATGAGGCGCTCGGCGCGCGGCCCAGCCCGGTGCGCCGCTTCACGCTGGCCGGCGCGCTGGTGGGCTTCCTCCTCGGATGGGCGCTGACTATCGGCGCGGCCGAGCACTATCCGATCATCGTGGGCGGCAAGCCGCTGGTGTCCATCACCCCGTTCGGCGTGGTGGCCTACGTCTGCACCATCCTGTTCGGCGCGCTGTTCACCGTGGCCGGCATGTTAATCAACGCACGGCTGCCGAAGATCCAGGTCGGGCGCGGCTACGACCCCCGCCTCACCGGCAACCGTTTCGGGCTCCAGGTGATCTGCCGCGAAGAGGAGATCGAGGCGGTCCGCAAGAAGCTGATCGAGCTGGGCGCGGAAGAGGTGAAGTATGTCCAGGTCTGAGATCGCCGCCCTCGCCGCGCTGCTCGCTTTGTGCGGCTGCGAGCGCTACCCCAGCGGCGGGGACATCCGCATCCGCTCGGACATGGTGGACCAGCCGTCGTACCGGCCGCAGGAGGATCCGCGGCCGCCAGCCCCGGGCGCGGTCCCGGTGAAGGACTTCGAGCCCGAGATTACGCGCCAGCAGGCCGAGCGTGCTTTGCGCAACCCGGCGCTGGCCACGCCCGAGTCGCTGCGCGAGGGCGAGCGGCTCTTCCGCATCTATTGCGTCCCGTGCCACGGTCCGGGCGGACGCGGCGACGGGCTGGTGGGGGCCAAGCTCCCGCAGCCCGCCAACCTCACCGCCTCCAAGTACGCGCAGGCCGGCGATGGCCTCTTCTACTACGTCATGCGCCACGGTACCGCGATGATGCCGCCGCTGGCCGAGAGCCTGGCGCCGGCCGAGCGCTGGCACATCGTCAACTACCTCCGGAAGCTGCAACGGCCATGAACGCAGGCGAGAACAGACTGCTGCGCGGCTCCCAGGTCCTGCTGGCCGTGGGCGCGGTGACTTTCCTGGCCGCCCTCGCAACCGGCCTGGCCGAGCGCGCTTGGCAGGCCTACCTGCTGAACTTCCTGCTGTGGACGGGCGTGGCCCAGTGCGGCGTGATCTTCGCCGCCGCCTACCAGGTGACCCGCGGCCAGTGGGGCGACGCGCTGCGGCGCATGGGCGAGAGCCTCTCCTTCTTCCTGCCCGTTTCGTTGCTGCTGTTCCTGGTGATGATGCTCTTCGGCGCCCCCAGCATCTTCCCCTGGGCCGCGCACCCGGTGGAAGGGAAGCAGCACTGGCTGAACGTGCCGTTCGTGACGCTGCGCGACCTGGCGGCCTTCCTGCTGGTGTTCGGGCTGAGCGCGGCCTACGTGTACTACTCGCAGCGGCCGGCGCTGCGTGCGGCGCTGGCCGGCGGGCGCGTGCCGCGCTCCAGAATGGCCGAGCGCTGGGCCGCCGGGCCGGAGGACGACGCCCGCTGCGCCGAGCGCACCCGCGTGCTGGCGCCGGTGTTGCTGATCGCCTTCGGCCTGAGCTTCTCGCTGATCGGCTTTGACCTGGTCATGTCGCTCGATCCGCATTGGTACAGCACGCTGTTCGGCTGGTACTTCTTCGTCGGCGCTTTCTACTCCATGCTGGCGTTCCTGGCCGTCGCGGCGGCGGTGCTGCGCAAGCCCTGGGGTCTGGAGCGGCACCTGACCGCCGGGCAGAGCCACGACCTGGGGCGTTTGCTGTTCGGCTTCTGCCTCCTGACGGGCGGCTTCTTCTGGGCCCAGTGGCTGGTGTTCTGGTACGGCGACCTGGCCGAGGAGATCACCTGGGTGGTGCGGCGCTACCATGAAGGGCCGTTCGTAGCGCTGGCATGGCTGATGCCGTACGGGGGCTTCGTTCTGCCGCTGGTCATCCTGCTGAGCAAGGCGCTCAAGCGCGACCGGCGGCGGCTGATGGCGGTGGCGATCTGGATCTTCCTGATGATGTGGCTGGAGCGCTACATCTGGATCGTGCCGTCGATCTGGAAGGGCGACGGCGCGCCGCTCGCGGTCGAGCTGCTGATTTCCGCCGGCTTCCTCGGCGGCTTCTGCTGGGGCTGGCTCAGCTATAACCGCCGTCTCCCGGTGGCCGCGCTGGCGGCGCTGCCCGCGGCGCGTCATCATCACTGATGGAACTCGCCAGGCTGGATTGGGCCGCGCCACGCCGGGTCTCAGAGGTAGAATCATTATTGATGACCCGCAATTTGGAAGAGCTCTTTCGGGAGGCAGCGCAGTTGCCGGAGCGTGATCGGGCGACGCTGGCTGGCCTGCTCATCGAGTCCCTCGAACCGGCGCCGGAGCTGCAAGTTGAAGCAGCCTGGTCGAAAGAGATCGAGCGGCGCGTGGCCGAGATCGATGCCGGGACGGTAGAAACGATCCCGTGGGAGGAAGTGCGCGCGGAGCTTTTCGGCCGGCAAGATGAACGTCAGGTTCCATCCGGCGGCTCGTGAAGAGCTTCGCCATGCGCAGCTCTGGTACGAGGAGCGCAGCCCGTTGAGCGCGGTCGATGATCGCGCGGCATCATCACTGATGGAACTCGCCACTGTCTCGATGCTCGCCGCGGATGGCCGCCCGTATGGTGTAGACTGCACACAGGGGGGACGCGATGATTCGCACCGTCGAGGCTGTGATCGATGAGCGAGGTAATGTGCGCCTGCTCGAACCGGTGCATCTCCCGTCGGCACGGCGCGCGCTCGTAACGATCTTGGAGCCCGGCCCAACTGCGGGCGCCTCCGAAAGCGCGCTGTTGAGCGAGGCGGCGCTCGCCGACGACTGGAATCGTCCAGAGGAGGACGAGGCGTGGTCGCACCTGCGCGAGGCGCGGTAGTCCTGGTGCGTTTCCCATTCTCGGACCTGTCGCAGACGAAGCTTCGTCCGGCGGTGGTTCTTGCCGGCGCTGGCCGCGGGGACTGGATCCTGTGCCAGGTGACCAGCAAGCCTTACGGTGACGCAAGGGCCATTATGCTCGGCGACGCAAGCTTCGCTGAGGGATTCTTGCGCGTCACGAGCTACGCCCGCCCTGGCAAGCTCTTTACCGCCAACCGGGACCTGATCGTAGCGCAAGTTGGCAGATTGAAGTCGGAACCATTCCAGCAGATCATCGATTCGGTGCTGACGCTTCTGGGTGCCGGAGGCTCTGAATGAGGTATCCCGGACACGAACTCGCCACTGTCTCGATGCTCGTCGGCATGGGCCTGGCCGGCGGCCTCCACTGCGCGGGCATGTGCGGGCCGCTGGCGCTGCTGGCCACCGCCGGCGGACGGCGTATCCCCGGGTTGGCCCTGTATCTCACCGGCAAGGCCGCCAGCTACGTGTTCCTTGGCACGCTGGCAGGCGCGCTGGGTGAAGCGCTGCTGCGCGCGGCACCGTTTGGCTGGGGCAGCCGCATACTGGCGCTGGGCGCCGGCCTCCTGCTGGTGGCCGCGGCGCTGGATTCGCTCGGCTGGCTCGGCGGCCGCCTGAAGGCGCCTTCCCTGTTGCTGACGCGCCTGGCTCGCGAGAGCGGCCTCGCGGGCAAGCTCCTGCTGGGCGCCGCCAACGGGTTGCTACCCTGCCCGATGACCTACGGCTTTCTGGCGCTGGCCGCGGCCACCGGCTCACCGATCGGCGGAGCGGCGACGATGGCGATACTGGGTGTTACCAGCAGCCTGCCGCTGGCCGTCTGCGCGCTCGCCGGCCACCGCCTGGCGGGCCTGCGGTTCCTCCGCCTCCCGCCGCTGGCCGCCCTCCTGGCCCTGGCCGCCGGCTGCCTGGTTTTGTATCGGGGCCTGGTGGGCAGCGCCCCCGCGGCACACGGGCATTGATCACACTTTCGCCTGTTCTTCTCCGGGGGAATCGCGTATACTGAGCAAAGAAAAGGCGAATGAGCATGAGCGAGAACCTCTCTCTCGGATTCCCGGAGTTTGCTGAGGAGACCGGCCTGGCCCGGCGCACGGACATGCACTACCCCCTGCTCTTTCGGACCAGGGTGAGACGAGAAGGATCGAGATTCCTGGTTGTCGTCAACCTCGATCTCGAGCCGCGCAAGCGGACCCGCGATGTCGTCCGGAGAGAAATCACTGGCAGCACGCGCGTTTTGAGCTTGGACCACCTTGCTGACTTCACTCCAGCCGACCGGGAACTCTGGGGCGGCCGAATGCCGATGGAAGGGGAGGGTGCTTGGAGATGAGACCTTGGATCCGCGAAGCGCGCCTGGCGTCGGTTTTCCCGGCCGGGACCAGCCGTGAGATGCACGCCGGTCTGGCCCGGCTGTGCGTCCTTATGGAGGACCTCCGGATTGAATGGTATTGCCAGTATGACGGCTCGATATCGAGCAGCACGCGAGTCGAACCGAACGTGAGGACAACCTACTTCCTCCGCCGGGCAGTTGCGACGCTCGTGGAGTTTGCCGATGTCGTAACACGGCTGGAGAGGGAGATGGATTTCCAGCGCGTGAAGGCCCGGTTCAAGCCGGAGGCGCTCGCCCAATGGGCGGAGGCTGTCGGTTTCTTTGGTTCCAACGAACCGTTCCTCACGCAGGTTCGCAACGACGTTGGCGGGCATTTCGGCCACATGGCCGCTGTATATGCGGTCGAGAACTTCCAGCCTGACGCGGACGGCAAGATAGAGATCCTGGAGACGGGGCCGGGCGCGGCGGCGGAGCGCTTGCACTTTACCAGTGAGATCGCGGCGACAGCCCTCATCCGCCATCTTTCAGGCAGCACGACCGAGGAAAAGGTCGAGTCCTTGGTCAAGACTGTCGTCGATGCTGTCAGGCATGCCACCCAGGCGGTCCATCTTGTCACGGCTTGCTACCTCTGGGATCGATTCGGTGGAGGCTAGTTTCTGGGTGCCGCCGTGGGCGCCGGCTTCGACGCGGGTGGGTCATAATGAACTCAGGATGGGGGTTGTTCATCCCAGCACCCGCGAGGGCGATGACGGTGGCCTTTGGCGGCGACGCCTCGCTCATGATACATTCAAACAGAACCGATTAGAAATGGTTGGACTATGGCCCTGATCACGGCTAGGCCCGAAGATCCGCGCGATTTCCGGAAGCCGCCGCTGGTGGAAATGGTGCTCTCGCTCCAGTTCGAGCCGGTCGGCGGACTAACGACGGCGCATGTGGGGGTCCTGTGGCAGAGGTTTCGCGAGCAGCTTCCCCTCATCGAAGAACATCCGCCCTTGCCGCCAGTTTCCGAGAAGTTCAGGCCTCCGTCGCGAACGCAGGTGGAGGTCACTGTCGAGGAGAAGCCGCCCGTGCCAAGGGTGTGGTTCCTCAATCCGGAGAATACCGAATTGATTCAAGTCCAGGCCGATCGGTTTATTCGCAACTGGCGCAAGATGCAGGGCATCGAGCCCTATCCGCGCTACGAACCGATCCGCGACAAGTTCCGCGGCGAGGTCGCCGTCCTGGAGCAGTTCCTAAGAGACGAGGGGCTGGGCAAGGTGGCCGTGAACCAGTGTGAGGTGACCTACGTCAATCACATAGAGCCTTGCGGCCTGTGGGAACGGCACGGACAGTTGGAGAGGGTGCTGCGGAATTGGACACGCTTGCCGCCGGGCGCCTTTCTACCCGAAGCCGAAGATGGAGGTGTGCGCCTGCGCTTCGTGATTCACGGGGAAGCGGGAAAGCCCGTCGGGAGGCTTCACGTCGCCCTGCAACCGGTCTGGAAGAAGGCGGACGGCTCCCCGATTCTCGCCCTGAACCTGACGGCTCGAGGGGCGCCACTAGAGGAGGGCATCGAAGGCGCCTTCGCCTTCTTCGATCTCGGGCGGAGGTGGATTGTGAAGGGGTTCGCGGATTTGACAACGGCCGAAATGCATCGGGTATGGGAGAGGATCGATGGCTGACGCTGTGACCTTGCGCGACACCGGATACAGCCTGTCCGAGGCGGCGGTTCTTTCGAACCCCTGGGTTTCCACGGCGACGTTGCCGGACGTGCTGGCTCGCCCGGCGGTCCTGACTGCGCCAGGGGAAGCGCTCTCGACGGCGACCCGCAGGGTCGTGATCCGAAATGGTCCGATGCCACCGTCCCTACTGAAGAGCGTCCAAGGAGTTGTGGAACTGCTCGCCTTGCCGGCGGGCTGGAACTCATATTCAGCCAAACCGATTGCGCCGGACAACGCCATCCGGGCAATCCGGTTGCTCGCGGAGTTGCTGGAGCCGCAGACGCCGCCTCCTGCCGTTGTGCCCACCGTGCGGGGAGGAATCCAATTGGAGTGGCACACCAACGGGATCAACATTGAGATTTACATTGACTCCCCGGAAGACGTCAGATTCTTCGCTGAGGACATCGAATCAGGCGAGGTCGCCGAGGAGCCGTTGGCTGGCCACGAGAACACTCTGAGGCTGTGGGTGCAGCGCGTCTCGGGAAAGTGAGCCGGGCATTTTGAGCACGCGGGAGGAATGCGCTCGGAATTTCCCGGACGATGCAACCGTAGCGGACAGCGCAGCGCTGCTGCGCCGGATCCCGCCAAGGCACTTCTGTCTTGACGACAATCTCGGGCAATGGCGTCCGTCCTCGGCTGCGTTCGAGGACGACGAAGACGGCGATCCAATGTCCGTCTACCGCCGGGACGTTATCGAGGCCGAGGGAGGTAACGTCCAAGGAGTCATGATTGGTCACGAGGGCTACGCACTAGCTGCTCTCACCGCCGGTCGAGTCCGCTCCCGCAGCCAGACTGTGTTCCCCGCGCCGTTACCCGGAGAGTCCTCGCATGCGAAGGTGTGCGGCCCCAAGCCCCACGGTGTGAGGCGCTGGTTCGCGACGCAGGCTGCTTGGGTGGTTCCGCCACCCGGCAAGTGACGACCGTGGGACTTCCCCACTTTCGCCTGTTCTTCTCCGGGGGAATCGCGTATACTGAGCAAAGAAAAGGCGAATGAGCATGAGCGAGAACCTCTCTCTCGGATTCCCGGAGTTTGCTGAGGAGACCGGCCTGGCCCGGCGCACGGGGCTGGAGGCCACGCTGGCCCAACTGGAGGCGTGGCGCACCGGCGAGATCTCCCCGATCCGGGCCATCCGCCACCAGCCCGCTCGCGCCGGGGAGTACCTGGATATCCCCGAAGAGCTCGCTCCCAGCCTGCGCGCCGCCCTGGCGAGCCAGCAGATCACGCAACTCTACAGTCACCAGGCCGAGGCGATCCGCCTCATCCTGGCGGGCAACAACGTGGTCATCGTCACGCCGACCGCCAGCGGCAAGACGCTCTGCTACAACCTGCCGGTGCTCGACCGGCTGCTGAAGGATCCCGGCGCGCGGGCCATATACCTGTTCCCGACCAAGGCGCTGGCCGAGGACCAGCTCCACGAGTTGCAGGGCCTGGTGGATGCGATGGGCTCCGACATCCGCGCCTTCACCTACGACGGCGACACGCCGCAGGACGCGCGCCGCGCCATCCGCGAGCGCGCCAACGTCGTGCTGACCAACCCCGACATGCTGCACGCCGGCATTCTTCCTCACCACACCCGCTGGGCGAAGGCGTTCGAGAACCTGCGCTACTTCGTGATCGACGAGCTGCACTACTGCCGCGGCGTCTACGGCAGCCACCTCGGCAACCTGATCCGCCGGCTGAAGCGGGTCTGCGCCTTCTACGGCTCGGCGCCGCGGTTCATCTGCTGCTCGGCCACCATCGCCAACCCGCGCGAGCTGGCCCAGCGGCTGGTCGAGGAGCCGTTCGAGCTGATCGACCGCAGCGGCGCGCCCCAGGGCGAGAAGTACTTCATCTTCTACAACCCGCCGGTGGTCAACCGCCAGCTCGGCATCCGCCGCGGCTATCTCGGCGAGACGCGGCGGATCACGCTCGAGTTCCTCCAGCGCAGCCTGCAAACGCTGGTCTTCGCCAATAACCGCCTGGCCACCGAGGTGCTGGTCACCTACCTGAAGGACGCCTGCGACCGCGCGCCGTACCCGCCCGGTGCGGTCCGCGGCTATCGCGGCGGCTACCTGCCGCGCGAACGCCGCGAGATCGAGCGCAAGTTGCGCGAGGACGAGATCCGCTGCGTGGTGGCCACCAACGCGCTCGAGCTGGGCATCGACATCGGCTCGCTCGACGCGGTGGTGATGGCCGGCTACCCCGGCACCATCGCCTCCACCTGGCAGCGCGCGGGCCGGGCCGGCCGGCGCCAGGCGGCTTCCGCGGCCGTGCTGGTGGCCTCCAGCGCCCCGCTCGACCAGTACGTCGTCGAGCACCCCGACTACTTCTTCGGCCGCTCGCCCGAGCACGCCTACATCAACCCGGACAACGTGGAAATCCTCATCAACCACCTGAAGTGCGCCGCCTTCGAGCTGCCCATCCGCGACGGCGAGAAGTTCGGCCCGCACCCGACCGCGGAGCTGTGCCGCTTCCTGGAAGAGCTGCGGCTGCTCCACCACTCCGCCGGCGCCTGGCACTGGACCTCGGACACCTACCCGGCCGACGCCATCAGCCTGCGCTCGATCACCAGCGACAACTTCGTCGTCGTCGATA
>JBBTDS010000653.1:0-4110 GCA_038060875.1 Acidobacteriota bacterium | reverse complement strand
CTAGGCGCTGAGTCTCTTCTTTTGCAGAAGCGAAACGACCTTGTGCCCCGACCGGCCCTGTCGCTTCTTCGCAGCGGCGAGGATTGCCTTTACGTCGAAGGCGTGCTTCGCGGCCTGTTCCTCACGAACACGCCGGACATCCTCGACAATGTAGTCCTTCGCCATGGCCTATTCTCCCAAGAGTTCTTCCGGCGTGCAGATGACAGGACACTCAAAACCATGCTGCCCGCAGGCATTGGCCACTGCCCTGGTTGCGAAGTGGTGCGCGCTCCGCCAGCCACCGATAAATCCTCTCCGCGTCAGCCTCGGCCAAGGGCAGAATTCTAACGCGGTATGTCATGCTTGCGGCGCATCTGGTCGAAGAAGTCCTCCGCCGGCCGGGCAAGCCCCTGCTCAGCTTCCTCCAAGCCGCGCCGTATGCCCTCTACCGCTTCACGGTAGTCCCGGTCGTCGGAGATCTTGAGCAGTTGCAGCGCATCTTCCACCACCTCATTCTACACGCATCCTGCGGCTTTTTCCCGCCTTCTATGGCTGAGCCGGGGAAGCGATACGTCCTGGAGACCCGGCGGCAAGACCAAGCCCAGCAAGAGGACGAGGGCGGCCCGGACAAGGCGGGCGCAGGCTGACGCTGCTTGAGAGCCTGCTGCGCCGGGCACAACCGGGGACAGACGGAACTGTCCCCAAACGGCGGCACTAAACATCTTGATGAACTGGCGGCGTTGGGGACAGTTCCGTCTGTCCCCGGTTTATTCGAGCGAGTTTGCCAGCGGAACGGCGTAAGAGGGGTTGCCGAAGCCGCTCAGCGAATGGACCATACCGTTCTTCGTCCACAGGAGCGCGTAGCTGGCGGGGCGGTTCCCCAAGGACCGGTGGTGGATCAGCACGCCGCGGACACCCTCGACCTCGACGTACTCGAAGGAGGCCACGTCGCGCGGGACCGGAATCACCAGCGTGGAGGTCCAATCCACCGTCCGGCTGAAGGCGCGGGCTTCTTCCGCGGTCAGGCCCCCGAGTTGCAGGGCCAACTCGGCGATCGGCGCGATATCCAGTTCGGGCAAGGTGACCACGGTGGGGGAGGGGAATTGGGCGACAGTGACGCAGTTAGACCAGTCGGCCGGCGGCAGCGGTGCATCGGCGTCATGCGGCCGCCGGGGGCAATCCCCGTAAGCGGCCACCACCCCGCTGGGGATGTTCACCGCCACCTTGGCGCCGTTGAGCGCATCGGGGAAGCGCAGGTCGGGGCGGCCGACGAGGTTCAGCAGCGCCTGAACGCGGGCCATCTCCACCGTGAGCTGGAAGGCGTGCTCGCCCTGGACGGTGAGCCGCGGCTGATCGGCGCGGGCCGAGAGCAGGCGGACAGTGAAGCTGGCCAGCCGGCTGGCCTCGGCGCGGGTGCTGACCGGCTGCGGCTTGCCTTCCTTGGTCACCACAACGCTCTCCGACAGCATCTGGCCCAGCACCTTGCCCTGCTCCTGGGTGACGGGCCGGCGGTCGAGCGAGACCACGGCTATGTTGCGGACGCGGAACAGCCCGAGCAACTTCTGGGCAAAGGCGCGTGTCTCGCTGGAGAAGGCCAGCAGAACAGCGAGGGTGAGGACCGCCAAGGCGCCGCAGGCGGGCGCCAGCCGTCCGGCGAACAGCCGCGAGAGCCAGGAAGGCTGGGCGGCGGCGCCGCTATGTCGGGCCAGGAACCGCGTCCAGGCGGCGTGTGCGTCGGCGGAAACCTCCGGCGGCGCCAGCTCGCCCAACAGCGCCTGAACCCGCCCGGCCCGCTCCGCCAGCGCCTCAGATCGGTCGCGGCAGCCGGCGCAATCAGCCAGGTGATTATCAACCGCCAGCGCGTCGGCGGCGGCCAGATCGCCGTCGAGCCTCGCGCGCAAAGCTCCATCGGGGATGCACATGGTTCCTCCTCAGCTCGGATTCAGCTTCCGGTACACGCGTTCGAACTCGGCCTCGGCCCGCGCCAGCATGGATCCCACCGAGGTAGGCTTGATGCCGAGGACCCCGGCCAGTTCCTTGTAAGAAAGCCCGCCGGCGCGCAGCATCAGCACTTGCGCCTGGGCTGGCTTCAGCTTCGCCAGGACCGCGCGCACCTGCCGGCACTGCTCGGCGCGCAACATGGCGGCGAGCGGATCGTCCGGCGCAGCGGCCTGTGCGGCGGCGCCGGCCGCCTGCTCGTACCGCTGGCGGCGCCTGGCGGCCCGCAGCGCATCGATGCCGAGGCGGGTGGCGGTGCGATAGAGCCAGCCGCCGGGATTGTGCAGCCGGGCCGACGCCAACTCCTGCCGGTAGAGCCTGGCGAACACTTCGCCGGCCAGTTCCTCCGCCTCGGCGCGGTCGCCCACCAGGCGGTGGAGTACGGCCACCACGCGGGCATAATACCCGACGAACACCGCTTCGAAGGCGGGATCATCCCGCCCGCTCAGGATCGCCTCCGTTGCCGCCATGCCGCCCTGCTATCCGTGTAACGACGGCCGCACGAAGATTGTGACACCTGAATCAGCCGCCCGCGTCCGGCTCAGGCGTGCGCTGCGACCTTGAGGTGGGCCTGGTAGGCGTCCAGCACCTCCTCGACCGGTCCTTGCCGGATCAGCCGCCCGCCGTCCAGCCAGAGGGCGCGATCACAGAGCTGCTTGATGAAGTGCGAGACGTGGCTGGCGCAGATGAACACTTTCCCCTCGCGCTTCAGAGCCAGGATCTTGTCAAAGCACTTGGCCTGGAAATTCTGGTCGCCGACGGCCAGCACCTCGTCCACCAGCATGATGTCGGCGTCCACTTGCACTGCGACCGAAAAGGCCAGCCTCAGGACCATGCCCGACGAGTAGGTGCGCAGGGGCTCGTCGATGAACTCGCCGATGCCGGCAAACTCAACGATGGCGTCGAAGCGTTCCCGCGTCTGCCGCCGGGACAGCCCCAGCAGCGAGGCGTAGACGTTGAGGTTCTCGACGCCGGTGAGGTCGGGATGAAAGCCGGAGCCGAGCTCCAGCAGGCCGGCCACCTTGCCGTCCACCAACACCCTGCCCTCCTCGGGAAAGGAGAGCCCGCAGATAAGGCTCAGCAGGGTGGTCTTGCCGGCTCCATTGGGTCCGACCACCGCCAGGCTCTCGCCGTGTTCCAGGGCAAAGGAGACGTTGCGCAGCGCGCAGAACTGCTCCTTCCGCCGCCGCCACCGCTCCCACAGGTAGCGATGAAAAAACTGGCGGCTGGCATGCCGGGAGTAAATCTTGGAAACGTTTTGAAATTCGACGACGGCCATGAGCTACAGATGATCGGCGAACTTTCTCTTCAGCCCGGAGAACACGGCCAACCCGCCGCTGAAGGCCAACACCGAAACAAAGGACAGCTTCCACAGCAGCGAGAAGGGCGGGGGCTTGGCTTCCAACAGGATGAGGCGGCAGGCCAAGACCACCGCGGCCACCGGGTTGAACTGGTAGACGGTCTTGTACTGGTCGGGGATGGCGGCGAAGGAGTAAAAAATCGGCACCAGCCAGAACAACACCGTGTTGGCGGATTCAACCACGTAGCGGACGTCGCGGAGGTAGACGTCCAGCGCCGAGCTGATCAGCGCCAGCCCGCAGACAAACACCACTTCCAGGCCGAGGATGAACGGCAGCCAGAGCCAGAAACGGTTCGGGCCGTAGCCGAAGGCCAGCACTACGCCCAGCAGCAACCCGATCTGGATCAGGAAGTGGATGCAGTTGGCCAGCACCACCGCGACGGGCATGATCTCGCGCGGGAAGCGTACCCGCTTGATCAGGGCCGCATTGCCGAACAGCGAGGCGGTCCCGCTCACCCAGGCCAGCGCGAAGAAATTGAACGGCACCAGCCCGCACAGCACGAAGACGGCGAAATTGGGAATCGAGGGGTTGGCGAAAATCCTGGTGAAAATGAAGGTGAGCACGCCCATAAGCACCAGCGGGTTGAGCAAAGACCAGAGAATACCCAGCGACATGTTGCGGTAACGGATCTTGAAATCCCGCAGTATCAGATTACGCAAAAGGAATCCGTGCGTGAAGGCGCGCATGCGAAAAACACCCTGCGGCCGCGGCGGGGACGACCGGCGTAACCCCGTAGTGTATCACACGCCGGCGCGGCGGCTATTTGCGTTTA
>JBBTDS010000652.1:0-3335 GCA_038060875.1 Acidobacteriota bacterium | reverse complement strand
CGAGATCCCGGATGACGATGGCTTCAATCCTGGCTAACTCGAATGGATCTTTTCGCAGTTTCACCCAGGCCAACCGGTTGCCGTCCGGGGACCACATCGGAGCCGCGTTGGTTCCCTCAAACCGCTGGGTCAACTTGACTGGCGGACTTGTGAATGTCCCGCCCGCGGCGTCCAGGCCGGCGATGTAGGCATCGTTCAGAGGGGGTTTTTCAGCGTAGTACAGCGTTCCGCGCGCATCCAGTCCCACGACGCGAGACAGCCCCGGCAGCAGTCGCAACAGCTCCGCGGCGCCGGACGCCTTGCCCCGCTGGACGGCGATCCGATAGACGCCCCGTTCGCCGGAGCGGTCGCTGGTGAAGACGACATGCTTTCCATCGGGGGACCACCCGGCTATGGAATCCGCGCCGGGCCCCGTGGTGATCTCCGTATCCGTGGCGCCGTCAATCGACACCACGTGCACTCGTCCCTTAACCGAGTACGCGATCCAGCGGCCGTCCGGAGACACCGCCGGGTCACCCGAGTCATCGACGGAAGTGGGCCTCACAATGCGGACCTCTCCCGACGGGACGGAAATCAGCACCAGTTCCGGTACTGAACCGCGGGGCAGGGGCAACCTACGGCACAGAACCTGCTTGGAGTCCGGCGTCCAGCCGTACGGCGGCCAGAGGGTGCCAGGCCAGGTTTCGCTGCGATACAGCGTCACCTTGCCGGTGCCGTCGGGGTGCATAATTCCGAGGACGATTCTTCCATAGACATCGTCGGGAAGCGGGCCCTCCGGCCCACTGAACGCCACCCAGCGGCCGTCCGGGCTCAACCGCGACCCCACCCGGTCGACCAGGTAGGCTTTGGCGCTGAAGCCGTAGGGCAGTACGCGGGTATCGCCGGTTTCGAGGTCGCGGATGTTCGCCGTGCCGACCCGGAATTCTTCGAAGGTTACCAGCCGACCGTCGCGGCTGACACTGCTGACGCGGTTCTGCGCGGCATTCCACAGCAGCTTGGCCGCGAGCACGGGTTTGCCGTTGCTCATCCGGGCCAGTTCGCCGCGGGCTTCCGTTACCACCTGCTGCTGGTCGCTGTAGTCCTTCACCAGCCGCTCCAGCGTTTGCCGGGCCTGCGCATCGCCCTGTTTGCGGTAAACCAGCGCCAGCCGCAGCAGGGCCCGCGCGGCTACTTCGCGGTTCTTCGAGCTGGCCGCCTGCGCGGCGATCTTGCGGTAGGCCTCGGCGGCGCCCTTCAAGTCGCCCTGCACGGTTTCCCGGCGGATGGCGGATTCGAGATCCACCGCCAGGTCGGCGCCAGCCGCCAGCACGGCGGCGGCGATCATGATCCAGACTGTTCTTCGCATATTGGTTGCCTCCCTGCCGCCATTCTGGCCTCCCACGGTCATGCCTCAGCGCGCTGACGGTGAAGATTCGGTGTCAATCACGCGTCAAAACGGTAACCTAGCCCGCGCACGCTCACGATGTGTCGCGGCGCGGCGGGATCTTCTCCGATCTTGCGCCGCAACTTCACCACATGCGTGTCCACCACGCGGTCGGTGACGTGCACGCCCATCCCCCAAACGGCTTCGATCACCTGCTCCCGCGACAACACCCGCCCCGCGCTCTCGAGGAACAGCCGCAGCATCTTCAGCTCGATCGCGGTCAGTTCCACCACCTCGCCCGCCCGCTGTAGCACCGCGCGGTCCAGGTCCACCTCGCACTGTCCGAAGCGGTGTACCGGCAGTTCTTGCGGCTCAGCGCGGCGCAGCAGCGCCCTGATCCTCGCCCGCAGCTCGCGCGGGCTGAACGGCTTGGTAACGTAATCGTCCGCTCCGAGATCCAGCCCCAGAATCTTTTCCGCCTCCTGCACCTTGGCCGTCAGCATCAGGATCGGGGTTCGGACTTTCGCGCGACGCAGGTCCCGGCACACGTCGAAGCCGTCCTTGCGGGGTAGCATCACGTCCAGCAGAATCAGGTCCCAGCCGGGTTCCTTGCCGCGGCGCACCGCCTCCACGCCATCGGAAACCACTTCCGGCTGATAGCCTTCATCGCGCAGATCCAGCTCCAGGCCGAGCGCGATGTCCCGGTCATCCTCGACAATCAGTATGCGTGCCATGGTCATTCTCTGGCGGGCAGCACGATCGTAAAGCAACTGCCCACGCCCGGCTCGCTTTCCAGTTCGACCCGCCCCTGGTGGGCTTTCACAATGTGGTCCACCATGGCCAGGCCTATGCCCGTCCCCTGTATGCCAAGCCTGGCTGCCTGCGCGCCGCGGCGGAAGCGGGCGAAAATCACCTCGCGCTCCCTCGCCGGGATGCCGAGGCCGTAATCGCGCACCGAAATGGCGACCAGGCCATTATTCTGCTCCAGGCGGACTTGCACGGTGCGGTGGTCCGGCGAGTACTTGACGGCGTTGTCGAGCAGGTTCCACAGCGCCCTGGCGAGGGCCTCGGCATCGGCTTGGATCGGGGCCGGGCCCTGGCCGGCGAACTCGATGCGATAGCCGGCTGCCTCCACTTCGCTCGCGAATTCGTTCACCACCTGCCGCACTAGTTGTTCCCCGTCGCAGGGCTGGAGACGGTAAGGCCGCGCGCCAGCCTCCAGGCGGCCGAAATCCAGCAGCGACTCGACCAACCGCGTCAGCCGGTCGGTGGCGCGTGACAGGGCTTCGTAGCAGAGCCGCTTGCGCTCCTCGCTCGCCTCACGGCCCTCGCGCAGCATGTCGGTGAATTGGCGCAGCGAAGTCAGCGGAGTGCGGAACTCGTGCGAGACCGCCGACACGAAATCCGACTGAAGCCGCGACACTTGGAACTCCCGGTTCAGGGCGCGGACCGTGAACAGCGAAGCCCCCACCACCAGCACGGCCAACAGCAGAAAGGCCCCCGCGAACAGCCGCCGCCGGGTGGTCAGTTGCGCCAACTCTCCCGCCGGGTTCGCGCTCGACACCGCCACGCTCCAGGGCAACGAGGCTTCGCTCGCCCGGCGCTTAGCCGCCGGCGCGGCCGCAGGGTAGACTCGTGCGCTGTCCTCGTCGAGAAGGGCGAACCGCACCTGTTGCCTGCCGGCCGCCGCCCGCGCCTCCGGGAGCCACTGGCTTTCGACAAACACCGGCGTGGCGACGAGCGCTCGTACCTCCTCGCCGGAAGCTCGCCACAGCACGGCCAGCCGCTCTCCCTTAACCTCGATGGCGGTCCGCCCCACCGCATCCGGCAAGCGCTGGTTCCACATCTCCCAAAGCTGGTCCGCCGCGGTCGAGAGCGCCTCCTGCTCCGGCTCGGCTTGTTTGGAGTAGAGGCGGTACACGGGCCGGGTCAGGAGCCAGCGCCCCGCGCGCAGTCCCTCGTCCAGGCGCTG
>JBBTDS010000651.1:6263-23067 GCA_038060875.1 Acidobacteriota bacterium | reverse complement strand
CCGGCCTTAGCTTATTGCCGGCAAAAAATGGTCTTGACAATGGGGTCCACCTTAAACTTCATCCGCACCACGAGAACGCAGACCGGTCTCATCGTCAATGCCTATCTGATCCCCGGCCACTACGACACCGGAATCAAAATCTCCGACGCGGAAATGCGCCAGCTCAAGCTCGTCCCACACGATACCCTTGGTCGCTGGAACTATACGTTGCACCCCACCCAGAATGTGAACTAATTCTTGGGCAGCCCCTTAGAACCAGCAACCGCGCCGGGCTAGCCACTTCTTGAGCTGGGAGCTGGTCACAAAGTCACAATACGACAGATCTGTCGCGCCGGTCAAGGAGGCCGGGCAATTGAGAAGATCGGAGAATTCGCCGGCGTGGCAGCGTCCAGGAAACACCTCGAGGGGCTAGCCCGTGCGGCGGTACAATGGCCCCAATCAAGGGCTGCTCGATGAACTTCCCAGTCCCACTGGCGCTGACCTTCCGGACCGTTGGCTGGCCTGAACTCTTGGTCATGCTCGCGTTCCTGGCGCTGCTGTTGGGGCCCCGGCGCCTCGGAGGTCTCGGCCGGCGCTTCGGCGAGTTCTTCCGAGTGAAACTGCACGTGATCCAGTGGCTCTATTGGTCTGCGACCGGGAATGAAGCAGACCAGCTTCGCGCCGAAGAGAGAGTGGGGCAAGACATCTCGAACGCCTTCACCGGGCAGACTCCGCTGGAACCGGACGAGTCCAAGCAAGAGCTGATTAGGGCTTTGGGCGGCAAGCTGTCCGAGGCAGTCGCCGGTACTCAACGGCGTTTCCACTTCCGGGTACTTGCCGACCGCGACTTTCAGGCGTTCGCCGTGCCCGGGGGATTCATCTTCGTCAATCGGCCCGTGCTCGACCACCTGCAGGAAAGCCCGGGCGAACTGGCATTCGTCCTTGCCCACGAGATGAGTCACGTGATTGAGCGGCATACGTTGGAGCGCCATTTGCGGGACGCCATTCTCGACGCGGTCCTGAAACCATGGCTTGCCGGCCGGCTCGTCAGTGCCGTTCTAGCCCGGGGCTATTCCCGAGAACAGGAATTGGATGCTGACGCCGAGGCAGTGAACTTGATGATGCGCGCCGGCTTCGCGCCGGAGAGTGCCGTAGGTGCTCTGGAGCAGATGGCACGGTTACGCGATGTGGACCCGACCTTGGGCCGGTACCTCGGCTCGCACCCGCCACTCGCGGACAGGATCGCGGCGGCACAGGCGCTTTGTGCATCGATGAGGCGCCGGGCTACGCCCCAGCGAGGTCCAGCTCCACCGCGCTGACCGAGGCGGCAGGGAAGCGCCACGAGAGAAGCGGCCCCGCGGGAATCGGCTTCTCCTTGGGGGCGAAGGTGTTTGGCTCGTCGGCGTTGACGTAGGCGCGCGGGTTCTCGGGGGCGATTTCGAAGACGCGTCCGCCGGTGACGGTCATGCCCTCGACGGCGAACGTGGCCTCGACGGAGCGGCGGAACTCCAGGTTGGCGACGTGGAGAAACAGGCGGTCGCCGGCGCGGCTGGCGGCGATGTCGAGGCCCGCGGGGGCGTGCTTGACGGCCACGCCGTGGCTGCCGTTGTGCCGCTTGAACAGGCGCATGACGGCGCCGGCCGGCATCAGGTAACTGGGGCCCCCGGGGACCGGGAGCATGACCGCGTTGACCGTCCAGCGCGTGCCGGCGAAATCGGCGCCGGTGGCGATGCGGACCATGGCGCCGTGGCGCTGGTAGATGTTGAACGAGCGGGCGTGGTAGACGCCGGAGAGCCACTCCGAGAGAATCGGGTTGGCATTGTGCGGGCTCATGCTCAGGTGGCCCTCGGTGACTGCGATGCGCACCTTGGCGCGGCTGGCCGTGATCGCCTGTTCGAGCTCGCTCACGCGCTTCTCGACGTTGTCGCTGAGCTCGATCAGCTCCTCCCACGCCTGTTCGGGCGCCTGCTGGTAGCGGAGGCCGCGCAGCACGGTGTCGGGACGGCGCGGCCGCTGGCCCATCAGGTGGATGGCGACGTAGTTGAGCCACTCGCCGACGTGTGCGAGCAGCTTGCCGGCCCAAAGCTGCCCGTCGGGGCCGCGGTCGCCCCAGCCGATGAGCTCGATGGAGCGGTCGCGCTCGCGCATGACCCTGGCGAACTCGATGGTGTGCTTGATGGACTCCTCCAGCGCGAAGCCCGCCTTGCCGTAGGAGGTCTCGTTGCCCAACTGCCAGAGCTTGATGTTGTACGGCTCGGGGTGGCCGTGGGCGCGGCGCTCGCGGCTCGCGGGGTCGTTGGCGTAGGAGACCCAGTCGGCGGCCTCGCGGGCGTCGCCGGAGCGGTTGCCCTCGCGCGGCGTGTTCCAGAAACGGCGGATGCCGTCGCCCAGGAAGTTGACGCCGTAGAGCGGCTCGGCGCCGACGCGGCGGCAGAGATCGACAAACTCATGAGTGCCGACGCGGTTGGTCTCCTTACCGCCCCAGGTGTAGTTGAGGTGCGGCGGGCGCTTGGGGACGGGTCCGACGCCCTCGCGCCACTTGTAGTAGCGGGTATAGATGCCGCCCCACCGTATGCACCCGGGAGCGAGGTCCTTTACCGCCTCGACGAAGTCCTTGCGCCAGTCGTCGGCATGGTAGTCCCAGCAGGCCTCGACCGAGCTGTCGGTGACGCCGAGCGGCTCCATGAACTGCATGTAGAGATACGGCGAGATGTCGAACAGCGGTTTGGGATCGATGACGATGGTGTTCGGCTCACGCGCCTGAAAGGTCGCGCCGCCCACTCCAATGAGCGCGGTGTTGCGCAGGAAATAGCGTCTGTTGTTCATGTCTGTCCTTGCCTAGAAGCGAATGCGTCCCTGGATCTGGAGGAAGCGGTTGGTGCTGCCGGTATGGCCGACCACCCGGCCGAAGTCGGTCGAGTTTGGATCAATCACCGGCGACTGAAAGGTAGAACGGTTCTGCACGTTGAGCACGTCGAGGCGCAGCTCCAGGAACATGCCTTCGCGCAGGCGGAACTGGCGCTGAATGTTGGCGTCCCAGCGGTGCAGGCCGTCGGCGCGCACCGGGAAGGGGTCGATGAGCGGCGAGATGCCCCGGCGCGGGCCGCCGCTCAGCCAGTTCATTCCGTAATTGTTGGTCACCGTGCTGGAGGTCACCCGGGTGAAGCCGGTCTGGTCCGGCTCGATGTTCAGCGCCTTGATGGTGTCGAAGTACAGGCCGTAACCGGCCCGCAGCACGGTGCTGGAACCGAGCTGACAGGCGGCCAATTCGGGCACGGGGTGGCGCGCCTGGGCCGCTTCGGCGGCGGCGATGTCCCTGTAGGAAAGCTGCTTTACGAAGAACTCGGCGCCGTGCCAGCGCTGCTGCCAGTGCTGCTCAGTCAGGGTGCCGTGGAAGGAATCGCTGCCGGCCTGGGTCATGATGGCGATGCTGGCGCCGGTGCTCTTGCCGGCCGAGGCGTCGAAGTTCGAGGTCTCCAGCTTGAATTCCTGGATGGTATCCGAATACGGCAGGTAGGAAGCCTGGTAGCCAGGAGAACCAGCAGGGACAAGGCGAACAGCCCGGGGCTGTGCCTGATCGCGGGTCTTACGAAAGCAGGCATCATAGACCTCAATGCTTCAATTAGTAGTCCCACCCGTGCACGATGTCAAGGAAAACCGCGGAAGCCGCGAGCGCGTTTTCCCGGCCGGCCCCATTGGGACTAGAATGAACCCGATGGGGCCGCGAGAGCTGTAGGCGGCGCCGGAATGGATTAGGCAAGCAGGAGGCCAAAATGCCTGTTCAGACACTTCCCCGCAGGACGTTCCTCGCGGCGGCCGCGGCCGGCGCCGGCGCGGCCCGGCAAGCCGGCTTGAAGAAGACCCGGGCCGCGCTGGTCGGTACGGGCAGCCGCGGTTCGGGCACCTGGGGCCGCGAACTGCTGAAGCGCCAGGGCAACCGGGTGGAGATCGTGGGGCTCTGCGACATCAACCCCAAGCGCATGGAGGCGGCCCGGCGGCGCATCGGCATCGACGCGGCCACGTTCACCAGCCTCGAGCGCATGCTGGCGGAGACGCGCCCGGATCTGCTCATCGTCACCACGCGGGACTCGACGCACCACGAGCAGATCCTCAAGGCGATGGAGATGGGCTTCAATGTTCTTACCGAGAAGCCGATGACCACCGACGAGAAGAAGTGCCAGGCGATTCTCGACGCCGAGAAGAAGACCGGGCGCAAGGTAACGGTCGCCTTCAACTACCGCTATTCGAACACCGCCCAGAAGATCAAGGAGCTGCTGATGGCGGGCGCGATCGGGGAGGTGACCTCGATCGACTTCCACTGGTACCTGGACGTCATCCACGGCGCGGACTATTTCCGCCGCTGGCACGCTTACCGGAGGAACTCCGGAACGCTGTTCGTCCACAAGGCGACCCACCACTTCGATCTGATCAACTGGTACCTGGAGGCGGACCCGGTGGAAGTGACGGCGTACGCGGCGCTGCGCAAGTACGGGAAGAACGGCAAGTTCCGCGGAGCGAACTGCCGGGCCTGCGCGCACAAGAGGGAGTGCCAGTTCCACTGGGACATCACACCGAGCAAGGACCTGGTGAGCCTTTACGTGGAAGCCGAGTCGGAGGACGGCTATTCCCGCGACGCGTGCGTGTTCCGCGAAGACATCGACATTTTCGACACCATGGTGGCCGAGGTGAAATACTCGAACGGCGCCTTGATGAGCTACTCGCTCAACGCTTTCATGCCGTACGAGGGCTATCACCTGGCGTTCAACGGCTTGAACGGCCGGATTGAGGTGCGCGTCTACGAGCGGCAGCCGTGGGAGGCGAAGCCGGAGGACGCCATCCGGGTCACGGGGAACTTCGCCAGGTCGGAGGTCATCGTGCTGCCCTACGCCGAAGGCGGGCACTTCGGCGCCGATCCGCGGCTGATGGAGATGATCTTCAATCCCGACAAGCCCGACCCGCTGAAGCAGCGCGCCGGCTCGCGGGCGGGAGCGCTCTCGCTGCTCACCGGCGTGGCGGCGGTGAAGAGCGTCGAGACGGGAAGGCCGGTGAGAATCGCCGACCTCGTGCGGCTGTGACCGCGCGAACGGTCCCTTCCGCCCCGCTGACGAACACCTGGGGCCGGCGGCAGCCAGCGGCCGGCTGAAGCCGGCCCCACGTATTACAGCGCCTTATAGCAGGAGCGCGCCGGGTTGCACTCGTACTTCTCGACCGGCTTGCCGTCGGGGCCGAGACAGGTCTGGGTCTTCAGGCACCAGAGGGTGCTGTCGGCGGACGGCTGGGCGCTGGCGGAGCCCGAGATGAACAACTCCTTCCAGCGCAGGCTGTCGCAGCGTTCGATTTGAAAGACGGTTTGTTCAGCCATGGCTTATGCCTTTCCGCGCGCCGCTTCCTGCAAGGCGCGCTTGACGGCCACGCGCGCAAGCTGGACCTTGTAAGCGTTCTGGCTCAGCGGCGCGGCGCCGGCGACGGCCGCCTCGGCCGCCTTCTCGATCACGCCCGAGGCGAGGCCCTTACCGGCGAGGACCTTCGCGGCCCCGGCGGCCAGCCACGGAGTCGGAGCGACGTGACCCAGGACGACGCGAGCGCTCGCCACCGCCGTGCCCTTCATCGTCAGGGCAACCGACGCGGTGGCCAGCGGCCAGTCCAGCGCCTCCTTCTGACGGACCTCATAAGTGGCGTTGCGGCCGCCGGCCGCCGGCGGCACGACGATCTCGGTGAGGATCTCGTTCGGCGCCAGGGCAATCTCGCGGCCGGTGTCACTGGTTGGCGTCACGAAGAACTTCTCGAGCGGAAGCTCGCGGGCGCCCTTCGGCCCCACCAGCTTCACCTTGGCGCCGAGCGCGATCAGCGGCGGACCGAGGCTGGAAGCGCTCACGAAGTAAGCGGGCCCCTGGTTGCCGAGGATGGCGTGGTAGCGGTTCTCGCCGTCGGGAACCAGCCGTTTGCCATCCTGGGTGGCCAGCAGGCCGAAGCCGAGGCGGAAATACCAGCAGCGGGGCCGCTGGCAGAGGTCGCCGCCAACGGTGCCCACGTTGCGGATCTGCGGGCTGGAGACGCCGCGGGCGGCCGCAATCAGGCCCGGATACTCAGCGCGCACACCGGTATCCTGAAGCAGTTCCTCCAGGGTGACCAGCGCGCCGAGGCGCAGCCCGGCGGCGGTCTTCTCGATGCCGCCCAGTTCCTTGACGCCCTTGATGTTGACCACCCGCTTGGGCGTGTGAATACAGTCTTTCAACAGGCTGAGCAGGTCCGTGCCGCCGGCGAGGATGTCAGCCTCGCCCCAGTTGGCAGCCAGCAGTCCCACTGCCTCCTGAACGGTTGTCGGAGTTGCGTAGGCAAACGGTTGCATCAGGCCCTCCCTTCCAGCGCGGCCAGCACTTTATCCGGAGTGACGGGAACCACCGGCACCCGCACGCCGATGGCGTTGGCGACGGCGTTGGCGATGGCGGCGACGGGCGGAACCACCGGCGGCTCGCCCAGCCCGATCACGCCGCGCTTGTCGTGCTCGGGGCGGATATCCAGGTGCACGACGATCTCGCCGATGTCGGCGATGCCGGCCAGCTTGTAGTAGTCGAAATCAACGTTGAGCATGCGGCCGGTCTGCTGGTCCATGACACGTTCTTCATAGAGAGCGCCGCAGATGCCCATGATGGCCGCGCCGTAGCACTGGCTCTCGGCGGTCTTGGGGTTGATGATCAAGCCGCAGTCCTGCACGACCACGTGCTTGATGATCTTGACGATGCCGGTCTCGGTGTCCACCGCGACGTGGGAGATCTGCACGCCGCCGACGTTTCCGGTGGACAGTCCCATCGGGTTCTTGGGATCATGAGCGCCCATCTCGGTGACGGGCGTTACGCCCAGCTTGGCGCAGGCGGCCCTCCAGGCGAGGGCCTTGGCGGGGGCGCCCTTTACCTGGACCTTGCCGCCCACCGCCTCGAGTTGATCCGGCGTCGTGCCCAGCGCAGGGGCCGCCGCCGCCAGGACTTTTTCGAGGGCGTTCATGGTCGCCTTGCGGGTGGAGGCCGAGACGCCGCCGACGGTGGTCGATCCGCCCGATGCGCCCGACTGCGGGTACTTGTTGTCGCCGATCTTCACCTTGATGGCGCCGACCGGCAGGCCAAGCGTTTCGGCCGCCACCATGGCGATGATGGTGCGGGTGCCGGTGCCCAGGTCCTGGCTGCCGAGTTCCACCTCGACCGAGCCGTCGGGATGAATGACGGCGCGACAGTTACTGGGATGGCCGGCGCCGCCCCAGGTGGCCACGCCGATGCCGAGCCCGCGCTTGATGTGGCCCTTGGCGGGGTCGCCGCGCGGATGCCAGAGCTTCTTCCACTCGATCAATGCGGCGGCCTTCTGGAGCTGGTAGCGGTAGACCTCGGCGCGGGCGGTGTAGCCGGCGTTGGTGGCGAATACCTCCAGGGGATCCAGGTTCGCCTTCGCCGCCAGGTCGTCGATGGCGCAGCAGGTCAGATAAGAAGCAGCCGGGTGGTTGGGCGCGCGCCAGGCGCGTTGGGGGCCGGCGTTGACGCGAACCGCGCTGTGGTTCTTGCGCTGGTTGGGGATGTTGGTGTAGACGTACGGGATCTGCGGCATGCCGCCGCCGGTGATGCCGCCGGTGGACCAGGACTCCGATTGCCAGCCGGTGATGGCGCCGTCCTTCTTGGCGCCCAGCTTGATGCGGGCGAAATGCGAGGGGCGGTTGCCGGCGATCTGGAGTTCGGTGGCACGGTCGAGAAAGAGCTTCACCGCCCGGCCGCCACTCTTGCGGGAGAGCTCGGCGCAGGCAGCCGCCCAGCGGTCGGAGGAAAACTTGCTGCCGAATCCCCCGCCCATGGCCTCCTGCATGACGTGAATGTTGGTGGCCGGCAGCTTCAACTGCTTGGCCAGGTCGCCGCCGATGCCGGAGACGTTCTGGGTGGAGGGCCAGTACTCCATCTGGTCCCCCTTCCACTCAATCACCTGGCCGTGGGCTTCCATGCAGCAGTGCGTCAGCACCGGGATGCCGTACAGGCCCTCAGAAACGACCTCGGCTTGCTGAAAGGCCTGGTCGGGATCGCCGGTGATCTGCTCGCCGGAGGCCTTGGCCTGAGCGCCGGCCTTGGCGAGGTCTTCCTCCCGCACGAAATGCGGCAGCACCTCGTATTCGACCTTGACGGCGCGAGCGGCGTCGCGGGCCAGCTCCTCGGTCTCGGCGGCGACCGCCACGACTTCCCAGCCGGCCCACTGGATCTCGGCCCCGGGTTCGGTCATGATGTGCGCGGCGGCGAAGCCTTTCGTCTTCTCGGCCGCGCCGGTGTCGATGCTCTTGATGCGGGCGTGGGCGTGAGGACAGGTGACCAGCGCGCCGAAAAGCATGCCGGGGCGGTTGATGTCGGAGCCGTACTTGGCGCGGCCGGAGGCCTTGGACGCCCCGTCGAGGCGGCTCATGCGCCGGCCGATCACGCGGCGATTTTCCATTGGCGGCCAGCTATAGTCAGGCATTCTTCCCTCCCTGGACCTGTTTGGCGGCCTCGAGAACCGCTCGCCGGATGCCCATGTAGGTGCCGCAACGGCACAGGTTGCCGCCCAAGCCCTGCTTGACCTGCTCGTAGTTGGGAGCGCGATTAGCGCCGAGGAACGCCTTGGCGGCCATCACGAAGCCGGGCGTGCAAAAGCCGCACTGCGAGGCGTCGTTGTTAACGAAGGCGCTGACGAGCGGATCGGGCTTGGGACCGGACGCGAGACCTTCGATGGTCTGAATGTTCTTACCCTGGGCCTCGATGGCCAGTATGGAGCAACTGTAGACGGCCCTGCCGTCCACGAGCACGGTGCAGGCGCCGCAGGCGCCGCGATCGCAGACCTTCTTGGCGCCGGTGTGGTCGAGGTGGTTGCGCAGCGCGTCCAGCAAGGTGACGCGCGGTTCGAGGTTGAGCTTGTGAAGCTTGCCGTTCACCTGTAGGGTGATCGGCGCCGGCCCGGGTCCCACGACTGCGGCCGCCGGGGCCGCCTGCGCTTCCTGGTGGAGTACGCCGCTTCCTAGAGCACCGCTGCCGAGGCCGACCCCGCGGATAAAACCGCGCCGCGAGAAGCGAACCTTCGGCTTGGGTGCTGCTTCGGGAGGTTCTTTGACTGAACTCACGAGAACACCTTCCTTTCCTGTGCGGATGATGAAGCCCGTTTGGCGGGGTTCGACACGATCCCTCTGAATATAGCAAAAGGGGAGGCCCGTGGCGACAAGCACGGCAAGCGGGGTCTTGACAGCGCCCCGTTCACCGATTAGCATGGCAACGGTTACGGCGATTTTTGGTTTGGGCGTGAAACAGACATGAAGATCGAAACGACTGTAGTCGCGGCGTTGACCCTCGCCGCTGTGGCGACTGGGCGGGCGAGCCCGCCGGCAACGCCCGCTGCCGCCTCGGCAACCTCGGTTTTAACCATCCAGGGGACGCGGTTCTACCTCGACGACAAGCCCTTCTATTTTCAAGGCCTCAGCTTTTTCAATGCGCTGTACAACAAGGAATTCAACCGGTCGCCGGAGACCCGCGAAAAATGGCTGCGCACCTTCAAGTCGTACGGCATCACCGTTCTCCGGGTCTGGGGCGACTGGCGCGTGACCAACGGATGGATTGACGAATGCCCGGATTGTTCTCTGTACGTCTATCCGGAGATGGAGCGGCGCGACCGGCGGTTCGAGCCGAGAAAACCACGGTTGAACGCGGAGGCGTTGCAGTGGCTGAAGGACCTGCTCGCGGCGGCCAACAGGCAGGGGATGGCGATCGAACTGGCGCTGTTCACGCACTATCTGGTCTATCCGGTGGAGACGCGAAACGAATACATCAAGCTCGTCACGGATGAGCTGCGCCCCTACCGCAACGTGATTTTCGAGATCTGGAACGAGTACAGCGAAAAGGCGGTCGAGCATTGTCAGTTGATCAAGTGGCTCGATCCGTTGCGGCTGGTCAGCAATTCGCCGGGCGGCTCGTACGTGAGGGGGAGCCACGCGGAAAACGTCGCCCTCGACATTCTTTGCCCGCACACAACACGACGGCCGGCGAAGGGGAACTTCTGGGAAATCGCCCCGCTCGAGATCAAGCAACTGCTGGAAACCTACCAGAAGCCGGTGATCGACGATGAGCCGGCGCGCTGCGGGACGCGGGAGTTCGGCGGCAACGAAGAGACGAGAATCGAGTGGCACATCGCCCAGAACGAGGCCGTGCGGAAGTACGGCGGATACCACATCTACCACCACGACATGTTCCAGCTTCCGTACGGGAACGCGCCCATTCCTCCGAGCGGAATCCCGGAGCCGGAATTCAGCAAGTTCCACTTGAAGATGTTCGAATACCTCCGGTCCATCGCCCCGCCTGAAATCACCCAATCGGCCAGGTAGAAAGGAGAAATCGTCATGTGGCGGAGCACCATATCCTTGGTCTTCGTATCGGGACTCGCGTTATCGAATGGGTGGTCCCAGCAGTTCCGGTCCACCCTGAATGGCCAGGTCGTTGACCCGCAAGGCGCCGTGGTGCCAGGAGTACAGATCGTGGCCACCCGCGTGGTCACGGGCGCAAAGTTTACGACGGTCTCCGGCGATGCAGGCCAGTACACAGCGCCCTTTCTGCCGCCCGGCACGTACACGATCACGGCGGAAGTCGCGGGTTTCAAGCGGTATGTCAGGGAGGGAGTTCAGGTCAGCACGAACCAGCGGGTCGCGCTGGATATCAGCCTTGAGGTGGGTGGAGTTGCCGAAGCGGTGACCGTGTCGTCGGATGCACCCATGCTGGTAACGGCGACCGCCTCAGTGGGCCAGGTCATCACCACTCGCCAACTCGACACCATGCCGCTGAGCGGACGGGCGCCCATGTCCATGGCGCGGCTGTCTTATGGGGTCGCGGACATGACCAATCCCCAGAAAAACAACCGCCCCTTCGACAACTCGGGGACCTCGAGTTATTCCATGGGCGGCGGACAGAACAGGAGCAACGAATTGCTGCTGGACGGCGCGCCCAACCTCGGCACGGACAGGGTTGTGGCTTACAACCCGCCGCTGGACGCCGTGCAGGAAGTCAAGGTGGAGTTTTTCCAGGCAGACGCGGCCTACGGCAATACCGCTGGCGGAACCGTGAACGTTGTCACCAAGGGTGGCACCAACCAGTTCCACGGGACGGCCGGGGAGTTCAATCAGGTCTCCAAACTGGCGGCCACCCCCTTCTTCACCAACATGGCAGGTCAGAAGAAGCCGGTCACCCGGTATAACCAGTGGGGGGTGACGGCGGGCGCGCCCGTGATCATCCCGCGGGTGTTCAACGGGACGAACAAAGCCTTTTGGCACTTTGGCTACGACGCAATCAAGCAGGGTCTTCCGGCGCCCTTCACCGTGACGGTCCCGGCCGCGGCCATGCGCACCGGGAATTTCTCCGAGCTGCTGCCATTGGGCAGCGTGTATCAGCTTTACGATCCGCTGACCGCGGTGGCCGAAGGAGACCGCAGGCGCCGCCAACCGTTCGCCGGAAACGTCGTCCCGCCCAACCGGATCAATGGGGTCGCCAAGAACTTTCTCCCGTACTACCCGTTGCCGAACCAGCCCGGCCGGAGCAACGGGCAGGACAACTACCTGGCCAACAGCGTGGACCTGGAGGACTTCTCGAGCTACCTGGGGCGCGTGGATCTTTCGCTGAGCGACCGGCACAAACTGTTCTGGAACATCCGGGAGAACTACCGCTACCACCCGCTGGACGACCTCTTTGACAATAAGGCCACGGGCACCGACCGCGTGCGGGGCAACTGGGGTTCCATGTTGGACGACGTCTACACCTTCAACCCGACAACACTGCTGAACACGCGCCTGGCCTGGAACCGGTATGACGACGCGGACCACCATCGGAGCGAAGGCTTTGACATAACCAGTCTGGGTTTCCCCGCTTCCATCGCTGCCGCGTCGCTCCGCCCGATGATCCCAGTGCTGGACTTCAGCGATTCGACCGAAAAGATGGGATCATCCAGGATCACCGTCCCTGGAGCCGGATTCGCGACGAAACTCGACAACTTTCAGATCTTTTCGACGCTGAACAAGGTCATCAGCAAGCACAGCATCAAGTTCGGCGCGGACCTGCGCATGCAGCGCCAGAGCACCATCAATTACGCGAATTCGGCCGGTTCCTATCAGTTCAATACGAACTGGGTGCGCGGGCCGCTCGACACCGCGGCGGGAGCTGCGAACGGACAATCCTTGGCCTCGTTGCTGCTGGGATTGCCCACCGGCGGCGGGTTCGACCTCAACGCGCACAGCACCATTCAGGCTTACTACGCCGCGTTCTTCATCCATGACGACTGGCGGGCGCGGCCCGACCTGACGGTGAACGTGGGACTCCGCTATGAGCGTGAGACGGGCACGGTAGAAAGGTTCAACCGGGCGCTGGCCGGATTCGACTTCACCTCGCCCAACGCCGTGACGGCCCCCGCCAGGGCGGCCTATGCGGCCAGGCCCATCCCCGAACTCCCCGCCAGCGCGTTCAACCCCGTCGGCGGGACCCTTTTCGCCGGCCCGAACCGCCGGAACATTTACGGCACGGACTCGAACGTGCTCAGCCCCCGTCTCGGCCTGGCATACACGCCGGCGCGGTTGGGCGGGAAGACCGTCTTCCGCAGCGGTTTCGGGATCTTCTTCGCGACGTACGGAGCCACCGGCCTGAACCAGCCAGGATTCAGCCAGACCACGCCGGTGGTAGCGACGCTTGACGGCTACCTGACGCCGTACGCCACGCTGAGCAACCCGTTTCCCGGCGGAATCCAGCAGCCTGTGGGCGCGGCCGACGGCCTCAACACGTACCTGGGACGGAGCATCACCTACTTCAACCCCAACCTGGCCCAGCCGTACAGCCTTCGCTGGATCTTCAGCATCCAGCAGCAACTGAGCCAGAACCTGATGTGGGAGCTGGGTTATGCGGGCAGCCACGCGCTGCACCTGACCATGAACCGCAACCTGAACTTCACTCCGCGGCAGTTTCTCAGCACTTCCCCCGTCCGCGACCAAGCGACTATCAACAGGCTCACGGCCAACGTGGCGAACCCATTCCAGGGTTTGGCGCCGGGCACTGGACTGAACGGCAGCACTACCAGCGTCGAGCAGTTGCTCCTGCCGTTACCCCAACTCCCCGGGCTAACGGTGCAGTCGCTGAATGAGGGGAACTCGAATTACCACGCCTTGCAGGCCCGGTTGGAGAAGCGGCTCTCGAACGGGTTGCAGTTCCTGGTCAACTACAACTTCTCCAGGCTGATCGAAGCAAACCGCCTGCTGAATCCAACCGACTTGCAGCCGGAGCGGAGGGTCGCCGACGAGGACCGCCCGCACAGGCTGGTGCTGAGCTCCAGCTACGACCTGCCCTTCGGTAAGGGGAGGAGGTTGGCGAGCGGCGTCAGTTCATGGATGAACCGGCTGATCGGGGGCTGGTCGGTAACCGGCGTTTGGACCGTGCAGAGCGGCTCGCTGTTGGGGTGGGGCAACGTGATCTATTACGGCGGCGACCTCGACCTGAATCCACGGAACGTCCAACGGGCGTTCGATACCACGCGGTTCAACACGGTCGCGGCCCAGCAGCTCGACCGCAATGTGCGGACATTCAACAGCGCATTCGGCAATCTCAGGGCGGACCGGCCGAACAACTTCGATACCGCGGTGCTGAAGAACACTCCCATCCGCGAGAAGGTCAGCCTTCAGTTCCGCTTCGAGACATTCAATACCTTGAACCGGCCGCAGCTCGGCGGGCCGCAACTCAGTCCCACCAGCGCCAGCTTCGCCCGCATCACGAGCCAGGCGAATTCGCCGCGGGCCATTCAGATGGCCTTGCGGCTGATCTGGTAGACCTGGCGGCGTTCGTCCCGACGTGGGACATGCTTCAGCTTGTTCCCGCTGAAGCATGCGCCACGCGCGTCGCCCGTGCTGGCAGGCCAGGAGGCCTACCCTACTGCTGTATCACCGGCAGCGGGCTCGGGGCGCGCGCGACCTGGCCGCGGATGGCCTCGTCGATCGAGATGCTGTTGGCTTCCAGCGTGCGGCCGGTGGCCACGTCGAGCTGGGTCCTCGCCTTCATGTACTGGCTGGCGGCACTCACTTCGACGGACTGGGCCTGGGCCAGGTCGCGCTGCGCCTGGATGACAAAGAAGATGGTCGAGGCGCCCAGGGTGTACTTCTTCTGCTCGGCGTCAAGCGTCTGCTCCTGGAGCACGCGGGCCTTTTGGGCGGCCTCATGGGAGGCGCGCGCCTGCCGCACGGCGATCAGCGCGTTATGGACGTCCACCCGCACCTGGTTGAGCAGTTGCTGCTGGCGGAGCTCCTGCTGGCGCAGGCTCAACTGGTCGAGGATCATGTCGGCCTGGGCCGAGCGGTTGCGCAGCGGGATGTTGAGCTGGAAGCCAATGGAGTAATCCGGGAAGTTCCGGGCGAACAACTGCGAGAGAGCCGTGCCGTAGCCGCCGATGAAGAACGGATCAACGCTGGCAGGATCGCGCTGCTGGGTGAATCCGGGCGGCGCGCCCTGGATGCGCGGGATCGGCAGCTTGTTGATCTGGCCGGCCAGCGCGTTGTTGCGGAGGTCGGCCACCACGTCCAGCGAGGGCAGGAGCTGGTTGCGGCTGCCCTTCAGCCCGATCTTGGTGTTCTCAATCTGGAGCTTGACCTGGGCCACGTCGGGGCGGTCTTTCAGCGCCGCTTCGATGTGGTCCTGGACCGGGATGACGGCTTCGGTGGGCGGCACGGTGATGCGGTCGGTGGGGACGATACGGGCGTCGACCAGCGATGGACTGGCCACACCCACACGGCTCAGCGCGTTCTTGATGAGTGTCTCCTGCTGGAGCAACTGGGTCTCGGCCTGGGTGAGGGCCTGCTGGCTGGAAGCGACCTCGGCTTCGGCCCGGACTATCTCGATGGGGGCCAGCGTGCCAATCTCGACCTGCTTCCTGTTGTCCTCGTAAAGCTTCTGGTTCAGCGCCAGCGCCTGCCGCCTGACGCGGACGTTCTCATTGAAGCTGACCAGGTCCCAATAGGCACTGACGATGGCCGAGGTGGTGGTGATGACCTGCTGCTTGAAGGTCAGGTCGCTGACCCGCTCGTTGTTCCTGGCGATGCGGATGTTGCGGCCGTTGACCGCCATGCCGAAGCCCTGAAGGAGATTCTGGCTGATGCTGAGGCTGAAGCTGGCGGTGGTGGAGGGATTGAAATCGCTGCGGCCGGCGTTGGTTGCCAGCCGGCTGTTGTTCCAGCCGAAGCTGACCGAGGTCCCGGTGAGGAAGCCCTTCTGAATGCCGAAGTTGGCCACGTCGTTGCGCAGGACAAGGGCGTTGGTGCCGGTGTTGAAGGAGTTGCTCTGCGGCGAGGTGCGGTGGCCGAAGGAGGCCTGGGTGAACATGACCGGGTCCAGGTTGGGGATGGCCGTTCCGGTGGCGGTGATGATGGTCCCGCCGGCGTCGCCCCCGCCGGTGGCTGCGCCGCCACCGCCGCCGCCACCGCCGCCAGTGACGCCGGTGGCCTGGGCCAGAGCGCTGGTAGTGGCCCGCTGCACCGCCGTCGGCACGCCGCGCAGGAGGCCACCGGCCTCGGCGCGCATGCGGCTGGCGTTGGCGACCAGCGGAACGTAGCGCTGCAAGGCGATGTCGAGGTTATTCTCCAGCGCCAGGGCGATGGTGTCCTGCAACGACAAATAGATGCGGCCGGCCCGCAGCAGCGACTCCAGCCGCGCCGAGTTGGCCAGGTTGACCGGCGGGACCTCCTGGGGCTGGTAGGGGCGGGTGAACCGGTTCCCGCCGCTGTGGCCGAACGGAGGCGCCTGCGCGCCCGCGGTCGCGGCGGCCACCAGGAGCAGGCAGAAGACGACAAGCAGAGTTCGGATGTGTCTCATGGAACTTCCCTTCAAGCAGAGTATGACGACTGACGAGGCGGCAATGTTCCTCGAATCCTCAATGGTATCGCAGGGGCGAGGGGGACTTTGCGGTATAGTAGCCGGTGGTGCCGGTACTGGATCTGTTCAATGAGACGGGCGGGTACTTGCGGGGCCACTTCCGGCTGACCAGCGGACTGCACAGCCCCGAGTACCTGCAATGCGCGCAGGTGCTGCAATACCCGGAGCACGCCGGGCGGCTCGGGGCGGAACTGGCGGAGGCCCTGCGCGGGCTGGCCGGCGGCCGGAAGGTGGAACTGGTGGGCTCGCCCGCGCTGGGCGGGATCATCATCGGCCACGAGGTCGCCCGGGCGCTGGGGGCGCGGTTCCTCTTCACCGAGCGCGACGCCTCGGGCGCGATGACGCTGCGGCGGGGTTTCCAGGTGCGGCCGGGCGAAGCGGCCGTGGTGGTCGAGGATGTGGTGACGACCGGGGGCAGCACGCGAGAGGTGGTGGAAGCGCTGCGCGCCGGCGGCGCCGAGGTGATCGCGGCCGGCTCGATCATCGACCGCAGCGCGGGGCAGGCCGATGTCAGCGTGCCGCGGGTGGCGCTGGCGACGCTGAACGTCGTGACCTATCCGCCGGACAACTGCCCGCTGTGCCAGCAGGGGATCCCGGTCACCAAGCCGGGATCGCGGGCGGTGTAAGCCCGCTGGGCGGCTGCCGATGCGCCGCATCAAGATCACGCTGGCCTATGACGGCGCCGATTACCACGGCTGGCAGGTGCAGCCCGGGCTGGCGACCATCCAAGGCACGCTCCAGGAGGTCATCTCCCAGATCGAGGGCAGGCCGGTCCACCTGACCGGGGCGGGCCGCACCGACGCGGGCGTGCACGCGCTGGCGCAGGTGGCGGCCTTCTCGCTGGAAAACCGGATCCCGGTGGAGAACCTGCGGCGGGCGATGAACCGCCTGCTGCC
>JBBTDS010000651.1:0-6163 GCA_038060875.1 Acidobacteriota bacterium | reverse complement strand
TGGAAAACCGGATCCCGGTGGAGAACCTGCGGCGGGCGATGAACCGCCTGCTGCCCGCGGCCATCCGCGTGCTGGCGGCGGAAGAGGTTGAAGAAGGTTTCCACCCGCGCCACCAGGCCGTCTCGAAGACCTACGAGTACCGCATCTGGCGGGCGGAGATCTGCCCGCCGTTCGTCCGGCGGTACGTCCATCACTACCCGTATCCGCTGGACATCGGGCGGGTGATGGCGCTGGCGCCGCTGCTCGAAGGCGAGCACGACTTCGCGGCATTCGCCGCCGCTGACGAGAAGGACCGTGAAGGCGGCTCGAAGGTGCGGACCATCTTCTCTTCGCGCGCGCGGCTGGAAGAGGACCGGCTGATCTACGAGGTGACCGGCAGCGGTTTCCTGAAGCACATGGTGCGCAACATCGCCGGCACGCTGCTGGAGGCGGGCAAGGGGAACCTGGATGAGACGGGGCTGCGGGCGCTGCTCGGGTCGCGCAAGATCGCCAGCGCCGGGCCGACCGCGCCGGCGTGTGGGTTGTTCCTGGTGAGGGTGCGGTACTGAGGAGGCTGCGATGAGGCGGTGGTTGTTGGCCGGGGCGTTGGTGGTCGCCGCGCTGGGCGCCGGGCCGGAGGAAGAAGCGGCCAGGAACGCCCGCCAGGCCTCGGAGGCGCTGCGGCGCAGCCAGCGAACGATGCACGCCTGGCTGAAGCGCGCCAGTGAGACCACCGGCCTGCTGCCGCGCACCGGCAAGGATGCCAACTGGGTGGTGAAGGACTCGGCCGCGGACCTGTATCCGTTCCTCGTGCTCGCCTCCTACTTCACCGAGCCTGCGCTGTACGAAACCACCATGCGCGAGATCCTGCGGCGCGAAGTGCTGCTGACGACCCGCGTGGGCCGGCTTTCGGACGACCTGCGGCCGGGCGGAGGGTTCGCGTTCCCCGAACTCGATCCGGACCGGGTCATCTTCGGCTCGAGCGAATACGCCAAGGACGGCCTGCTGCCCATCACCGAGATGCTGGGCGACACGCCGTGGTACCACCGCCTGCGCGGCATCGCCGCCGACATCGTGAAGCACGCGCCGTACCGGTCCCCGCGCGGGCGCTTGCCGGCGCGCTCGGCCGAGGTCAACGGCAACATGCTCCAGGTGCTCTCGCGGTTGGCGTGGAAGACAGGTGACCCGGCGCTGCTCGACCAGGCGCTGGTGATCGCCGACTTCTACTTCCTCGACATGCTGCCGGCGACGAACTACATCCCCGCCGATGTGTGGGACGTAGAGACCCGGAAGCCGCTGCGGCCGGTCTTTGTGCTATCCGACCACGGCAACGAGATCGTGGGCGGCCTCGCGGAGGTGTACTGGCTGGCGTTGCACAGGCGCCCGGAGAAGGCGCGGCAGTGGCGCGAGGCTTTCACGCGGATGATCGACCGCCTGCTGGAGAAAGGCCGCAACGCGGATGGGGTCTGGGTGAGCCGGCTGAACGTGGAGACCGGGGAAGTCGTGGACGCGCGCCACGCACACTGCTGGGGGTACATGTTCAACCCGGTCTACACGGCGTATCTCGCCACCGGCGCCGAAAAGTACAGGAAGGCGGTCGAAGGCGCGATCGAGGCGGTGACGCGAAAGCCCGAGTACCTGTTCGACGAGCAGGGCGCCGGGCGCGGCTGGGGCGCCAACGCTTACTCGGACAGCATCGAGGGGGCGCTGGTGCTGCTCAACCGGCTGCCGAGCCGCTGGCGCGGCGGCCAGGGCGCGCTTGGCGCGCCGGGGGGCCGCGTTACCGAGAGGGCGGAGACGGCGCGCGCGCTCGATGACGCCGTTCAGAAGTTCCTCAGCCGGCAGCGGGAGGACGGCATCGTCGAGGACTGGTACGGGGACGGGAACTACATTCGCACCGCGCTGATGTACGCGCTCTGGAAGACCCAAGGTGTTTCTGTGACGCCGTGGAACAGCCGGGTGCACGTCGGGGCCGTCCAGCGGGACGGCGTCCTGACGGTGTGGCTGGAAGCCGAGTCGCCGTGGCAAGGCCGCTTGCGCTTCGATCATCCGCGGCACCGCGACCACTGGAACATCGCCAGGAATTACCCGCGGCTGAACGAATTCCCGGAGTGGTTCACGGTGGAGCACGACGAGGCCTACCTGGCGGCCGGCCGAACGCAGCTCGGGGCGGAACTGATCGCGGGGATTCCGGTGACGCTCCGGGCGGGCCAGGTGATGGTTCTCGAGGTTCGGCACGCCGGAGCGGCGCCTTACGGGGAGAAGTAACGGCGCTGCATGTTACACTGGTCACTTACCCCAACCAAGGATCCCTCGATGAGATTGCTCTTGTGTCTGTGCTGCCTGGCGGCCGCGTGCGCCCAGGCGCCGGCGCCGGCCCCCAAGCCGGTCCCGCCGGAGACGGTGGTGGCCACCGTGGACGGCAAGCCGGTAACGGCCGCCGAAGTTCAGGGCCTGTACCGTACCGTCGGCCCGCAGGTCCAGCAGAGCGCGATGAAGGACCCCAAGACGTTCCTCACGCAGTACGGCATGATCCGGCGCCTGGCCGAGAAGGCCGAGAAGAACAAGCTGGACCAGAAGAGCCCGTACAAAGAGACGCTCGCCGCCGCCCGGACCCAGATCCTTCAGCAGGCCCAGATCCAGCAGGTCTACGAGGACATCATCCTGCAGGGCGAGGAGCAGAAGAAGTTCTACGAGGCCAACCAGGATCGCTACACGCAGGCGAAGGTCAAGGTGATCTACATCCCGTTCAGCGGGGAGGGGGAGGAAGCGAAGGCCAGGGCCAAGGCCGAGGGACTGGTCAGGCAGATTCGCGGCGGGGCCGATTTCGTGAAGCTGGTCAAGGAACACTCCCAGGACCCGGCGTCGAAGGACAAGGACGGCGATTTCCCGCCCATCGGCAAGACCGACAAGATCCCGGAGAACATCAAGGCGGCCGTGTTCGCGCTGAAGAAGGGCGAAATCAGCGAGCCGGTGCGGGCGCCGAACGGCTTTTACGTCTTTCGCGGCGAAGAGGCGCTGGTGAAGCCGTACGACGCGGTGCGGGACGAGATCTTCAACGAGCTGAAACTGGCGCGGCTGCGGGAGTTCATGGAATCGACGCAGAAGAGCGTCCAGGTGAAGATTGAGAACGAAGCGTTCTTCGCGCAGGCCGCGGCCGGCGGCGCCGCTCCGGGCAAGTAGGGGCAGCGGCGCGATCCGGGCGGCGTTGCGGGGCCTGCCGCCGCTTGAGGGAGCGCCAATTCGCATCCGCTTCCTGCGGCGGCTGTTTGTGCGCCGCCGGCGGCTGGAATCCGGGCCCCACGGCGCCGAGGTCCATGCCGCCACGTTCCTCCGCAAGCGCCTGATCCTGCTGGAGACGGCCCTGCTTCGTCACCAAAGCGAGCTGGCGCGCATCTTAGTACATGAGCTGTTTCATTTTGTCTGGCTGCGACTGGGGAACCCCGTCCGGCGGTCTTTCGAGGCGTTGCTTCGGCGCGAGTCGGGAGCCTACGCGGCGGGGGAGCTGGGCTGGTCGGCCGAATGGCGCAAGCAGGCGCTGGGCGTGCGCGACCGCCGCGAGCGGACCAGGCGCTGGCGCGAGTACGTCTGCGAGAGCTTCTGCGATTCGGCGGCCTGGTGGCTGGCGGGAAAGCGGCGCCACGGGGAGTTCACGCTGGCGGCGCGGTTCCGCCAGTCCCGGCGCGCGTGGTTCGGCAGGCTCGTGGCCGGGCCGGCAATGTCGGTATAATTACTAACATAGTCACCGAGGAGAGTTTCGTGGCCCTTCTTTTTTCCCGGGGCATGGCCTTGCAGGCGCTGGCCGTGTCGTTGATGTTGAGCGCGTGCTCATCCGGATCGGGTACGGCGGCGAGTTCGGTGAAACCCGCCGAGCAGCGCCGGGCCGCGCCGAACTTCACGCTGCGGGACTCCGAGGGTAAGCTGGCCCGCCTCTCGGACTACAAGGGCAAAGTAGTGCTGCTGAACTTTTGGGCGACCTGGTGCGGGCCCTGCAAGATCGAGATCCCGTGGTTCGTCGAGTTCGAGCGGCGGCACAAGGACCGGGGCTTCGCCGTGCTGGGCATCTCGATGGACGACGGCTGGGAGGAGGTCCGGCCTTTCCTCTCGGAGATCGGCATCAACTACCGCGTGCTGATGGGCGATGACATGGTGGGCGAACTGTACGGCGGGGTGGATGCCCTGCCCACTACCTTCCTGATCGACCGCGAGGGCAAGATCGCCTCCGTCCACATCGGCCTGGTGAGCAAGAGGAGATATGAGAGCGACGTGGAAGAACTGCTGGAACCTGCGGCGGGCAGCGCTGGGCGCCGCGCTGGGAGTGGCGCTGCTGCCGTCCTTACCGGCGCAAAGTAGCGCGGTCCTCACGGTGGCGCCGCCGCCCAAGATCGCCGCCCGGCGCGGCGCCGCTGTCGAAGCCCGGCTGGCGGTTCAGCTCCAGGAGGGCTACCACGTCAACAGCAACACGCCGAGCGAGGACTACTTGATCCCGCTGCGGCTGAGCTGGGAAACGAAGCCGTTCGATGTCGTCGAAGTGGCTTACCCCGAGCCGAAACTGGAGAAATACAAGTTCTCGCCGCAGCCGCTCTCGGTGTTCACCGGCGATTTCGAGATCCTCACGCGGCTGAAGGCGCCGGAGGGGGCGCCGCGCGGGCCGGGCATCCTGCTGGGCAAGCTGCGCTACCAGGCGTGTACCCATAACCTGTGCCTGCCGCCGAAGACCGTCGAAGTGCGCCTGCCCTATGAGATCCGGTAGGATAAGTCTCCCGACTTGTCATTCGCTGAGACAAGCCAGGAGGCTTATCCCACGATGCGGCGCCTGCTGATTCGCCCCGGCGGGATCGGCGACTGCCTGCTGGCGCTGCCGGCGATGCAGTCTCTCCGCGCCGAGTATCTGGAGGTATGGGTGGCCGCGCAAAACGTGCCGCTCATCCGCTTCGCCGACCGCGTCCGCTCCATCGCCGAGACCGGGCTGGACTGGCTCGGGCTGCCCGATCGCGAACCGCCGGCGCCGCTCATTGAGCAGCTTGCCGGCTTTGACGACATCGTCTCCTGGTATGGAGCGAACCGGCCTGAGTTCCGGGCGGCGGTGGCCGAATTGGGCCTGCCGTTCCGGTTCCGGCCGGCGCTGCCGCCCGAGCCGGGCATTCCACGCCTGAATTGCCCGCGCTGGGACGGCGGCTTCGCCGTCATCCACCCCTTTTCGGGCAGCCCGAAGAAGAACTGGCCGCTCGATCGTTACCGCGAGCTGGCCGAGTGGCTCGCGGAGCGGATGCCGGTGAAGTGGTGCGCGGGGCCGGCGGAGCCGCTGGAAGGCGCGGTGCGCATCGACAATCTCTATGAGCTGGCCTGCTGGCTGGCCGGCGCGCGCGTCTACATCGGCAACGACAGCGGCATCACGCACCTGGCCGCCTCCGCCGGCGCCCCGGTGGTGGCGGTGTTCGTGAGCACGGACCCGGCGGTCTGGGCGCCGCGGGGGGAACGCGTGCGGGTGGTGACCAGCGGGCGAGTCGAGGAGGTCACGGCGGCGGTCGCCGCGCTGCTATCCTCAAAGATGATGCCGGACCGATCACGGGACTGGCTCCGCCAGGCCCAACGAGACCTGGAACAGGCCGCGGACTCTCGCCGTGCGGAGCGACATGAGTGGGCCTGCTTTGCTGCCCAGCAGGCGGCTGAGAAGTCGGTCAAGGCGCTCCATCTAAGCCTGGGTCAGGAGGCCTGGGGGCATGTGATCGCGCGGCTGCTCAGCGAGCTGCCAGCCGGGGCGGCCCCGCCCGCGGAGTTAATCGACAAGGCGCGCGTCCTCGACACCTATTACATCCCGCCGCGCTATCCCAACAGCCATCCTGAGGGGGCGCCCTTCGAACATTACGGCTCGTTGCAGAGCGAGGAGGCTCTCCGCTATGCCGGTGAGATCGTTGAGTACGTCCGTGCTCAGATGGCCTGACGCCGCGGCGGTGGACCGGGCCGTACGGCAGTGGGTCCCGAAGGTGCTTGCCCAGAAACCCGAAGTGATTCGGATCGGCTACTTCGGCTCCTATGCCCGCGGTGACTGGGGCGTGGGCAGCGATCTCGATCTGGTGGTGGTTGTCGACCACGCCGAGAAACGCTTTGAGCGACGTGCGGTGGACTGGGATGCAACCGAGCTGCCTGTTCCTGCCGATGTGCTGATCTACACCGCGCAGGA
>JBBTDS010000650.1:0-11351 GCA_038060875.1 Acidobacteriota bacterium | reverse complement strand
TTACCACGATTTCAATTTTGAGGAGCGCCTCAGCAGCAAGTCCTCGCTGTACTATCATCCCGACGGCTCGAACAGTTGGCGCCAGGGCATGCCGCCGATGCACTACCCGACGCACTCGCTGGGCTTCGTGGTGGGCGTTACCAAAGAGAGAATCGCCACGGCGTCCTGCCTGGGAGCTGGCGACCGCGACAAGCTCGCGCGGCTGCCGACGAACGTTTATGGCAACCCGTTCTTCAACGAGTTTGCGCTGATGCGCACCAGCCGGGGCAACACCGTGCGCCATAACGAGTGCCGCCAGATCGCGGCGCCGGAGTCGGAGCGGGCGCAGTGGTTCGGCGAAAAGGGCACGCTTTATATGGCCAAGGCCGGGATCATCCCCGACACCTGGCAGCCGCGCTACGGCAAGCCGGCGCCGATCCATGTCCCCAATTACTGGATGACCGACATGCTTCCCGCTCCCATGCGCCACCAAAGCGGTCACGGGGGCAGCGCCGTCTTTATCTGCGCCGAATTCATAAACGCACTGCTCGAGAACCGGGAGCCGGCCGTGGATGTCTACGAAGCGCTGGCCATGACCGTGCCGGGCATCATCGCGCATCAGTCCGCGCTGAAGAACGGAGAGCTCATGAAGGTGCCCAGCTTCGACCGGGTCGGCGCGTGAGAACATTACTCCTGGCCCTGGCGGCCGCCGGAATCGCGGCCGCTGGCGACCTGCTTCCCCCGAATGAATGGGTGGAGCTCCGCAAGGATTCCGACGGCGGCCGGCGCGGCAGCGCGGTCCGCTACGCGCCCGATGCGCGCGCCTTCTTCCTGTGGGGGTTCATGAATTCCGACCCCGACTTCCCGCAGGAGCACCCGCTGATGCCGGTCCCGGAGTACGACATGGTCGTCTTCCATCCGGACGCCCGCCAGTGGCGCAATCACCTGCCGCGGCAGTGGGAAAAGCAGTGTACCCGGCAGCTTCCCCTGGCCTACGTGCCACGCACCTACTCGGGCATCACCACGGGGAGCGAGCGGACCGTGCTGCGCGGGCCGACCGACGAGCGCGGCGGCGCGCCTCGCCCGGACCTCAACATCGTCTTCGATCAGGCGACCTGGCATCCGGGGCTGAAGGCGCTCGTATATTTCACCGGCGGGCTGACGGCCGCGTATCACGTCGCCGAGCGCCGGTGGTCAGACCTGTCGCCCGCGCATTCGCCGCCGCCGGTGCTGGGCGGCTCGCTGGCCTACGACCCGTTGAACGGCGAAGTAGTCCTGTTCGGCGGCGGGCACGTCGCCGAGCGAGGGCCGGACGGCCGCGTGGCCGGCTACACGGGGACGTGGGTCTTCGCGAACAACGACTGGCGCCGCTTGGCGCCGGACGTTGAGCCTCCGCCACGCATGAACACGCGGCTGGTCACGGATACGAAGAACCAGGCGCTCGTCCTATTCGGCGGCGATGGCCAGAGCCACTACCTGGCCGACACCTGGCTCTACGACCTGCGCTCGCGGCAATGGCGGCCGTCGAAAGCGCCGGGAGGGCCGGAACCGCGTGCCGGCCATTTCACCGTGTACGACCCGGACACGGGTTGGGTGATCATCGGCGGCGGCTACAATCGTCGCGACCTCGCCGACATGTGGGCCTACGATGCGGGCCGGGACCGCTGGCACAGGCTCAAGGGCGTGGTCCCGGCCGGCTTCTACATCACCGCCGACATTGCGCCCGAGCGCCGGCTGATCGTGCTGCTCACCAATACGCGCCGGCCGGGCGACACCATGACCTGCAACGCGCTCTATCCGGTGCGGACGACGTACGGCTACCGGATTGAGAGAGAGACGATCGCCGGGCCGGGCGAACCGCCGCAGCCCCATGCTCCGATGCCGAAGCGGTCCGGCGAGCGCAGCGCGGAAACGAAAGCTCCGCCACTTACCGGCCTGCCCGTGAACGAGTGGGTTCAGCTCAAGGATCCGGCGCGACCCGCGCCGGCGCGCACCTGGGGATCGGCGACGTTCGACACCGGCCGCGGGCTGATCCTTTACTGGGGCGGCGGCCACTGCGGCTACGGTGGCAGCGATGTGGATGCCTACGATCCCGGCTCGCACACGTGGCGCAGCCTGGACGCCGCCGCCGAGTATCCGGGCAGGACCTGGGACAAAGGCGTGCGCCTCGCCGGCGTGACCTTTCAGGGCGGTCCCTGGACCGATCACGGCCGCCGCATCTATGCCTACGATCCGGTGAGCCGGAAGATGATCATGGCCCGGCCGATCCGCCTCACCACCGGCTACGAGCCCGAAGCGCTGCGGGAGTTCCCCGCCAAGCGCGCGGCCGCGCCGGACGCGCTGGTGAGCCAGCCGTCGTCCTACGTGAAATACGCGACCTTTACGTTCGATCCGGACTCCGGCCGCTGGGAACTCGCCGGTCCGGCGCCCCTCGGGCTTGACACGCTCCTCACCACCCGCCACGGCGTGATGGGAGTGAACGTGGACTGGCCCTCCCGGCTCAACGACGTGGGCTACCTGCTTCCCTGGATCCCATCGCAACCGCGGCGGGACACCGCCATCCACCTGTGGAGCGGCCCGCAAAAGCGTTGGACGCGGCTCGGCGAACCCCAACCCTCGCCGCAGAACCTCTATGAGATGACCAGCCTGGCCTACGACTCCCGGCGCGACCGGGTCATTCTTCACGGCGGCGGCGCGCGCCGAGACGAACTCTGGACCTTCGACGTTTCCGCGCGGCGGTGGACGAACATGCAGCCTCGCGGCGCAGCGCCGCCAGTCACCCACCGTGAAGCTGTCTATCTCCCCGGCGAGGACGTCTTGCTGACTTACGGCCCGGCGCCGGAGGACCGCACGCTGCCGGCGGTCTGGGCTTACAGCCCCGCCGAGAACGCGTGGCGAAGGGTGGAGATCCCACCGGTAACGGGCATCGAGCCGGCGCGCAGAGCGGGCCAGAACCGCGCCATGGTTTACGACCCGAAGCGGGACCTGGTCCTGCTGGTGCTGGGAACCGGCGGCGACGACGGCAAGACGTTCGTTTACGCCATGCGCTACCGGCACGGGCGCAGCAAATAGCCTGCACCACGATCTCGTAAGATGAGATACACGCCATGAGACCTCTACTCCTGTTGTGTTGCGCCTGCGCCGCGCTGGCGCAGGATTCCGAAAGGCTCGATTTCCTCGCCGGCCACACCGACTTCCGGCAGGTCCGCGGCATGCTGCCGTCTTTCCAGAAGGCGGCGGCCGCCCGCTTGCTGGAAGCGCGCCAGGCGAAAGTCGCCGCCTTGTCCTCTGCCCAGGATGTCGCGGAGCGCAAGCGGTACCTGCGCGAGCGGATGATCCGCGCTCTGGGCGGCCTGCCCGAGCGCACGCCCCTGAATGCGCGCACCGCCGGCGTCCTCGAACGGGACGACTACCGCATAGAGAAGGTCATCTTCGAGAGCCAGCCGAAATTCTATGTCACCGCCAATTTGTATTTGCCCAAGCGGGGCGCGCCGCCGTACCCCGCGATCCTGTTCCCGCTCGGGCACGAGGCCGGCGCAAAGGCCAACCCCGTCTGGCAGCAGATCCTCGGCAACCTCGCCAGGCGCGGCTTCGTCGCGCTGGCCTGGGACACGCTGGGCCAGGGCGAGCGCACTCAGCTCTGGGATCCGGACCTGCGCGATTCCAAGGCGGGCGCCTCGACCAGCGAGCACACCATGCTGGGCATTCAGTGCCTGCTGGCCGGCGACAACGTAGCCCGTTACACGATCTGGGATGGGATCCGCGCGCTCGACTACCTGCTCGCGCGGCCGGAGGTGGACGCAAAACGCATCGGCTGCACCGGCAATTCGGGCGGCGGCACCCACACCGCGTATCTGTCGGCGCTGGACGACCGCATCCAGGTGGCCGCGCCTTCCTGCTACCTCACCTCCTGGCGGCGCCTGCTCGACACCATCGGCCCGCAGGACGCCGAGCAGTGCATTCCTCCATGGCTTGCGGACGGGCTCGACCACCCGGACTTCATCCTGGCCTTCGCGCCGAAGCCGTACCTGATGCTCTCGGCCATTCGCGATTTCTTCTCGATCACCGGCGCCAGGGAGACGTTCAGCGAGGCGCGGCGCGTCTATGAGCTGCTTGGCGCGGGCGAGAAGCTCGACATGGTCGAAGCCGACGACGGCCACGGCTACAGCAAGCCGAGGCGCGTGCCCGCCTATCGCTGGTTCAGCCGCTGGCTCAACGGCGTGGACGACGACGGCGCGGAGTCGGAGATCCCGGTGGCCGGCGAAGAAGAGCTGTACTGCACCGCCACCGGGCAGGTGGCCACGGCCCTGGGCGGCGAGACCGTCTGGTCGCTCAACCGAAAGCGGGTCGCGCAACTGGCAAGGAAGGCCGCCTCGCGCGACGACGTAGCCAGGCAGATCGGCTACGAACGGCCGCAAGGGGCGCCGGTGGTTCATCCGTTCGGCCGCCTCGAGCGGCCGGCGCTGCGCATCGAGAAGCTCGTCTACGAGACGGAACCGGGCATCGTCGTGCCGGCCTTGCTGTACGTGCCCCAGCGGCCCGGCAGGAAAGCGGCGGTGGTGCTCGCGCACGGGCGCGGCAAGTCGGCAGCCGCATCACAGGCCGAGCAGCTTGCCGGCGCCGGGCTGGTCGTTCTTTCGATCGACGCGCGCGGGCTGGGCGAAACGCGCCGCGCGGAGGCCGGCGAGGGCGCCTGGGCGCGCAGCTTCGGCGATTACGAAAGCGCCATGACGGCGCTGCTGCTGGGCCGGACGCTGGTGGGCATGCGCGCCGCCGATATCACCCGCGGGGTGGACCTGCTGGCCGGGCACCGGGAAGTCGATGCCGCCCGCATTTACGGCTTCGGACAGGAGGCCGGCGCGGCGCCGCTGCTCCACGCCGCCGCGCTCGACCAGCGCATCCGCAAGGTCGCGCTGGAAGCCATGCTCGTTTCCTACCGCGCGGTGGTCGATCACCCGCTGCACCGCGGCGTGGTCGAGCAAGTGGTCCCGGGCGTGCTGAAGTCGTACGACCTGCCGGACCTGGCCGCACTGCTCGCGCCTGTTCCGGTGTGGGTGGTTGATCCCACCGACCCGCTCGGCAAGCCGGTCCCGCTGGACGAAGCCAAAGCCGCCTTCAGCGGGGCCGCCAACGTCCGGGTCGCTCGCCGCGGCCCGTCCATGCCGTTCCTGGCTCCGTATGCGGAGCTGGTGGGAAACGGCGCGCAGTGACGCGCGCCCGCGACCTTCTCATTCAGCGCTGCCCAGACGGGCAAATGCGCCCACGAAGAGTCCCGAGATCCTCACCACCGCATAGTCAGGGTCAAACTTCGGGCCGAGACGAAACGAGCGGTATCCCGCGGTGAATCCGAGGCGCCGGATGGGAAGCAGCTTCACCGCCAGTTCACCGTCTACGGCGGACCCGTACTTGCCGAACTTAAGGCCCGAGAAGTCTCCGGAGATGTTGACCCTCGAATGCGGCACCGCATCCAGGGAGATGCCGACCATGGGTATCGGAACCACCCCACGCTCGGATTCCGCGAGTGGGGGCCTGAGGTTCGGCGCGGCCAGTCCGGCCCTGAACCACAGGACGTGACCCTGGAGGAACGAGCCCAACCTGAGTTTTCCACCGGCGAGTCTTACAAACTGATAGGCCCAGCCCAGCTTCAGATCCTGGAGCTTCAGGCTGGAGACAACCCTCGTGCCGAAGGTGTACGTGGTTCCACCGAAGTCGATGGTTTTCTGTACATTCCTGTCGCCGTCGTAACGGGCTTGAACGAAACCCACCTTGAGCTTGCTTCGCCCCTTGCCGTGATAGGTGAGTCGCGCCTCCGGGAAGTTCTTATCCACAAATCCGAGGTCGGTCTTGAAGTTGATGTCTGTGCCCTTGCCGTTGTCGGTCACCTTAATGGCTTGGGTGGAATCCGTGACCCAGTAGCGCCCCTCAAAGTCCAGCGCGCGTTGGGCGAGGCCGAAGCCGGGCGCCAACCACAACAGGCAGGTTAAACAGCAGGCAATCCTCACGCTGCCTCTTCATCATCGCATACCCGAAGAACCCGCCGTCCCGGCGGGCAACTGGATAGAATGGCAGTCATGTCAGTCGCAGGGAAAACCTTCTCGCTGGTTGTCTTTGCTGCCGGGGCGCTGCTGATGGCTCCCGCCAACTGCCAGCAAGCCGATTTCATTCTGCACCACGGAAAAATCGTCACCGTGGACCCGAAGTTCCGGGTGGCCGCCGCCGTGGCCGTCCGGGGCGACAGGATTCTGGCCGTGGGCGCCAACGCCGACATCCTCAAGCTTGCGGGTCCGCAGACGCGCCAGGTGGACCTGAAAGGGAAGACCGTCTTGCCGGGCCTGATCGACTCCCACGTACACTCGACCGGCGCGGCCATGTACGAGTTCGATCACCCGGTCCCCGACATGGAATCGGTCGCCGACGTGCTGAGCTACCTCCGCTCGCGCGCCGCCGTCGTTCCCGAGGGGGAATGGATCACGCTCTCGCAGGTGTTCATCACCCGGTTGCGGGAGCAGCGATTTCCCACGCGCGAGGAACTGGACAGCGTGGCGCCGCGCCACCCGGTGGCGTTCCGCACCGGCCCCGACGCTTCGGTGAATTCGCTGGCGCTCAAGCTGAGCGGCATCGACAAGAACTTCCAGATCACCGACGGCCAGCCCGGGCGCATCGAACGCGACCCAAAGACCGGGGAGCCGACCGGCATCCTGCGAAGCTGCGGCCGTTTCCTGAAAACCCGCTCGCGCGGCGGGGCCGCCAGCGCCGACGACCGCCGCAGCAGGCTGAAAGCGCTGCTGGCCGATTACAACGCCACCGGCATCACAAGCATCGCCGACCGCGACGCCGGCGAATCCGCCGTCGAGCTATACCGCCAACTGAAAGAGAGGGGCGAGCTGACCTGCCGCGTGTTCATCAGTTACAGCGTGAACGCGCAGGCGCCGATCGAGCAGATCGAACAGCGCATTCTCGCGGCCGCCGGCGACCGGCTCCATCAGTACGACAACCTGGTCTGGCTGCGCGGCATCAAGGTATACCTGGACGGCGGCATGCTGACCGGCAGCGCCTACATGCGCCAGCCGTGGGGCGTCAGCAAGGTCTACGCGATCGACGACCCGAATTATCGCGGGATGAAGTACATCGAGCCGGGCAAGCTGCACCAGATCGCGCGGCTGTCGCTGGCCAACGGCCTGCAACTGACGGCGCACACCGTGGGCGACGGCGCGGTCCACGCGCTGATCGATGCCTACGAGGAAGTCAACAGCGACCTGCCGGTGCGCGACAAGCGGCCGTGCATCTCACACTGCAACTTTATGAGCCTCGAGGCCATTCAGAAGATGCAGCGGCTGGGCATCGTGGCCGATCTGCAACCGGCCTGGCTCTGGCTCGACGGCGCGACTTTGCTCAAGCAGTTCGGTAACGCTCGCCTGGCGTTTTTCCAGCCGTACAAGAGCATCTTCGACCACGGGGTGATTGTCGGCGGCGGCTCCGACCACATGCAGAAGATCGGCAGCCTGCGTTCGATCAACCCCTATAACCCGTTTCTCGGCATGTGGACCACGCTCGTCCGGCAGCCGCGCTGGATGGATCAGCCGCTCCACACCGAACAGCGGATCACGCGCGAGCAGGCGATCCGGCTTTACACCATCAACAACGCCTGGCTCACCTTCGAAGAGAAGGAAAAGGGATCGCTGGAGAACGGCAAGCTGGCCGATTTGATCGTGCTGGACAGGGACATCCTCACCTGCCCGGTGGACGACGTGATAAAGATCCAGGTCGAGCAGACCTGGCTCGGCGGCAAGCTGGTCTATCAGCGGCAGTGAGGGGTAGCCATGCCTGCGCTTGTCGTTGCCCTCGCGGCCACGCTTACCATTCCTTCGGCCGGCGGATCGCTCGCCATCGACGGGACCATCGACGAGCCGCTTTGGCGCGAGGCGCGGGTGCTGGCGCTCGGGACGTCCGAGTTCGGCGCGCCGTTCCCCGCCGGCGGCGAGACCCGAATAGCGGTCGCCGGGGCGTATCTGGCTGTGTCCGCGCGTATTACTGAGCCGGGCCGCGTGGTTGCGGTCTCCACCGGACGCGACCCGACCTGGTGGCGCGAGGACCTGGTGAGCTGGAGGTTCACCGTCCACCTCAACCGGCGCAACCGGACCTTCACCTTGAGCGTGAACCCGCTCGGCGCTTATCGCGTCGATTCCACCGTCGTCGACGACAGCTTCACCCGCGTGGTGGCGGCGGCCAGGTTGGGCGCGAAGGAGTGGACCGTCGAAGCGGCTATTCCGCTCGAAGCGCTAGCCGGGACAGGCCTGATGAACATTGAGAGGGTGCGCGTGCCGAGGCCGGACGCGCCCGAGCTTCGCTGGTTCTGGCCGGCGGCGAACGAGCGCGCCGATTTCGAGTTTCAGGCGCCCGGCGCGTCGGGTCCGCCACCGTCGTTTCAGCCGGCGCCTTTGCCGGCTCGGCGTTCCGAGACGCCACCGGCGCCAACCGATCCGGTGGCAGTGGAACTCGCTCGCGCGCCCGCCGAGGTCTGGTCGCCGCAAGAGCGCGAGCGGCTGGGGATAGCCAGGATGGTGCAGCAGAACCTGCGGGCGCGCATGGCCGAAGCCGCCGCGCGCGAGCGGCGCGCCTGGGAGGCGGTACGAACGCTCGCTGATTGGGAGCGTTTCCGCGCGCCGCGGCTGGCGGCGCTAGGACGCTCGCTCGATCCCTTTCCCCAGCGCACGCCGTTGCACGCCGAGGTGACCCGCCGGGCTGACTTCGGCGACGGATTCATCATCGAGAACGTCGTGTTCGAGAGCCGCCCGCAACTGCTGGTCACGGCGAACCTCTATCTGCCCGACCGCATCGTGGGGCGCATTCCCGCCATCGTCGTCGTGCACAGCCATCACGCGCCGAAGACACAAACGGAGTTGCAGGACATGGGCATGACCTGGGCGCGCTCGGGGACGGCCGTGCTCGTCATGGACCAGCTCGGCGCGGGCGAGCGCCTGCAATCGCAGCCGTGGCCGCGTGAGGGCTATTACTCCCGCTACGCGCTGGGGATGCAGCTCTACCTCGCCGGTGAAAGCCTCATGAAGTGGATGGTCTGGGACCTGATGCGCGCGATCGATCTTTTACTGGAGCGGCCGTACATCGATCCGCAGCGGATCGTCATGCTGGGCGCCGTGGCCGGCGGCGGCGATCCGGCGGCGGTCGCGGCGGCGCTCGACGAACGGGTGGCGGCCGTCATCCCGTTCAACTTCGGCGAGGCCGGGCCGGAAGAGCACTACACCATGGGGCCGCGCGAGTACGATTCCAACACCGCCGATCCGGGCTGGGGAAGCTGGGAATCGACGCGCGACCTGCGCCGCAGCGTGGCGGATGAGTTCTTTCCCTGGTTCATCTGCGCCTCGGTCGCGCCGCGCCCCTTTCTCTACTCATTCGAGATTGGATGGCCGAAGGGGGTTGAGAACGAGCCTGCCTGGGCGCGCTACAAGAAGGTGTTCGGTCTATACGGAAAGGGCGAACATCTCGCCGAGGTGGACGGATTCGGCCCGTTTCCCGGACCCGGGGAATGCACCAACGTCGGGGTGGCGCTGCGCAAGAAGATCTATCCGATCCTCAACCGGTGGCTCGGCCTGGCGGCGCCGGAGCGCGAGTATCACAACCCGCGCCCGGATGCGGAGCTGATGTGCCTGACGCCGGCGGTCGCCGCCGGGCGCCGGCCGCAGCCCGCCAGCGCCCTGGCCGCCGCGATCGCGCGCGAGCGTCTTCAGCTTGCGCGGGGACGGGGTTCCGGGCTGCGCGACGCGCTGCGGGCGAAGCTCGGGGATATCGCGCCTAATCCCCAGGCCGCCGGCCGCGTGCTCTGGACAAAGTCCCTCGCGGGCTTTGACGCGGAGGGGATCGCGCTCGAAACCGATCCGGGCATCAGCGTGCCGCTGCTTCTGATCAAGCCTAAGGGCGCGGGGACGGAGCGCTTGCCGGTGGTCGTCGTCTTCGCGCAGGAGGGTAAGAAGCGGTTTCTCGCGGAACGCAGCGCTGAGCTGGCCGAGCTGCTCAAGGCGCGGATAGCGGTCTGCCTCGCGGATGTCCGCGGCGCCGGCGAGACGAGGCGCGACGGCTCGCGCGCGCCGGGCGCCATGAGCCTGGCGGCCACCGAGTTGATGCTGGGCAACACGATGCTGGGCGCGCGCATCAAGGACGCCCGCACCGTTGTTCAGCACCTCTGGCGGCGCGCCGATCTCGACCCTGGCCGTCTTCTGCTCTGGGGCGACTCGCTGGCCGGCGCGAATCCGCCGGACCTGGCGCTCGACAGGAGCCCCCACCAGCAATCCGGCCCTCAGATCCAGCAGCAGGCCGAACCACTGGGCGCGCTGCTGGCGCTCTTTACCGCGCTTTACGAGGACCGGCTGTACGCGGTCGCGGCCCTGCGGGGGCTGGCGTCGTTTCTCTCCGTCCTCGGCGACCGCTTCTGCTACGTGCCGCTGGACGTGATCGTTCCCGGCATCCTCGAAGCAGGGGACATACCGGACTTGATCGCGGCGCTCGCGCCTCGCGCGGTGTTGCACGAGGCTTCCGTGGACGGCCGCAACATTCGCGTCGATGCGGTGCGGACGGACGTGGCCGGCTGGCTCATCGAGCGCGTCCGGCCCGCTGGCGGGCGGCGAGAAGCTCGATAGCGCGGCCGCTACAGTTAGCAGCCCTTGCAACGCCGGCCGAGTTGGTGAACACTCAAAGAGGAGCTCCACCAATGCAAAGCCTGGCGTTGCCGCCCGGTGTAGCGGCGGCCCTAGAAGAACTCAAGCGCGCCTTGCGTGAGATTTACGGGCCACGGCTCAGAGGTGTCTACCTTTACGGCTCCTACGCGCGCAACGAGGCTGGCCAGGAATCCGATGTTGACATCCTGATCGAGCTGGACGGACGCGTCCAGACCGGGATCGAGATCAGCCGGATCAACACGGTCGTCTCCAGCATCTGCCTTAAGAACGACCTGTTGATATCGACCTTTCCGATTTCGGCGGAGTCCCTGGAGAACCAGCGCAGCCCGTTCCTGACGTGCGTCCGCAGGGAGGCGGTCCGTCTTTGACCGAAGAGATCGAGGCCTTGATTCGGAAAGCAGAGAAGTACCTGCACTCGGCGGAGGTCCTACGGAACATCGGGGATCTCGATTCCGCGGCCTCGCGGCTCTACTACGTGATGTTCTACTGCGCCGAGGCGCTCCTGGCGAGCAAGGGCCTCGCATTCTCCAGCCATCGCGCGGTGCTATCGGCATTCGCCCAACATTTTGTGCAGCCGGGGCTTCTGCCAGCCGCGCTCCACGCCTGGCTCCGAGAGGCGTTCGATAAGAGGCAGATAGGAGACTACGTTGCCCGGTCCAACTTGGAGCCCGGTGAGCTGGA
>JBBTDS010000649.1:0-12491 GCA_038060875.1 Acidobacteriota bacterium | reverse complement strand
CCGCGCTTGCGGATCTCGGTGGCGATGCTGGCATAGATGCGCTCCCAGAGCCGGGGCGGAGCCACGAAGAAGGTCGGCCGCACCAATTCGATCTCCTGGGGCAGCTTCATGAGGCTCTCGACGAACCACACCGGCACGCCCCAGCGGATGGGGAGAAGCTCCATCACCATGCGCTGCGTGATGTGGGCCGAGGGGAGGAAAGCCAGCGTGGCGTCGCGCGGTCCCAGGTCCAGCACCGCCGGCCCCATGTCCATGTTGGCCACCAGGGCCGCGTGGCTCACCATGCCCATCTTGGGTTCGCCGGTGGCGCCGGAGGTCAGGTAGAGGATGGCCGGATCCTCCGGCGTCACCTCCGCCTGAATCCGAGTGAACAGATCCGGCTCCGCGGCGATGGCGTGCCGCCCCCGCTGCCGCAACTCCTCCAGGCTGATGGCTCCATCGGCTGAGCCGGTGAGCAGGATCCAGCGAACACGCAACGCCGGATCGGCCGCTTCGCGCAGCCCGAGCAGGGTTTCCGGGTCTTCAACGAAGACGGCTTTGGCCTCGCAGGCGCGGATGGTTCGCGCCCGGTCGCCGATGGGGTAGGAAGTGTACAGCGCGGCCGCAACGGAGCCATTGGCCAGGATGCCGAGGTCGGCCAGGTAGAACTCGGCCCGCGTTTCCGAGTCGAGCGCCACCACGTCGCCCTTGCCGATGCCCAGGCCGCGCAGGCCCACTGCGATCTCCTCGGCCGCCTGCTTGTACTGGGCCCAGGTGTAAACGCGGTACTTGCGCGCGCCGCCCTCGGTGAAGGGCTGGTAGAGCGCAGGCAGCTCGGCCTGGCGAGCCGTCGTCTCCGCCAGGACGGCAAATACGGTGCGCGAGGGCATCTCGGAAATCCTAACACGACTGCACCACGTTGTGCAGCACCAGGCGGGCCGCGGCCTGGCGGCGTAAAATGGGTCGCATGCCCTTCGAAAAAGAGCTGGAGGTGGCGCGGGCGCTGGCGGCGCAGGCCGGCGAGGTGGCGCTCAGGTACCGCCGCGACGGGGTGCGCACCGAGATCAAGCTGGACCTGTCGCCGGTCACCGCCGCCGATCGCGAGTGCGAGCGGCTCATCTGCCGCGCCCTGGATGAGGCCTTTCCCGACGATGGCCTGCTGGGGGAGGAGGGCGCGCAGAAGGAAGCCCGCTCGGGCCGGCGGTGGATCCTGGACCCGATCGACGGCACGGTGGATTTCGTGCGCGGCATCCCGAACTGGAGCGTGCTGATCGCGCTGGAGGACCGGGACGGAGTGGCGGTGGGCGTCTGTCACCTGGCCGAGCAGGGCGAGATGTATTACGCCGCGCGGAACGGCGGCGCATGGGCGAACGAGCGCCGCGTCCGGGTCTCCGGCATCAGCGATCCCCGCCAGGCGCTGCTCTGCGTGAACGGGCTGAACACCATGCTGGAGATGCCGTTCGCGTCCGGCCTGCTGGAGTGGATGAGCGGCTTCTGGGCGGTCCGCAGCTTCAGCGGCTGCCAGGACGCGATGATGGTGGCCTCGGGACGGGCGGACGCCTGGGTCGAGCCGTACGCCAAAGAATGGGACCTGGCCCCGCTGAAGATCATCCTCGAAGAAGCGGGCGGGGTGTTCTTCAACTTCGACGGCGGCAGCAGCATCCGCGGGGGCAACTGCTGCGTCTCGACGCCGGCGCTGGCGCCGCACCTGCGCCGGCTGGTGCTGGGAGCCGGGAGCCGACAATGAAGCTCACCCGTCGCAGTTGGGCCGAGCCCTTCAAGATCAAGGTCGTCGAACCGGTCAAGCTCACCACCCGCGAGCAGCGCGAGCACGCCATCCAGGAGGCCGGGTTCAACACCTTCCTGCTGCGTTCCGAGGACGTCTACATCGACCTGCTCACCGACTCGGGCACCTCGGCGATGAGCGACTGGCAGTGGGCCGGCATGATGCTCGGCGACGAGGCCTACGCCGGCAGCCGCAACTTCTACCACCTGGAAGAAAGCGTCCGCGAGCATTACGGCTACCGCTACCTGATCCCGACCCACCAGGGGCGCGGAGCCGAGCACATCATCTCGCGGGTGCTGATCAAGCCGGGCGACGTCATCCCGGGCAACATGTACTTCACCACCACCCGGCTGCACCAGGAGCTGGCCGGCGGGCAGTTCGTGGATGTGATTATACCGGAAGCCCACGACCCCGCGAGCGAGCACCCGTTCAAGGGCAACGCGGACCTGGACAAGCTGGAGTCGGTGATCCGGCAGTACGGTCCGCAGCGCATCCCGTACGTGAGCCTGGCCGTCACGGTGAACATGGCCGGGGGCCAGCCGATATCGCTGGAGAACCTCAAGGCGGTCCGCGAGCTGACCGGCCGGCACGGCATCCGCATCATCCTCGACGCGACGCGAATTGTCGAGAACGCCTACTTCATCCAGCAGCGCGAGCCGGGGCAGCAGGGGCGGCCGGTCGCCTCCGTTGTCAAGGAGATGTGTTCCCTGACGGACGGTTGCACCATGAGCGCCAAGAAAGACGCGCTGGTGAACATGGGCGGATTCCTGGCCGTCAACGACCGCGAGATCTACGACGAGGCCAGCAACCTGGTGGTGGTCTACGAGGGATTGCATACTTACGGCGGCATGGCCGGACGGGACATGGAAGCGGTTGCGCGCGGGATCGAGGAGTCCCTCCATGACGACCACATCCGGGCGCGGGTGGGCCAAGTGGTGTACCTGGGCGAGAAGATGCGCGGGTGGGGAATACCGATTGTCGTGCCCATCGGCGGCCACGGCGTGTTTATCGATGCCCGCCGCTTCCTCCCGCACATCCCTCAGGAGCAGTACCCGGCCCAGGCCCTGACGGCCGCCATTTACCTGGACTCGGGCGTGCGCACGATGGAACGGGGAACGGTTTCCGCCGGCCGCAGCAAAGACACCGGGGAGGAATACCGGCCGAAGCTGGAGCTGGTGAGGCTGGCGCTGCCGCGGCGGGTCTACACGCAGGCCCACATGGACGTGGTGGCCGAGTCGGTGCTGTGCGTGTTCGAGGAGCGGGAGCAGGCCGGCGGGCTGCGGATGGTCTACGAGCCCCGGTATCTGCGGTTCTTCCAGGCGCGGTTCGAGCCGGTGTGAGGGGGCCGGCGGGAACGCCGGTCCCGCCGCATTTGGGATAATAGGGGCGTGCCGAAGGCGAAGGATCTCCAGGCGGCGCTGGAGCGGGCCGAGCAGCAACTGCGGCTTTTCCAGAAGATCAGCCGCCTCATGGTGCGTGAGCTAAGCCTGCCGGGGGTGTTGCAGGGCATTGTGGCGCTGGTAGTGGAGTTCATGGCCTGCGACTCCTGCCTGGTCTACCTGATCGACAGCGACGAGCTGGTGCTGTGCGCCTCCAGCACGGCGACTTCGACGGCCATCGGGAAGGTCCGGCTGAAGCTGGGCGAGGGCCTGACCGGTTGGGTGGCGCGGGAGCGGCGGCTGCTGGCCATCTCGCGCGAGGCTTACAAGGATCCACGGTTCAAGGCGTTCCGCGACCTGCCGGAAGATGGTTTCGAGGCTTTTCTTTCGGCGCCGGTGATCGCGCGCAACCGCGTGGTTGGCGTGATCAACGTCCACCACCGGGCAGCACACCAGCACACGGGCGGCGAGATGGAAGTGCTGGCCACGGTGGGCGAGCTGGTGGGCTGCGCACTGGTGCTGGCGCGGATGGCACCGGCCGCGGTGGAAGCCGCCAACCACGTGGAACTGGTCCTGTCGTCGGGAGCGGCGGGTTCGCGCGCGTGCTTCCCATGAGGACCCTGGCCGGGCTGGTGGCGCTGGCGGCGCTGGGCTTCGGCGCCGAACGCTGGCGCATTCAGTACTTCCACGATGAGGACGAGTCCACGCTCACGCTGGCCGACTTTTCGTTTCCCACGCGCAGCCGCGGCATGGCGGCCGGCTTTCTGACGGAGAAGCGGCGGGAGCGTCCGGCGGCGCTGGTGACCAGCGACGGCGGCGAGCACTGGGCGCTGATCCATCCGCCCCAGATAGCGCTCTCGCTGTTCTTCCTCAACGAGACGCTTGGCTGGATGGTAACCGGGGACGGCCTCTGGAAAACCGAGGACTTCGGGAGCAACTGGAAAAGACAGAACAGCCCGGCGGACTGCCTGCGAGTCTGGTTTCGCGACGCCAATCGCGGTTGGGCCGTCGGCCTCCGCAAGAGCATCCACGAAACTTCCGACGGCGGGCGGACCTGGACCAGGGTCGCCGCCGGGGACGCGCCGAAAGCCAATCTCGAGTTCACCGCATACAGTTGGATCAGCTTCGCCAACGAGCGCGAAGGCCTCATCGCCGGCTGGAGCAGTCCGCCGCGGCGCTCCGACCGGCAGCGACTACCGGAGTGGATGGACCCCGAGGAGGCGCAAGGGCGCCGGGAATGGCCGAAGCTGGCGATACTGCTGGACACGCGCGACGGGGGCGCTCAGTGGAAGCCCTCGGTCACGTCGATGTTCGGCCGGGTCACCCGGATTCGCCTGGCGCCGGACGGCCGCGGCCTCGGGGTCGTTGAATTCTCCGATGCGTTCGAGTGGCCCTCGGAGGTCTTCCGCCTGGATTGGCGAACGGGAAAAAGCGCGCGCGTTTTCCGCCGCAAGGACCGGGCGGTGACCGACGCCGCCCTGCTGCCCGACGGGCGCGCCTATCTGGCCGCCATCGAGCCTCAGGGGCTGGAGATAAGGCTTCCAGTTCCGGGAAAGTTGAAGCTGTTGCGCAGCGACGACTTCGTCCAGTGGCAGGAGATGGAGGTTGATTACCGGGCTTACGGCCGGCGGGCCATGCTGGCGGCGGCCGATGCGGCGCATATCTGGGTCGCCACCGACGCCGGCATGATACTGAAGCTGGCCGCGGAGTGAACAGAAGCAAACGCTAATGTTTTATTCACAGGAATTCCAGCTTCCCATGCCCGCATCCCACTGAAAAGAAGAGAGAAATAGTCTGCGGAAAAACCGCTTTCAGCAGCACTTTTTATTTGACTCGGGCGCGGTTTCAGTGCATCATAAAGTTGGTTCCCAGAGATTCGCGGGACCAGCGAGCTTGGCGAAACGAAGCGCGCTCGGAGCGTTGATCTGTATGTGGCAGCGTTTACGCGACCGCATGCGGGGAGTGACGGGGAAGCGGACGGGTCGCGGGGTGAGCTTCCCGGCGGGGAATCGAGCCGAGCGTTGAGCCGGAGGGGCCGAAAGGCGCCGACGGGGAGCAAGGTTTGAGAAGCCGTCGGGATTGCCGGACCCACGCGCGGGCAACGGGTTGCGGGCTTTGATCTTCCCCGGCCCGGGGAGACTCGGGAAGAGGAAGGGAGCCCGGAACCGAACGGGGCCGAGGCGGGGTGCGGTGAGGCATCAAAGAGGCAGGCCGGGAACGATGACCCCGGAGAGGTGGCCCGGAAACGGGAAGCCGCTTCGGGCGAGCGAAAGGCCGCTTCGAGAAGCCGGCTCCGTCAGGACTTGGCCCGAGCGCCTCCTGGAGCGTTGATCCGGGGCAGCCAAAAGCTGCCGCGGGGAGCAAAGGGAGAAGCGTCGGGTAGTCTTGATGCCACGCTCAGACCGAGCATGCCGGTCGGAGAGCGAGCTGGAAAGTGGGTCACTGGGAACCATTTCTTTTTGGCCCGCGGTTCCCCGCCCTTTATTCCTCCAGCGGCGCAGATTCCCGGGGAGGGGTGTCACCTGAAGTGGTTGGGACCGGCGCCGCGGGACCCCCCTTTTTCCAGCGCCGGAAGGTGAACTTCTCTTTCCGGGGGCGGAAGCTGACGAAGTTGCAGCGGCAGTACTCACACCTATAGGGACGGGCGCCCAGTTGCAGCATAAACGCCTGCCAGACCCTAACCCGGTAATCGCGCCTAGACCAGAGGTTCAGGTCCATACGCCAGCAGCGCGGGCACCGGGCGTACCTGATGTTGGCCAGCCGCCAGGTGCGGTCGATGAAACGGGTCCGGCAATCGCGGCAACGCAGCGGCCGGACTCCCACCAGGCTCCCAAGGCGCTCGTTGAAGTTGACGAGCCGGGAATAGCGCAGGTGTCTGCTTCCGCAAACGGGACAAGCTACCATGATGAGCGGCCGTGAAAAGCAGCCGAAGCTGACATTGTAGCGCGGTGTCGCTCCTTCTTCACGAGGGGAGCCGGTGGCGGCTGCGGGCCACGTAGTCTTCGAGGTAGCGGTTATAGGCTTGGGCCAGCAGGCTGCGCGCCCAACCCGACCGCTGGAGCGCCCGGCCTTCGATCAAGGTCACCGGGAGCAGGTCGCGAGTCGTCGAGGTAATGAAGACCTCGTCGGCCTCCTCCAGGTCCTGGAGCGAGAGGCTCCGCTCGCCGGCGGAGACACCAGCGGCGCGAACCTCGCCCAGCAACAACTCGCGAGTGACCCCCGGAAGACAACCCGCGCTCAACGGCGGCGTCCAGACCTGGTTGCCCTGGGAGATGAAAATGTTGGCCGAGGTGCACTCGCTGACTTCGCCGCGTTCGTTGAGCAGAATGACTTCGCCGAAGCCCCGCGCCTGGGCCTCCTCGAGCCAGGTGAGATTGAAGGCCCAGGAGAGGACCTTGGCGCCTGCCAGCACGCAAGCGGAGTGGCGTGCGTTCTCGCGGACGGCCAGCGTCACGGCCTGGCCCCAGTCGGTCAGCCCGGCGGTGAGAGCGATCAGGTCGAAATCGCGCTCGTTGGGTCCTTCCCAGGTCCCGCCGCCGTTGCGGACCACGACCACGCGCAGGGTGGCGTCGTGAGCCTGGTTGGCCTCGACCAGGCGCCCTAAGCGGCTCCGGATGTAGTCGGGGGCATCAGGAAACGGGACGCGCAGCGCGGCCGCATCCCGCCGCATCCGCTCCCAGTGCCGTTCGAAGGCGAAAAGCACTCCGGCGGCCACGCGGATCGTGCTGAAGACCCCCCACCCCGACAGCAGGCCCACCTGCCCCGGTGAGAGGACCTTAGCGGAAGCCTCGCGGATCTCGTCGTTGTGCAGGACGAAGCGGTGCATATCAAGATCTTATTCCATTCGACCGGCCTCGACTCACTTCCAGCTCGGGAACAGCGAAGACCTGGCGCGGCGGCACTCGCCCACCAGGTCGGCGACCCGGGCGCGCCGTTCCATCAGCTTCTGCATGACCTGCTCCAGCGCATCTTCCTCGCCCTCGATCCACTCCAGCGGAATCTGCCGCCAGGCTTCGTCCATCACTTCCTCGGGAAAATGCCGGATCCGGTCTAGCCAGGGCTGGAAATCATCCCAGGATCTGATCCCCTCATAGACCAGGGGACGGTGGTAGAGACCCTGCAACGGCGAATCGGGGAAATCCCAGTACGGGCCGTTGAGCACGAAGCCTTCGTCGATCATCAGGGCGAAGAAGCGCCCCGGCCGTGGGTCTCCTTTCACCGGCCGCGGCTGGCCGCGGAAAAAGACGGCCTGGCGGCCGTCGGCGTTGGCCATCCACTTGTCGAATGCCAGCACGGCCGCAAACTCGTGGAGGTTGGCCACCTGCCGGAGAAAGACGTCGGGGAGGAAGTCATAGATGGCGATCCTGTCCGGGTCGTCGGGAAAGCGAGATCCGAAGTGCCACCCGGGCCCGACCGGCGCCCCTTGCGCCCCCAACTGGAACTTCAGCTCCGGGTTCTCCTTGACGAACTCGGGCGAGATCCGGATGATGGCGATCTCCGGGGTGGAGATCTGCAAGTACCGCAGGAAGACCGAGGCGATCAACTCGTTGACCAGGACGCGGCGGTGCTGGGGGTTGTTCTTGAACTTGACGACGTAGTACTGGCCGTCAGCGGCCTGAATCAGATGGGACTGGGCTCCGCCCCGCATTCTGCGGATGTGCCGGCGAGCCTCGATCGGCATGGGAAATCGGCTAAGCTCAGGGATGGCCGCCAGGCAGGAGAATCCGGGAGGCCCACGCCTGGCGGGGCCCCCCGGAACCGCTCAACAGGAGGAGCTTGTATATGGCTGAAGAAATCACGCTCGGGGCGTATCCGGCGCGGACCAAAGACGAAATCGCGCTGGAACTGATGAAATTCATCGCCGTCACCACCGGGTATGGGAAGGGAGATCCGGCCGCGGGCTACACGGGCAGGTCTACCCGAAGCGCGCAAGAGTACGCCGCCGCTCTGTTCGAGCTCTACGAGCGTTGCCGCGCGGTTCTGGGCAAGTAGCCAGCCCTGGCCGGACCACCCCCCAACCCGACGGGTCGGCTACTTCTTCTTCTTGGCCGCTTTCTTGGCGGCCTTCTTGGCCGGAGCTTTCTTGGCGGCCTTCTTGGCCGGGGCTTTCTTGCCCGCCTTCTTGGCCGGAGCTTTCTTGGCGGCCTTTTTGGCCGGGGCTTTCGCGGCGGCCTTTTTGGCCGGAGCTTTCGCGGCGACCTTCTTGGCCGGAGCTTTCGCGGCGACCGCCTTGGCCGGGGCTTTCGCGGCGACCGCCTTGGCCGGGGCTTTCGCGGCGACCGCTTTCTTGGGAGCCGCCTTCTTCGCAGGCTTCTTGGGCGCCACTACTGCCGGGGGCGCCGCTGGTGGCGCCGGTGCGGCTGGGGGTTGCACTACCGTAGCTTCAACTGGGGGTGTAGCTTCAGGGATACCTTCTGGCACTTCTTCCTCCTCTTCTTCTTCTTCATCGCCCGGACCCCATTCGGCGAGGTCGGACTCTAACTCGATGTGCTCTTCATCGTACTCAAAGTCATCCCGCTCGTCATTGAAAGCGAGACTGAAGAGTTCAAACATTTCCAGTGCCTCCTGTGGATGCACGGTCAACACATAGAATACCTCGTTTTCAAAAGAACGCAAGAGCAGAGGTGAGAAGTTGCGAAAAGTCGAGGCGACGGCCGCGCGGTGGCGGCTTCAGCGCCGCACCGGCGCCGGGCGACTGCGCACCGCGCCCAGGTTGGCCGCGCTGTAAGCGACCGGTGAGGCGCCGGCCGCTCTGCGAACCGCCGGCTTGCGCGAGGGGGTCTTGCGGACAGCCGTGGTCCGGGCCGAGGCATTCCGCGCCGGGGCGGCCGCGGGGATCAGCAACAGATCTCCCGCCTGGAGCCCGTCCGAGAGCGCCCCGTTGACCGCCAGGATGGATTTCTCGGGAAGGCGATGGCGGCCGGCGATGGCGGCGAGCGTCTCACCCTCGCCGACGCGGTGCGCGCGCCAGGAGTTCCGCCGCTCGGCGGGCACCGCATCCAAAACCGCGGTCAGGGCGGCGCCCTGCCCTTTCGGAACCCGCAGCGTGTAGCCGGGGGGCGCCAGGTTCTTCAGGAGGGCGGGATTCAACTCGCGGAACTGCGCCAGCGGGCATTCGGCCAGGTCGGCGAGCAGTTGCAGGCCGGTAGGCGCGGTGATCTCGAGAGAGTCGTATTCCAGCGGCGCATCGGTCTCCAGCCCGGCCAGCCCGTACTGCTGGGCGTTCTTCACCATGATGGTGAAGGCCAGGATGATGGGAACGTAGTTGCTGGTTTCCTTCGGCAACACATTGCGGCGGCGAAACTCCCAGAAATCGGCGTGGCCGGTCCGCTGGACCGCCTTGTCGATCACGCCCGGTCCCGCATTGTAACCAACCAGGGCCAGGTACCAGTCGCCGAACTGATGGTAGAGGTCCCGCAGGTGCCGGGCCGCCGCCCGGGTGGACTTCTCCGGGTCGAGCCGGTCGTCGGCAAAGCTGGTTTGCATCAACCCGTACTGGTTTCCGCGGGCGCGCACAAACTGCCACATGCCGGCAGCCTTCTTCCGGGAAACCGCTCGCGGGGCGAAGCCCGACTCCGCCTGAGCGATGAAGATCAGCTCCTGCGGCAACCCCTCTTCGGCCAGAATCCTCTGGATAAGCGGACGGTAGCGCCCGGAGCGCCTCAGACCAGCCAGCAGGGTGCGGCGCCCGCGCTCGGTCGAGAAATAGTGTATGTAAGCCAGCACCGCGTCGTTAGCCTGGAGGGGAAGCTGAGAGGCGGTGGCACGGATCTCCTCGATGACCCGGTTTTTCAGTCTGGGATCGATCGGAAAGGTCAGCGGCGGAATATCGTCCAGCAACGCCTTTTCAAAACCGGGTTCCTCGGAGACGTCGGCCGCCCCCAACCCGGCCAGATCGTAGCGGTGGATGGCCTGGACCAGTTCCTCCAACTTCTTGTCCAGGGCGGCCGGACCGGCAGCCCTGACGTCATCCGGAGCGCCCAGCAGGATGTCCACGGCCCTGTCGAACTCCTGGCGCGCCCCGTTCCGGTCGCCTTCCTGGTAACGCTTCTTGCCGGCCTGGAAGTGCCAGGCAGCCTGCCGGATCAAGGCTTCGGCCGCGAGTTGGAGCCTGGCCAGCGGCGGGGGCGGTGGCGGGCCGATTCTGAGTTGTACCCGCGCCCTGGTCGGCGACAGCGCCGGCGGTTGGGGGGCAGTGAAGTTGTGCGCAGGGGATCTTGGCTCGGGAGGGACGAACGAAGTGACCAACGGGCGGGGCCGGGTCGCCTGGCAACCCGCGAGCACGCCGGCCAAGGCCAGGCACCCTGCCAGATGCGGATGTGTCTTACGGCGGCTCATTTATACGCTGGCGCGATAGACTTTACTCCCGCTCTACATGGCAACACTTGACTGTAGCCCAACCACGGCCCCCCGGTCAAGGAAAAGAAGCTGCTGGGATCCGGCGGCGGACGCCGAAGCGGCTCTTCCGGTCCCGCCTGAGACGGCTTATAATGGTCCCCTTGTGAAGCTGCACCTGTCTCGTCGTGATTTCATGGCCGCGGGCGCCGCTGCCCCGGCTGTCCTGCGCTTCGGGCGCGCATCGGTCGAGCCGGCCTACCGGCCGCTGGGCAGGACCGGCCTGAAAGTGACCACGCTGGGCTTCGGCTGCATGCTGGCCTCCGATCCGGTAGTCATTGAGCGGGCGGCGGACCTCGGCATCAACTACTTCGACACCGCCCGTTCCTACCAGAGCGGCAACAACGAGCGCATGGTGGGCGGCGCCATCAAGGGCAAGCGCCGGCAAATCATCCTGTCGAGCAAGAGCCTGGCCCGGACCAAGGAGGCGGCCCTGAAGGAGCTGGACACCAGCCTGCGCGAGATCGGCACCGACTACCTGGACGTCTGGTACCTGCACGCCAAGGCTCAGCCCGAGGACGTCTCCGACGAGCTCGTCGAGGCCCAGCAGATCGCCAGGAAAGCCGGCAAGATCCGCTTCGCCGGCGTCAGCACCCACGCCAACATGACCGGGCTGATCCCCTGGCTGGTGAGCAAGGGCCAGACGGATATCATTCTCACGGCGTACAACTTCTACCTCGACCCGGGGACGGGCGAGGCGATCCGGGCGGCGCGGCGGGCGGGCGCCGGCATCATCGCCATGAAGGTGCTGGCCGGCGGCTACAGCCGCATCCGCAAGGGCGACCGCCTCTATGGCGTGGCCCCCGACGCGCTGCTCAACCGCCTCCAGCAGCCCGGCGCGATGCCGGCGGCGCTCAAGTGGTCGCTCCAGAACAAGGCCGTGGACACGGCGATTGTCGGCATCACCGACTTCGACGAACTCGACGAGGATAGCCGGGCGATGTCCGAGCCGTTCCGCGAGCCGGACCGGAGGCTGCTGTTCGGGTAGCGGCCCGGGGCTGGATCTTCCATGAAACGCAGGGACTTTCTGATGGCCTTGGGCGGTGGCGGGGTGGCCGCCGGCCGGAAGCCCAACATCGCGTTCGTCATTTTGGACGACCTCGGCTACGGCGACCTGGGCTGCTACGGGCAGCGGCACATTCGCACACCTCACATCGACCGGGTGGCCGCCGAGGGCCTGCGGTTCACCGATTGCTACGCCGGCGGCACGGTGTGCGCGCCCTCGCGCAGCGTATTGATGACGGGTATGCATGGCGGGCACACGCCCATCCGAGCCAACGCCGGCACGGCGCCGCTGGCTGCGGAAGATGTCACTATGGCCCAGGTGCTCAGGCCGGCCGGCTACGCCACCGGGGGGTTCGGCAAGTGGGGATTGGGCGACGCGGGTTCGACCGGCGTGCCCTGGCGGCACGGCTTCGACGAGTTCTTCGGCTACCTCCACCAGGTTCACGCCCACAGTTACTACCCCGAGTTCCTCTGGGACAACGACAAGAAGCACCCGCTCCCGGGCAACCGTGACGGCGGGCGCGGCCAGTACAGCGCCGACCTGATCGCCGAGAGGTCGCTGGAGTTCGTGCGAATGCATGCCGGCGGGCCGTTTTTCCTCTACGCGTGCTACACGCTGCCACATGCCCGCTTCGAGATCCCGAGCGTGGCGCCTTACGAGGGCGAGAGCTGGGCACAAGGCCATAAAACCTACGCCGCCATGGTCACCCGCGCCGACTCCTACGTGGGGCGCCTGATGGACCTGCTCAAGAAACTGGCGCTGGAGCGGGACACCCTGGTGCTCGTCACCAGCGACAATGGCGCACACTCGGGTGAGGAGAAGGGCTTCGAGTTCTTTCGCAGCAACGGGCGGCTGCGCGGCGAGAAGGGGCAGGTCTACGAGGGCGGGATTCGCGTGCCGATGCTGGCCCGCTGGCCGGGCAAGGTCAGGGCGGGAGCGGTCAGCG
>JBBTDS010000648.1:0-6449 GCA_038060875.1 Acidobacteriota bacterium | reverse complement strand
CAGACAGCCTGCAATTCCGATAGGGCAAAACTAAGTGGCATTGGGCTAAAGCCGGTCCTACATCTTCCCCTTGGCGGCGCTGATCCGCCGGGCGAGATAGTTCACTACCTGGGCCTCGCTGCGGGCCACCTCGTAGTAGGCGGCTCGCAGCAACTGGTCCTTGCGGTTGAGCAGCGTCTCGCGGATGTTCTGCTGCACGCGGGGATCTTCCAGGTTGCGCTGGCCGGCCGGCTCGCGCGAGATCAATCGCAGGAGGCGGTAGCCTTCGGCGCTGCGGACGATGGGCGAAACCTGGCCCGGCTTGAGCGACACCAGCACCTTGCGCAATTCGACGTTGGCCTGGGCCAGGGCCGATTCGGGGATGAAGCCGAAGTCGCCGCCGTTGGCGGAGGTGTTGGCGTCCTCGGAGAAATTCTGGGCCAGCATGGCGAAGTCCTCGCCCTGCCGGATGCGCGCCGCCAGCATCTCGATCTTCTTCCTCGCCTGCTGCTCGTTCTGCGCCTTGTCGCCCTTCAGGTTGCGCACGGCCGAATCCGGGTAGGGCGTCACCAGGATGTGGGCGACGTGGTACTGGGGCTCGGGCAGGTTGAAGCTGGCCCTGTTGGCGTTATAGAAATCGGCCACCTCCTTCTCGGTGATGCCGATGTGGGAGGTGATCTCCTTGTTGAACAGCTTCTGGATGCTCAAGTCGCGCCGCAACTGGGCCCGCAGGTCGTCCAGCGTCAGGTTGCGGGCCAGGAGCTGCTTCTGGAACTCCTCCTGCGTCGAGCCCGCCCGCAGCTCGTTGAGCTTGGCATCGACGTCGGCATCGACGGCCAGCAGGCCCGCCCGTTCCGCCCGCTGCCACATGATCTCTTTCTCGACCAGCACCCGCAGCAGCTCCAGCTTCTGGTACCAGACCTGCTCTTCGCTGGGGCGCTCCACCGGCGAGGAGAACTCGCTCTTGTACTGCTTCTCCAGCTCCTGGTAGGTGATCGGGCGGTCGTTCACGGCGGCGGCGACGTTGGACGGGGCCGAACGGCGGCAGGCGCTCAAGGCCAGTGCCAGCGACGCCAGCGCGAACAGAAGGACGCTAAGCAACAGCCTCATATAGCTTCTCCCAATCCTCCGCCTCTCCAAACTTCAGGCCCTGGCGCGACGGGTCGATGCCGCGCAGCAGGCCGGTCAGCACGCCGCCGGCGCCGACCTCGACAAACAGCTCGACTCCCTGTGAAATCAGGTAGCGCACCGACTGGAGCCAGCGCACCGGGCGCGCCACCTGTTCGACGAGCCCTTGCCGGGCCTCGGCGCCGGAGCGGATCTCCGCCGCCTGCCAGTTGTTGACCAGCGGGCAGCTCAGCTCGGCGAAGACCGCGTTGTTCAGATCGACCGCCAGGCGTTCGCGGGCCGGCCCCATCAGCGGGCAGTGGAACGGAGCGCTGACCGGGAGCATCACCGCCCGCCTGGCGCCGGCGGCCCGCGCCAGATCCACCGCCCGCCGGACCGCGCCAGCGTGACCGGCGATCACCACCTGGTCCGGCGAGTTGAAGTTGGCGGCGCTTAACACCTCCCCGAGAGCGGCGCCGGCCACCACCTCTTCCAGTTTCTCCTCCGGCAGCCTGAGCAGGGCCGCCATCGCGCCCACGCCAGGGGGAACCGCCTCCTGCATGTAGTGGCCGCGCTGCCGCACCAGGCGCAGGGCGTCGGCAAAGGCCAGGCTGCCGGCGGCCACCAGCGCCGAGTACTCCCCCAGGCTGTGGCCGGCCACGTAGTCGGGCTGGAGGCCGTGCTGCTGAAGCACGCGCCAGGCGGCCACCGAAACGGTGAGCAGTGCAGGCTGGGTGTTCTCGGTGAGCTTCAGCGCCTCTTCCGGCCCCTCGAAGCACAGCTTCGAAACCGCGAAACCGAGCGCCTGGTCGGCTTCCTCGAAGGCGGAGCGGGCAGCCGGGAAAGTCTCGGCGAGGCTGCGGCCCATGCCCGCATATTGGGAACCCTGGCCGGGAAACAGGAAGGCGCGTCTCGCCATCAAGCTATTCATTGTACGATGGCAAGAGGTAACATCCGGGCGGGTGTTTGCGCCTGATCATTACCGGTAGGGGAAGCGCCCCAGGAGGCACCAGCTTGCGTCTTTCTGAAATCTGCGTTCAGCGTCCCGTTTTCGCCTTTATGCTGATCATGTTCCTCACCGTGCTGGGGGTATTCAGCTTCTTCCAGCTCGGGGTGGACCTGTTCCCGCGCAGCGACCCGGCCACCGTCTACGTCAGCGTGCGGCTGCCGGGCGCCAGCCCCGAGGAGGTCGTCTCCCAGGCAGTCATGCCGCTGGAGGAGGCGGTCGCCTCGGTCAGCGGCATCGAAGAAATCCGCGCCATGGTCAGCGAGGGCAGCGCCACTATCATCGTCACCTTCGTGCTGGAGAAGGACATCGGCGAGGCTTCCGAGGACGTGCGGGAGAAGGTGGCCGGGGCCATGCGCAAGCTGCCGCCCAACGTGCTGCCGCCCACGGTGCAGAAGGCCGATCCGGACCGCGACCCGGTGCTGGTGCTGGCCGTGAGCGGCACCCGCTCGGTGCGCGAGCTGACCGAGGTGGCCGACAAGCAGGTCCGCCGCGCGCTGGAGACCATCGACGGCGTGGCCGCGGTGGAGATCACCGGCGGGCGCAACCGCCAGATCAACACCTACCTGGACCTGGACAAGCTCAGCGCCTACAACCTCACCGCCCAGGACGTGGAGCGGGCGCTGGTGGCCGAGAACATCGAGGCGCCGGGCGGCCGCATCGTGCGCGGCGCCACCGAAGTGGGCGTGCGCACCCTGGGCCGGGTCGAGGCAGTCGAGGAGTTCAACGACATCATCATCAAGAACGTCGGCGGCGCGCCCGTCCGCATCCGCGATATCGGCCGCGTCGAGGACGGCATGACCGAGAAGCGGACTTTCGCCTACTATCAGGGGCGATCCGCCGTCATCGTTTCGGTCCGCCGCCAGACCGGAACCAACACCGTCCAGGTGACCGATGCGGTGCAGCGCCGGATACAGCGGCTTACCCACGAGGTTCCCGCCGGCGTCCAGCTCAACGTCATCAAGGAGCAGGCCACCTACATTCGCAACTCGGTCAAGGCGCTGGAAGAGCACCTGGTGCTGGGAGCGCTGCTGGCCTCGCTCATCGTCTGGCTGTTTATCCGCGACTTCCGCACCGTGCTGGTCACCTCGATCGCCATCCCCACCTCGATCATCACCGCCTTCGCCCTGCTGCGAGTCATGGATTTCACCCTGAATTCCATGACCCTGCTCGGCCTGACGCTGGTGGTGGGCATCGTCATCGACGACGCCATCATCGTGCTGGAGAACATCTACCGCTGGATCGAGGAGAAGGACGTGCCGCCGAAGGAGGCGGCCGTGCGGGCCACCAGGGAGATCGCCCTGGCGGTGATGGCCACCACCCTCTCGCTGGTCATCATCTTCGTGCCGATCGCCTTCATGACCGGCTACGCCCGCCGCTACCTCAACCAGTTCGGCTGGACGATGGCCGGCGCGGTTATGATCTCGATGCTGGTGGCCTTCACCCTCACCCCGACGCTGAGCGCGCGGGTGCTCAAGCGAAGAGCCGACCACAAGCACGGGGGGTTCGCGCTGGGCAACCTGTACGTGCGCGTGCTCGACTGGTCGCTCGGCCACCGCTGGGCCGTGATCATGGTGGCCGTCATTACCTTTGCCTCGACCTTCGTCATCTACCGCTTCATCGGCCGCGACTGGATGCCGCAGGAAGACCAGAACGAGCTTTCCGTCTCCATCGATTTGCCGGAAGGGACCTCGATCGACGAGACCGAGCGCGTGACGGTGGAGATCGCCCGGCGGCTGGCCAAAGTGCCCGGCGTGACCACCGTCGTCCCGCAAACCCACGGTTTCCGGGGCGGCGTCACCATGGCCGAGATCAATCTGCTGCTGAAGGACGTCACCGAGCGCGACGACATCACCACCATGGGCCAGCGCGTCCGCGAGAACCTCCGCGACTTCGCCTACGTGCGGCCACGGGTCTCCTTTCCCAACGCGCTGGGCGGCCGTGAGACCTTCGCGCCCATCCGCGCCGTGCTGCTGGGCCCGGAGATGCCGCGGCTGGTTGGGATCGCCAAGCAGGCCAACCAGGAACTGCTGAAGGTCCCTTCGCTGGTTGATGCCAGGGTCAGCTTGAACTTCAACAACCCCGAGTTGCAGGTGGCGATCGACCGCACCCGCGCCTCGGACCTGGGCGTCCGGGTGTCGGATATCGCCCGGGCGGTGCGGCTGCTGATGTCCGGTGACGACCAGATTTCCGTTTTCAAGGAAGGCTCCGAGCAGTATCCGGTGACCATGCGGCTGATGCCCGGCCAGCGGGATGATCCGGCCGTGTTCAGCCGCATTCTCATTCCTTCGTCCAGGCTCGGCCTGATCCGGCTGGACTCGGTGGCCCGCGTGGAGCGCGGCCTGGGCCCCAGCCGCATCGACCGCTTCAACCGCCAGTTTGCCGTCGGCATCTACGCCAACGTGGCCCCCGGCCATTCGCTGAACGAGGCCGCCTCCGACACGCTGGCGGCCATCGACCGCGTCGGCCTGCCGGTCGGCTACGGCGTGTCGTTCTCCGGCCAGGTCAAGATCCTGGAGGAGACGACCTCCAATATGATTCTCGCCATCGGCCTGGCCTCGATTTTCATGTACATGGTGCTGGCGGCCCAGTTCGAGAGCCTGGTCCACCCGTTCATCATCATGCTGGCGCTGCCGCTTTCGATCCCCTTCGCCTTGCTGTCGCTGATCGCCACCGGCCGCACGCTGAACCTGTTCAGCGCGCTGGGCGTGCTGCTGCTGCTGGGCATCGTGAAGAAAAACGGCATTCTTCAGATCGACTACATGAACCGGCTGCTGCGCCAGGGCCTGCCGCTGCGGGAGGCGATTCTCGAGGCCAACCGGGTGCGACTGCGGCCCATCCTGATGACGACCTCCTCGATCGTGGCCGGGCTGATCCCGACGGCCATCGGCTTCGGCGCCGGCGCTTCGCAGCGCTCGGCCATCGCCGTCACCATCATCGGCGGGCAGACGCTCTGCCTGCTGTTGACGCTGCTGGTGATCCCGGTCACTTACTCGCTGGTCGAAGACGCCAAAGCCTGGCTGGCCCGCCGCCGCCCGGCCGCCGCTCCGGCCCCGGCCACCGGGGATTAGTCTCCTCTTTTTCCTGGTCGTGCCGGACGACACACCGGGGCACGGCGCCCGCTGGCAGGTACTCGACTTCCTGGGCCGCTGCGTCTTCCGCATCGCCATCACCAACAGCCGTCTGGAGCGGATCGACAACGGCCAGGTTACCTTCCGCTATCGCGACAACCGCAGCCAAAATCTGCTGACCACACCGCCAGCCACTGCTTCCGAACCCTCGGCCCGCGGATCTGGTTCAACCACGATTCTGTCGCGGCTTACGCGCCACAGGAATCCTCGATTTGTTAGGCGGCTCGGCGTCAACACCCCATGTCTTGACACCGCCCTTTCGCGAGTGTCCAGTTTAACATAGGCTCCACCGGTGTATCTGTACGCTCGCCTGCGACACGGATTTCCGCCTCAAGCTGTTTCTCTGTTCTGCCGGGCCGCAATGGTCGGCGGCAGACCGCGCACGTTGCCTCAGAGGAGACAAGTGGAGTGATCATTGCTGTGACCCCAGAACCGTCCTGCTGAAAATCAGGCTCCTGTCCCAAAAGTGCGATTAGGGTTCGGCTGGCAACGGGAGCCGCGCGCAGCAGTGATAGATGGCAGCGATAAAGTTCTTCGCGCTGCGAAATCCGAATGAGCGATGGCTGATCGACTTGATCTTGTTGTTCGCCTCGTCCGTAGAATTTGTGGGTCAGTGGCAGTCCCCGGGGACTACTAAGGGCTGTGCGGTCTGTTTCGTAAGCCGCGCTTTTTCAAAAGGATCCAAGGTGCTCTTAACATGTTAAGAGCCTCGCCTGAAAGCTCGGCGAACTGACCCTGGGTTTCAAGGTGAAGCCGGCGGAGGCAAGGGTGAGTCTAGTCTTGCTCCAGCAGGATGCCGTGGCTTGGGTGGACCAACGGGAGCGAGAGCCATAGGAAGCCGCCGCGACCAACGGGAGGCGCCGAGGGTGGTGGCCTTTCCAGGAGCCCCCTTTCCCTCTTATGAGAAGACTCCTCGGAACGGCCCGGAGCAGTCAAGGGCGCGCGGGGTAGGCGCGGCGAAGCGAACCCTTGACGGCGAGGACCGTTCCGGAACGTGGGCAGAGAGGGAAAGGGGGCGGGGGTTTCAGGGGGTGTCCACCATGGCCGGGTTTGGGGCAGCGCCCCGAGCGCAAACGGGTTTGCTGGCGGTGCCCTCACCGGCCCCAGCTTCGCGCTTCAGCCTCAGCCCTGTTCTATGCTGCGACTGACCCACAAATTCCTCCGAGGAGCCATTATTTCCATGGCTGCCTGCCAGTGTTCTCGCATACCGAGAGCGACCTGAAGAG
>JBBTDS010000647.1:0-3913 GCA_038060875.1 Acidobacteriota bacterium | reverse complement strand
CCAAACATAACAGGCTTATTCTGGTTTGTCAATACTTAACGTAGTAATACTAGGTCCCGCTTGGCATCCTTCAGGCCGTAGAAATGGTCCTGCGCTTTTTTGGGCTGATTCTCGACGTAGTGCACGTATGGGCGCGCAAGCGCCTCCAAGGCGCGGTGTTTAAGAATCCCGGCAAAGGATCTCAAAATGGCCAAATCTGTTGAGCCTTCCAGGTATAGAACCCAACCCTGTTCCTCGGCCAAGTAATAGTGCTCGAAGCCGATGGAACGGAGGGCCTTGTGAAGTTGACTGCCACGGTCGGTAATGCGATGCGGCTTGCCGACGAACGCCACCACCACGTGACGGTCGGCCGCCTCATTAAGCAGCACTTCCGAGTGGCTGGCGGCGATCACCTGGCTGTCCTGTTCCTGAGCGGTGTCCACCAGGAGCTGGTAGATCTCTCGCTGGCGCAGGATTTCGAGGTGCGCATCCGGTTCGTCCAACATCAGGACCGCGCCAGGATTAGCGTAAAGGTGGGCCAGGACCAGCAGCGTCTGGTGCAGACCCCGCCCGGCAGCCGATATGTCGAGAACCGGCCCGCCTCCGACCTCGCGGTAGGACATGACGATTTCCCCCCGCTCGGCAACGTACTTGGGCGGATTCAAGGTCACGCCAAACAGGCGACGGATTTGCTCGGCCAGTTTCCCCCACCGCTTGCCCGCCTCGCCGGGAACCACCTCATTGCCCGCTCCAGCGACCTGGTAGCAGAGGTTTCTCAAGACCTCGGCCGTGCGTCCTTCCCCGATGCGCACATTGATCGCGCCCGTGTCCAGCCGCGTCTCCTGGGCCGAAAGCCCCGACATCGGCGGCAAGAAGGCGACCTTGACCTGAGCGGCTTCGGCCGGCACCTGCATCCTTCCGCCGGGCGGATGGTCGGGGAGACGCAGCGGGCGGCAGTAGAACGACTCTTCGTTGGCGTAGTCGAACTCGATCCCGCATCGCCACTCGCGGCCGGCGGTCACACCCTCGACGATGATGTCCACTCTGATGTTCTGCGTCTTCTGTTCGTCATTGATGCGCTGCACGTCTCGAACGTGCAGGTTCCGCCACAACAGATTCGCGTCGGGGACCGGAACCGCGACCAGGTCCCGCCGGTTGATGGTCACACCGGGGCGCTTCTCGGGCGCCGCCTTCCCCCCGCGCTTCTCCTGCCAGCGGCGCACACCGGTGTGCCAGAGGGTCAGCGCCTGAAGGGCGGTGGTCTTGCCGGAGTTGTTCGGCCCGATGAATACCACCGGGTTGCCCAGTTCTATGTCCACTTCCCGAAACCGCTTGAAGTTTCGGACGATCAGCCGCGTGAGCATGGTCTCTCGATCAGACTAACATGTAGAGGATGAGCTTAAGAACCGCGGTTTTCTTCCTGGCGGCCCAGCTTGCCTGGGGCCAGTTCCTCGCCGGGACCGCCCGGTGCGACGTGACGCCGCGAGAGCCGGTGCCCATGTGGGGTTACGGCGACCGGCACGATGCGCTTTCAACCGGGGTCCTGGACCCGCTCTACGCGGACGCGCTCGTCATTCAGGCCGGCGCGCGCAAGCTCGCCGTCGTGGGACTGGATCTGGGCCGCTCACCCGGCGAGCGGTCGCTTCCAACTATCCGCAAGCGGATCAAGGAGGGGGCGGGGATCGAGTGGTCGTTCATTGCCGGCTCGCACACCCACCACGGGCCGGTGCTCGAACTCGCCGACGAGCCCGGCAAGGGTAAGGGCCGCTTCGACGCGGCCATCCGCTACTACCGCGAGCTGGAAGACGCGATCGTGGCCGCCATCCTGGAGGCGAACCGCAACCTGAAGCCGGCGATGCTCGCCGTGGGCGCCGTGTCCCTGGAGGGTTTCAACCGCAACCGCCATACCAGGCTGGAACCCAAACCCAGCGACCGCGAGCTGGCAATCATGCGCTTCGACGATGCCGCCGGCAAGCCGCTGGCCATCCTGGTGAACTTCTCCGCTCACCCCACGATGATCCCCTCCTCGACGCTGAAGTTCTCCGCCGACTACGCCGGCGCGATGAAAGAAGTGATCCGCAAGGAGACCGGCGCCGCGGCCATTTTCATGCAGGGCAGCGCGGGCGATCAGTCGGCCCAAGGCGCGGGGCGCGACTATCAGGCGTTCGGGGGCGCGCTGGGGCGCGAGGCGGTGAAGCTGGCCGCCGGGCTGGCCCCGCAGGAGGCGGCACAGCCGTCGCTCGAAGTCCGCGAGGAGCGATTCAAGTTCGCCTCACGGACCGACTTCGCCAATCCGTTCCTACGGGGGCTGTTCGAGAAGGCGTTCTTTCCGGAGCTGGTGGCGAACTACCTGGACGAATACACGGGGGGCGTGCAGCCGCGGCTGATGGTGGCGCTGCTCAACCGGGAGATCGCGATGGTAGGCGTCTCGGGCGAGGTCTTCGCCAGCCACGCGATCCGGCTCAAGGAACGGGCGCGGGTGAAGCAGCTTTTCTTCTTCGGGTTCTCGAATGGCTACCACCAGTATTTCCCCACCATCGAGGCGGTGGCCGAGGGCGGCTACGGCGCCGACAACACGGTCTCGCCGGCCGAGGTCGGCGCCGGCGAGCAGCTCATGAATACGGCGCTGATATGGCTCTACCAGATGATGGGGAAGAGCAGCGCAAGGTAGCTCAGACGCAGGTCGCCTTGCTCGACTCGCGGGCGATCACTTCGAACGGCACCAGGACGGTGCGGGGCGGGGGCGGCTCTTTTGCCTCCAGCAGTTCGAGCAGGATCTCGGCCGCCTGCCGGCCGGTCAGCGCGCTGTTCAGGTCGATGGTCGAGAGGGGCACGCGCAGTATGTCCGAATAGTGCACGTTGCCGGCGCCGACCACCTCGATGTCGTAGGGGATCTCCAGGCCGGCCTCCAGGATCGCCTTGATGGCGCCCACGGCCACCGCATCGTTGAAACAGACGACGCCATCGATGCGCGGACTTACCGAGAGCAGCTTGCGCATCGCCTCGTAGCCGGCGGTGTCGCTGGCGCCGCCCGCCGCCACGTAACCGGGGCAGACCTTCAGGCTGTGCCGCACCAGCGCGGCCCTGTAGCCGTGGAAGCGCCCGAGCCCGCTGGAGGTCTCCGGGCCGCGGATGTGGGCGATGTGACGGCAGCCGCGCGCGATCAGGTGCTCGGTGGCGGCCACCCCGATCTCCTCGTCGTTCGCGCCGACGTAGTTGGCCTCCACGCCAGGGAAGGTGCGGTCGATCAGCACGTACGGCGTCTTGTGCTTCTCGATGCGGCGGAACAGATCGGCGTTATCGGGCGGCTGGCACGAGGCCAGGATGAGGCCATCCACCTGGCGGCAGGCCAGCAGCAGAGCGATCGCCCGCTCCTCGGCGGCCGGATCGCCATCCGAATTCGAGATGAGCACCGTGTAGCCTTTCGGGTGCATCACCTCGGCCACGGCGCGGGCCACATCGGCGTAGTGGGTGTCAACCAGGTCGGGCACCACCAGCCCGATGATATGCACGGCAACATCCATTTCGCGTTCCAGAATACTTCAGGGTGGCCGCCGGCGCAACTGGCGAACTTGGGCTTTGACCGACCTTGCCGGGGGAAGAACACGCAGTTTCCTCTCGCTGATCTGCTGCGGCAGTCGATCTATAGCCGCCTGGCCGGCTACGAGGATGTCGCGGTGAAGATGACCCGGCTGGGTTGGGGTGCCTCTGGGCCCGGTTTTGCCGCTGCGCGTCGGCAACTGGTCGCTCACGAGCCTGCAGCAACGATTCTGGCTGCTGCTGGTGGAGAGCCACCTGACGCGGCGGCTGTTCGGAGCGATGGTGCGGCGGGGCCCAAAGGGCACCCCGGCGCTGCCGGCGCCGGCCGGATAGCCAAGGCTCAGACCTCCTGATCTCAAATTTGAAGGGAATCGGACCTTGGCTGGTCTCTGCC
>JBBTDS010000646.1:0-3214 GCA_038060875.1 Acidobacteriota bacterium | reverse complement strand
GAGCGCCTGGTCACTTGGGAGGAGATGCTGCGCTCCGGGGAGAAGCTGGAGGCCAGGCTCTGAGCGGCTACCCGCCGCGGCGGCGCACTGCGCGCACCGGCGGCGCGTCACTGGCCACAGCGAACGGTCATGACGTTTGGGGGAGACGTTCTAAATCCGGTTGAACAGCTCGATCACCTTGGCCAGCGACCGGTGCTGCTTGATCATCGGGACCATCTTGGTCTCGCGCACGTCGATCTCCTGAGCGCGCTTGAGCACCTCGGCGGCCTTCTCCTGCGGCACCACCACCACGCCGTCCTCACCGGCCACGATGAGGTCGCCGGGCCTGACGGTCACGCCGGCGCACTCGACCGGAGTCTGGCGGGCGACGCTCGCGTAGCGGCCAACCGCAGTGGAGGGGATGACGCTGCGCGCGTAGACCGGCAGGTCGAGCGCGCGCAGCTCGGCCAGGTCGCGCACGCCGCCGTCAAGGATCATGCCGGCCATGCCGCGCACCTTGGCGGTGGTGCCCATCAGCCCGCCAATGGCGGCCACGTCCAGCCCCTTCTCCATCACGATGACGCCGACCTCGCCCGGCTTTGAGTTGTCGATCATCTCCACCGAGTGCTTAACCGCCAGCGCCGGGGTCGCCTTCTCCGGCGGCGCCGGGCGAATCAGCGCCGTGACCGCTCGCCCAACGACCTGGCCGGGAATCATCGGGCGCATGCCGTGCGACATGAAGCCCCGCTTGCCGGTCACTTGATCCACCGCGTCGGAAACCGACGCCACCGTCGTCTTCTTGAAGCCGGCGACGAGAGGGTCCTCCGCCGGCGCGCTCTGCCGCGCGGCCTGGAATCCCACCGCCACGAAAACCGCTAGCACCAGTCCTGTCCAAACAACGAAACGCTTGATGTTCATATTCACTCCCCACTACCTCTTCTTCCTCTCCGCCTCGAACTTCTCGCGCAGTTCGGGACTGAGGGGGTACACATCTCGGAAACGATGCTTCTTCTGCCGCGCCAGCTCGCGCTCGTAGTTCTCCTGTTCCACCACGCGGGTGGCGTCGGTGATCACCTGCGCGGCCAACTGCGGCGGGAAGAACAGCACCGCCTCGTCGTCGGCCACCACCACGTCCCCGGGCAGCGCGGTGACCGAGCCGACGCGGATGGGGACGTTCCAATCGACGCCCACCTGCGTGGCCGGTCTGGGATCGAACCCCACCGCCAGCACCGGGAAGCCTTCCATCTCGCGCAACTCGGTGAGGTCGCGGCTGGAGCCCCAGAGCACCACCCCGCGCGCGCCGGCCATCTTCTGCCCCAGCGCCGAGACATCGCCGAAGAAGACCCCGTCGGGGATGCCGCCGCCGAGATCGGCCACAATCACATCGCCGGGCCTGGCCTCCTCGGCGGCGCGCACGTGGTAGCCGCGCGGCCAGTCGCCTTCCCTGGCCAGGGTTTCCATCGCCTCGTCGAGATCGGGGCGCCGCGGCAGGTAGCGGATGGTCAGCGCGCGCCCGGCCAGCTTCTCCTGGGGCCGTGTGGACTTCAGCCCGCTGTAGTGGCAGTTGGTGTACTTCAGCCGCTGGAGCGCGCCCCAGACGGCTTCGAGCGGCAGCTTCTTCAACTGCTCGAGCTGCTCGTCGCTCACCGTGGCGCGCCGGGCGGCGAGCACTTCCATCACCGGGTGATAGGTGTTGCGGTTGGCGCGCAGCTTTGGGTCCGGTGTGACCTGGGCGGTCGCCGCCACGGCTAGCACTGCAGCGCAACAAGTGGCGTGTCTCATGGGTGTCTCCTACGCTCCAAACCAGGATGTGCCGGGGACCTGCGCCTTGCGCGCCGCCTCGTCGTTCATCTCCACTCCGAGGCCCGGCCGCTCCGGCAGCCGGATGAAGCCTTTTTCGATGATCTCGCCCTCCTTGACGAAGTTCCGCCATAGCTCCAGGCGCGGCATCCAGTGCCACTCCAGCACCAGGAAGTTGGGGATGGCGGCGCAGACGTGGCAGGAGGCCATGGTGCCGATCGGCGAGACCACGCAGTGCGGCGCGACCGGGACGTAGTAGGTGTGGGCCATGTCGGCGATCTTGCGCGTCTCCAAGAGCCCGCCGCACTTCTGCACGTCGGGCATGATGATGTCGGCGGCGCGTTGCTCCAGCACGGGACGGAAACCGTGGCGCAGGAAGATGTTCTCACCGCAGCAGATCGGTGTTTTGGTGGAGGCGCGGATGTCGCGCATGGCCTCCACGTTTTCCGGCGGTACCGGCTCCTCCAGCCACAGCAGCTTGAAAGGCTCCAGCTCGATGGCCATGCGCTTCCCGGTGGTCATGTCGTAGCGCCCGTGCATGTCCACCGCCAGATCGACGCGCGGCTCCAGCGACTCGCGCATGAAGCGCACTTTGCGGAGCATGTTGTCGATCTCGGCGTTGCTGGCGGTCCAGTTCACCGCGTCCCAGCGCATCGGGTCGCGCCCGTCGTCGATGTCGATCTTGACGGCGGTGAAGCCGTGCTGCTTAATCAGCGCGAGTTTTTCCTTGGCGCGCGGATCGTCGGGTGTGTTGGTCTGCGAGTCGCAGTACAGGCGGATGCGGTCGCGCATCCTGCCGCCGAGCAACTGGTAGACGGGCAGGCCGAGCGCCTTGCCGGCCAGGTCCCACAGCGCGGTCTCGACGGCCGAGAGCGTGGCCACGTACTGGCCCGCCTGTGCGCCGGCGAACAGGCCGGCGGTGCGGATGCGCTCGAACAGCAGATCGACGTTGAGCGGGTCCTGGCCGAGGAGGAAGTTGCGGAAGCCGGCCACCAGCGGGATGCCGCCGGCGGCCGCGTCGGTGGCTTCGCCCTGGCCGGTCAGGCCCTGGTCGGTGTAGATGCGCACGTGGAGCTGGAGGCCGTGGGCGCGCACCTGCGCCGTGCGCACGTCGGTGATCTTGAGTTTCGGCCGCCGGTAGGGGGAGCTGGCCGCCTGAACGGCCGCCGACAACCGCGGCAGGCTGAGCGCGCCGAGGGCGCCGGCAAGCAACGATCTGCGCTCGATTGGCGTCATGAGCCGGATACCTCCCGTCACAATGGGTTTCCGGAGTATTGTACTACCTCGCACCGCCGCGCCCGGCGCGCCCCCCAAAGATCGGGTGCTAGAATCGGTGTGGAAGCTAGTCTTGGCCGGTGCCGGGCCCGGACTTCAAATCCGGCGTGAGGCCCGTCAACGAGTCTCGGGTGGGTTCGACTCCCACTAGCTTCCGCCA
>JBBTDS010000645.1:0-3592 GCA_038060875.1 Acidobacteriota bacterium | reverse complement strand
TCAGATGGAACCCAATGAGCGCTTGCGTTGCTTCTTCATGCGTTCTCTCCACTATCTTGACGGCAGAACGCTTTCTCCATTTCCAGTTGAGGCGGGACAGTTGCTAAGCGATCGGCGCGCCTGACACGCTCGCGTGCTCCCCGGCCTGCCGTCCCCGCCTGACGAAGGCATCCACCCGACCGCCCAAGAGGCGGGCGGCCCGGCATCCGCGCCGGCGGCCCCCTGCGGGTGCGCAAGCGGGGGCGTGCTGCGCGACAATGGCCTCTTGAAGCTGCCGTCGAGGAAAGGGGTGGCAGACCGCTGCCGGCCCACCCTCACCTACTGGATCCAGACCGAGGTCCACGTTTACGCGCTGGCGGTGGCCGCCAGCGTGATGCTCTCCTTCTTTCCGTTCCTGATCGTGATCGTCTCGCTGTGCCGGTACGTGCTGAAGTGGCCCGCTGCACGGGGCGCCATCTACGCCGCTTTGGGCGCCTACTTCCCCGGCGAGATGGGCGAGTTCATCGTGCGCAACCTGAGCGTCACCGTCGCCGACCGCGGCGCGCTCCAGTTCGTCTCGCTCCTGCTGTTGCTGTTCACCGCCAACGGGATCTTCATCCCGCTGGAGGTGGCGCTCAACCGCGTCTGGGGCGTGAAGGAGAACCGCAGCTACTGGAGAAACCAGGCGGTGAGCACCGGCTTGATCTTCGCCTGCGGCACGCTGGCGCTGGTCTCGACCATCTTCACCGGCATGAACCCGCAGTTCTTCCGCGGCCTGTTCGGCCAGGCGGACGGCCTGGTGGAGTTCGCCGGAATCGTGCTGTTCAAGATCGCCGCCGTCCCGCTGTCGATCCTGATGCTGCTGCTGGTTTACTGGCGGTTGCCGAACCGGCGGATTGGGGTGCACCAGGTTATTCCGGTGGCCATCGTGGTCGGGCTGGCGCTGGAGGCGATCAAGTACGTCAACCTGCTCACCTGGCCGCTGTGGCGGGAGAAGCTGCGAGGCGAATACGGCCCGTTCGTCTACTCGGTCAGCATCATCCTCTGGAGCTTCCTGGGGGCGATGCTGCTGCTGGCGGGCTCCGAATGGGCGGCCCGGCGCGAGGCGCGTCTGGCTGTCCAGTCAACGTCATGACCGTTTGCTGCGGCCAGTGATGCGCCGCCGGTGCGCGCAGCGCCCAGCCGCGGCGCGCACCCGCCCAGGAAATCCAAATTGCGCCTCGCCCTCCGGAACGCCTATACTCGTAGATTCATCTCACCTGAGAGGACAACCAGCGATGTCGAAAACTTCCGATCTTAACCGCCGCGAGTTCGTCAAGACCGCCGGCGCGGTGAGTGCGGTCGCCGTCGCCGCCAGGCAAGTCCAAGGGGCGCCCGGCATCCAGACGGTCAAGGCCGCCAACGACCAGGTGCAGTACGGCTTTATCGGCACCGGCAGCCGCGGCCAGTATCTGCTCCGGCACCTGAACATGCTGGACAGCGGCCGCTGCCTGGCCGTCTGCGACGTGTACGAGCCCGCCCTCAAGGCGGCGGTGGCCACATCGAAAGACAAGCCGAGGGGATACCAGGACTACCGGGAGATGCTCTCGCGGAGCGACCTCGACGCGGTGCTGATCGCGACGCCGCTGTATGCGCACTTCCCGGTCACCCGCGACGCGCTGCTGGCCGGCAAGCACGTCTTCTGCGAGAAGAGCCTGGTCTTCAGGCCGGAAGAGGTGCATGGGCTGCGCGCGCTGGCCAAGGAGCGGCCCCGGCAGGTGCTCCAGACCGGCCTCCAGCGCCGCTATAGCAAGTTCTACCAGACGGCCAAGCAGATGATCGACAAGGGCATGCTCGGCCAGATCACCCACGTCCAGGCGCAGTGGCACCGCAACCCCGGCTGGGGCCCGCCCAAGAAGGGCGACCCGCGCGGCAAGCTGGCCACCTGGCGCCTGTACCGCGAGTACTCGGGCGGCCTCACCGCCGAGCTGGCCTCGCACCAGATCGACGTGGCCACCTGGATGTTCGGCGCCGAGCCGGAGTTCGTGGTCGGCGTCGGCGGGCTGGACACCCAGAAGGACGGGCGCGACATCTACGACAACATCCAGCTCATCTTCCAGTACCCGCGCGGCCGGAAGCTGGTCTACACCTCGATCAGCACCAACAAGCACCTGCCCATCTTCCAGGGCGCCCGGACCGAGTTCGGCGAGGTCATCATGGGCACCGAGGGCACCATCGAGATCACCGTCGGCACCGACGACGAGCCGGCCACCGGCCTCTGGTTCTATGAGCCCGGCCCGCCCAAGGTGCAGAAGGCGGCCGAGGTAAAGGAGAAGCCGGTCATCGCCGGGGCGACGCTGGCGGCCACCGGCAAGGGCCAGATCGGACTGCCGATCCTGTTCGAGCGCGACATGATCACCGGCAAGGAGTCCTTCGTCAGCCGCGAGATGAAGTACGCCCGCCTCTGGCTCTACAAGAAGGGAATCATGATGCCGGAGGAGGACCGCAACCCCGTGGACGTGGAGCTGGACGACTTCTTCCAGTGCGTCCGCACCGGCGCGCACCCCAAGGCCGACGCCGAGGCCGGCCTGGCCGACTCGACCGCGGTGATGCTGGCCAACCTGGCCATGGATGAGGGCCGCCGCGTCCACTTCAGCGAGCTGGAGAAGATGGGCCGCGCTCCCGAACCCAAGGCCAGGAAGGCCTGAGCCGGAGGGGCTGGAGCCATGCCGGAAACCACCTACTGCAACCGGCGCGCCGTCCAGCTCGAAAACGGCGCGCTGCGGGTGACCGTCCTCGTCGAGGGCGGCCATATCGCGGAGATCCTGGACAAGCAGAGCGGCGTGAACCCGCTGTGGACGCCGCCCTGGCCCTCCATCGAGCCCTCGACCTACGACCCCGCCCGGCACCCCGCGTACGGCGCCGACGCCGAAAGCAGGCTGCTGGCCGGCATCATGGGCCACAACCTGTGCCTGGACATCTTCGGCGGCCCCTCGGCCGAGGAGGCGGCCGCCGGGCTGGCGGTCCACGGGGAGGCGTCGGTCGTGCCCTACGACATTCAGGCCGGCCCTTCGGAACTGGTGGCCCGCGCCGAGCTGCCCGAGGCGCGGCTGCGGCTGGAGCGGCGGCTGAAGTTGGCCCCGGAGGCGCGGGTGCTGGAAGTTACAGAAGTCGTTGAAAATGTTTCGGCCACCGACCGCCCCGTCGCCTGGACCGAGCACGTCACCCTCGGCCCGCCGTTCCTGGAGAAGGGCGTCACCCAGTTCCGCGCTCCGGCCACCCGCTCCAAGGTCTTCGAGACCGACTTCAGCCAGGGCAAGGGTTACATGAAGATCGGCGCCGAGTTCGACTGGCCCTGGGTTCCGCACAAGCACGGCGGCCAGGTGGACCTCAGGGTCTTCACAGACGAGCCCGTCTCGGGCGGCTTCACCACCCACCTGATGGACCCGCAACGGGAACAGGCCTTCTTCATCGCCTTCTCGCCCGCGAGGGGCATTGCTTTCGGCTACATCTGGAAGCAGTCGGATTTCCCCTGGCTGGGCATCTGGGAGGAGAACTACAGCCGGCAGAACCCGCCCTGGAACGGCCAGACGCTGACCCGCGGCATGGAGTTCGGCGTCTCGCCCATGCCGGA
>JBBTDS010000644.1:0-3616 GCA_038060875.1 Acidobacteriota bacterium | reverse complement strand
CAGCAGCGGGAGCACCTCCAGGCGCTCGGCGATGTGCCAGAGGGCGGCCACGTCGGTCTCCAGGGGCTGGGGAGCTTGGCGGGCACCCTCGGCGGCGGCGACCAGGTCCTCGATCTTGCCGAGGTAGACAGTGCGGACGATCTTGGGTTTGCCGTCCACGCGCTGGCAGTAGCGGGCGTAGTAGTAGGTGTGGCCATCGATGAGCTTGGGCGTGAGACTGGGCATATCTAGGACATACCATAATCTCATAAACAGGTCAAGAAGAAAATGTTTCTTCGGGGCTGCGCCGCCTGTCAGATGGTCTGACGCTCAACGGTGACGGGCATTCAGCAGCACTCTGGGCAGCCGCACAGGACGCCGCTGCGGGCCGGATCTGCGAAGCCACATATCTAGGTCATACCAAAGCACCCGCCGGTGACTCCCCAGCGGCGCACCGCCACGGGAGAGAACCCCTTGTGTTTTCAACCGATTGCGGGGTGAATTGTGATGCTCACGCCGAAGGCGGCCCTATTTGGAGCCGATAACTTGTAAAGTCCCGCTAGAGGTAGGATAGGTCTCCTGACCTGTCACAGCGGTTTGCGAGTTTCGGCCATGCGGCTGGTGTTTCTCGGCACTCCCGATTTCGCGGTTCCGGCGCTGGAAGCGGTGGTGCGCAACGGGCACGCGGTGCTGGCGGTGATCAGCCAGCCGGACCGGCCGCGCGGCCGCGACCGGCAGCCGGCGGCCCCGCCGGTCAAGCTGTGCGCGCTGCGGCTGAACCTCCCGGTCCATCAGCCCGAGCGCATCCGGCAGCCCGAGTTCATCGAGTGGCTGGCCGCGCTGAAGCCCGAGGCGATGGTCATCGTCGGCTACGGCAAGATCATTCCGCAATCGATCATCGACATTCCGCCGCGCGGGATCATCAACGTGCACGCCTCGCTGCTGCCGAAGTATCGCGGGGCGGCGCCGGTGCAATGGGCGATCGCCGGCGGCGAGACGCGCACCGGAGTCACTACGATGCGGATCGACGCGGGTCTCGACACCGGCGACATCCTGCTCCAGCGCGAAACCGCGATCGGCCCGGAGGAGACCGCGGTTGAGCTGGGCGCGCGGCTGGCGGCGATGGGCGCGGAACTGTTGATCGAAACGCTGGCCGGGCTGGAGGCGGGCGTCATCGTGCCGCGTCCGCAGGACCACGGCCAGGCGAGCGCGGCGCCGATACTGGCGAAGGAACACGGACTGATCGACTGGCGCCGCACCGCGCGCGTGATCGCGAACCAGGTGCGCGGCTTTGTCCCGTGGCCGGGCGCTTACACCTACTGGCGCGGCCAGTTGCTGCATATCTGGAAGGCGCGCCCGGGCGGCACGGCGAGCGGGCCGCCGGGTTCGCTTGACGCCACCAGGAGCGGACTCAGCGTGGCCTGCGGCCAGGCGACGTCGCTGGAGATCCTGGAGCTGCAACTGGAGGGCAGGAAGCGGTTGCCGGCGGCCGCTTTCCTACGCGGGTGTCATTTGGTGGAGAATGACTTGTTTGGGGGTGAGGAAGCGTGAAGACCCCGGTCGGATACCGATATTCTTCCACCTACGCCGGAATCCGCAAAGACAAACGGGATGACCTGGCGCTGATTGTCTCGGAGCGGCCGGCCTCGGCGGCGGCCGTATTCACGCGGAACCTGGTTCAGGCGGCGCCGGTCAAGGTGGCGCGCCGGCACCTGGCGACCTCGCGCGGCGTGGCGCGGGCGGTGCTGGTGAACGCGGGCAACGCCAACTGCGCCACCCGCACCGGCGAGAAGGTGGCCCTGAACTGCTGCCGCGCCGCCGCACGGACGCTGGGCGTTCCCTTCACGGAAGTGCTGCCGGCCTCGACCGGAGTGATCGGCGTGGAATTGGACGGGCGGCTGATCGTGCGCGCGCTGCCGCGGCTGATGGTGCGCCTTTCCGAGGCGGCGTTCGATGACGTCTCGCGCGCCATCATGACCACCGACACCATTCCCAAGATGGCTTTCGGGGAAGTGCCGCTGCGGCACGGGACGGTGCACATCGCCGGCATGACCAAGGGCTCCGGCATGATTCATCCCAACCTGGCCACCACCCTGGCCTTCGTGATGACCGATGCCGACATCTCGCCGGCTCATCTGCGCGCGCTGCTGGCGCCGGCGCTGGAGCGGAGCTATCACCGGCTCAGCGTGGACGGCGACACCTCGACCAACGACACGATCCTGCTGCTGGCCAACGGCGCTGCCGGGGTGAAGCCGAACGACAAGGAGCGCCTGGTGTTCGGCGAAGTGCTTTGCTGGGTGCTGGAGGACCTGGCCGAGAAGATCGCCCGCGACGGCGAAGGCGCCAGCAAGCTGATCAGCATCCACGTCACCGGCGCCCGCGACAACAGCGAGGCGGCGCGAATCGCCCGCGCCATCGCCAACTCGCCGCTGGTCAAGACGGCGATCGCCGGTTCCGACCCCAACTGGGGCCGCATTCTCTCGGCCGCCGGCAACGCCGGGGTGGCCTTCGATCCGGCCAGGGTCGATATCAGCTTGCAGCGGGTGCGCGTCTGCCGCAACGGTCTGGCCGAGGAGTTCTCCGAGCGGGAGCTGAAGCAGAGACTTGACGAGCGCGAGTGCCTGATCCGGTTCACCATCCAGGGCCACGGCAAAGGCGAAGCCCGCTTCTGGACCTGCGACCTGACCGAGGGCTACGTCCGCATCAACGGGAGCTATCGCACTTGAGTCTGATCCAAACCGGTTGGCGCTGCCATCCCTCCCGTTGTTTTCCGCGAGTTTCGCGTTGAAATTGTGCGGCGCGCTGTCACGCGCTGGCACCCGCAACGGCTCAGGACCCGCGATCGTTGCCGGCCGTCTGCGGCCGGCTGAACGACTCAGGCGCTCAGCCGCGAGCCGCGCTGCCGACCGGAGCCGGCCCTGCGGCGTCGCGCGCGGCTCGTCCGCTGCGGCGCCTTGTCAGGCAGCCTCATGAAGTTCTCGGGCCGCAGGAGACTCGCCACTGAGATGTCTTCGTCTACCGCCTCCCAATGGATTCCGATGCCGCCCCCGATCAGCTCCCAATCGGATCGTTCCCGGGGTGAGGCGTCCGCCAGCCGCGGGAACCAGACCAGAGGTACCGAAACGACGCGCGCGTCGGACAAGGTGACAGACAGCGCGTCGTTCGAACACGACACCTCAACCGCGAGCGCTTCAGCTTTTTCTACGAAAGTACTCATGCCATTTCTCCAAGAAGAACTGAGCGTGATTGCATGCTGAAGCAGAGGCGATACCCACGAACCCTCAGCAGCGCGGGCGTCCTTCAAGTTTACCCCAGGTCGACCGCCTAACGACTTGGGCGCTCAGGCGCGGCCCGCTTTTGGCCGTCGCTTGCAGCGCCGAAAGCTGCGGCTGCCGTAAGCGAGTTCACAGACAGCAGGCCACCCTGTCACCGGCGCCCGCGACGACAGCGAGGCGGCGCGAATCGCCCGCGCCATCGCCAATTCGCCGCTGGTCAAGACGGCGATCGCGTCGCGCACCCTTCAGGGTGTCGGGGTACCCTCCGGGTCGGAGCTTAAGCTCGCCGTGACCGTGGGCTGAAGCCCACGCCGGTCGCGGTAGGGATGCCGGTTACCCGGCACCCCCCGCACAGACCCGTG
>JBBTDS010000643.1:0-1227 GCA_038060875.1 Acidobacteriota bacterium | reverse complement strand
AGTACGACATGGTGCTGATCGACACGCCGCCGATGCTCCAGATCGCCGACGCGCGAGTGCTGGGCCGGCTGGCCGACGCGGTGATCCTCATCATCCGCTCCGGCAGGACGACCCGCGACGCGGCCCAGGCCGCCCGCGACCGGCTGGTCGAGGACGGCATCCCGGTGCTGGGGGCGATCCTGAACGACTGGGATCCGAAGTACAGCACCGGCTCCGCGTATTACACGTCTCACGACCGCTACCGCCACTACCACCGGGAGCGGAACGGAGACGAGGGGTGGCGGGAACAGGGAGTCGAAGGAGGTGTGATCCGGTGGCGGTAAGCGCAGCGAGCGGAGCGGTAGAGGTCACGCCTGCCAGCAGGGTTGGGTCCACCCTGTTGGGTTGCTGGGAACTGCTGCGCTGGCCGCAGTGGCTCAAGAACGGCTTCGTCTTCGCGCCATTGCTGTTCGCCGGGGAACTACGGCATGCCCGAAGCGTCCAGCTCGCGTGGTGGGCGTTTGTGTCCTTCTGTATGCTCGCCAGCAGCGTTTATGTGATGAACGACTGGTTCGACCGCGAACGCGACCGGCGGCACCCTCACAAGTCAAGGAGGCCCATCGCTTCCGGCGCTATACCGGCTCAAGTTGCGTGGGGCTTGGCTTCGGCGCTGCTGGCCGGTGCGCTGGCGGTGGCGGCAACGTTGACCAACGCCGCGGTCGTAGCTTTGGAGCTGGCCTTTGCCGGTCTGAACCTTGCCTACTCGCTGCACTTGAAGAAGGTCGTGATCCTCGACGCCTTCGTGGTGGCGGCCGGGTTCGTGTTACGGGTGTGGGTGGGCGCATACGCGGTCGGCGTGCCGGCTTCACATTGGCTGATTCTATGCACGCTGATGCTGGCGCTGTTCCTGGCCCTCGGCAAGCGCCACGCTGAGCTGGCGGCGCTCGACGGGGAGAGCGCCAATCACCGGCAGGTGCTCGCATCCTATTCCATAGACCTCATCACGCACATGAACCTGGTGGCCTGCGCGGCCACGGTGGTTTGCTACGCCCTTTATACGGTTTCGCCCGACACGGTCGCGAGGTTTCGGACAGACCGGCTCGTCTACAGCGTTCCCTTCGTCATCTACGGCTTGTTTCGGTATCTGTACCTGCTGGAGAGGAAGGGCGGCGGGGGCAGCCCGTCGCGGTTGGTGCTGCTGGACAGGCCGCTCCTAGTCTGCATCGCCCTGTGGGCGTTGTATTGCCT
>JBBTDS010000642.1:0-11397 GCA_038060875.1 Acidobacteriota bacterium | reverse complement strand
CTAGCAACCTTGCCTTCAGGCCCCGGCTCGTGTCAGGCGTCTGACTCCTGTTTCGCCTGACCAGCCCAGGCGCCCTCCCGGTCAGCCCAGGACTGACTCGTCACCCGGCCGGCTGCGGCCACAACTCCCTGTCTTATAACGACTCCCGCTGCATCTGGCAGGTCTCCTTCCGGGCTCTTGGGCTGATCGGTCGGTCAGTGTAATCCCCCCAAGTCTCGACGGACATGGCCTTCCGGGCCCGGTCCAGCGGGCTGTAAAGCCCCAACCCGCCGCGATTCAAGACGCGCGTTGCCGCTGGCGCCAGAAACATCTTCGATTAAACCTCCGCCGGCGGTGCGAGTCAAGGAGAATGAACCCCGGCGCTCCGGGCCGGCGGTCCAGGCGGCGTGGCGCGCCTGGCTAAAGCCCGGGCCTCTAAGTCAAACCCCCTATCCGCCATCCACGGACTGCTCCTAAAGAAAAGCGCCGGTTTGGTCGAAGTGTCTACCGGATGCCGGCGAAGCTCGAACCAGGAATATCGGTACGCCAGCCGACGGCTGCCAGCCCGGAAACGACGGCGGCCGGCTGGCGGCCCCCCTTCGGTGAGCGGTTGGCCGATTTCGGTTGGCGCTGGGGATTCCTCGCTTCCCGGCTGTTGGGCCCAGGCGCGCGGAGGGGGCTGGCTCGGGGCCACGCTGGGGCGCCCCGTCTGAGGAGGCGGAAATGGACCGCAGATATGCAACTCTGATTGGCTTGAGCCTGTTGTTCGCCCTGGTGGTGGCAGGCGTCTTCTACCGGGTGATGGCCGGTTCCGGCCAAGCCGGCAAGCCCAGGCCGGCCGAGACCAAGGACGTGGTGGTGGCCGTGCGGGCCCTGCCGGTGGGCATCTCCATCAAGGCGGCCGACGTCAAGCTCGCCAAGGTCCTGGCGTCTCAGGTGCCCCCTGGCACGTTCACCCGTCCCGAGGAGGTCTTCGACCGCCCGGTGGTCTCCAACATCCTGCCCGAGGAGCCCATCCGCGAAGGGCGCGTGGCCGCCCGCGGCAGCGGCCACGGGCTGGCCCCGGTGATCCCGCCGGGCATGCGGGCCCTCGCCGTACGGGTCAATGACGTGGTCGGCGTGGCCGGCTTCGTGTTGCCCGGCATGCGGGTCGATGTGCTGGTCACCGGCCGGCCCCCCGGCCGCGAGGATACCATGACCACCACCGCGCTCCAGAATATTCTGGTGCTCTCGGCCGGCCAGCAGATCGAGCCCGACGCCCGCGGCCAGGCCGTGAACACGGCGGTCGTCACCCTGCTGGTGACGCCGCAACAGGCGGAGACCCTGACCCTGGCCGGCAACGAGGGCCGCATCCAGCTTGTGCTGCGCAACGCCAGCGACCAGGCGATCGAGAAGACGACCGGCCGCCAGACGGGCGAACTGTATGGCGGCGTCCGCAAGGCCGAGCCGGCCAAGTCGGCCGCCGCACCCAGGACCCGGCCGGCGCCGCCGCCCCCGGCGGCGGCCGCGCCCCCGCCGCCGCCACCGCCGCCCGATGAGATCGTCGTCATCCGCGGCTCGCAGCGCAGCGTCGAGGTCGTCGGCGGGAAGAAGTCCGAATCGGGCGTGAGACAACCATGAAGTTATCCATCGCTCTGGCCAGCATTGGTCTGTTGCTGTCGGGGGCGGCCGGTCGCGCCGCCGCCGATGAAGAGCTCAAGCTGCCGCTGGGCAGGAGCACGGTCATCGATTACCCGGCCGATATCGGCCGCATCTCGACCTCCAATCCGGAAGTGGTGGACGCGGTGGCCATCTCGCTGCGCGAGGTGCTGCTGCACGGCAAGTCCCACGGCGCCGCCACCGTGGTCATCTGGGCCAAGTCCGGGCAGCGCAACTTCTATCACGTGCTGGTCGAGCAAAACCTGGAGCCGGTCCGCAAGCTGCTCCAGGAGACCTTCCCCAACGAGGAGATCCAGATCCAGGCGGCTCGCGATTCGCTGTCGCTGACCGGCCGCGTCTCCAGCCAGGCGGTGGCCGACCGCGCCGCCGCGCTGATGGCCCCGCTGGCCAAGAGCATCGTCAACAACCTCCAGGTCGCGCCGCCGGGACCGGAGAAACAGGTCCTGCTGCGGGTGAAGTTCGCCGAGCTGAACCGCACCGCGACCGGCTCGTTCGGCGTCAACCTCGCCTCGACCGGCCTGCTGAACACGCCCAGCGCCATTTCTACCGGGCAGTTCTTCGGCCCGCGCGCCGATCAGGTCGCCGGCAGCATCCCCAACCAGCTTCAAGGCACCACCACCCGGTTCACCATCAGCGACATGCTGAACGTGTTCGCCTTCCGGCCCGACCTGAACCTGGCCGCCTTCGTCCGCGCCCTGGAAAGCAAGGGCCTGCTGCAAATCCTGGCCGAGCCCAACCTGGTGACCACCAACGGCAAGGAAGCCAGCTTCCTGGTCGGCGGCGAGTTCCCCGTGCCGGTCGTTCAGGGCGGGGCCAACGTAGGCGCCGTCACCGTACAGTTTCGCGAGTTCGGGATCCGGCTGACCTTCAATCCCACCATCACCGCCCATCAGACCATCAAGATGATGGTGCGGCCCGAGGTCTCCACCATGGACCTGTCCAACTCGGTGGTCCTGTCGGGCTTCACCATCCCGGCGCTGGCCACCCGGCGCATGGAGACAAACGTCGAGCTCGGGCCCGGCCAGAGCTTCGTCATCGCCGGGCTGATCGATGATCGCGTGACCGAAAGTCTTTCGAAGATCCCCGGTCTGGCCCACATCCCAATCCTCGGCGTGCTCTTCAAGAGCCGCCAGGAGAGCCGCGCCAAGACCGAACTGGTGGTGATCGTCAGCCCGGAGATCACGACCCCGATCGAGCCCGGCCAGCCGCTGCCGCTGCCGGAGCTGCCCAAGGAGTTTCTCGGACCGGCCGTCAGGCCGACCGCGGCCCGCGCCAAGGCGCCAGCCCACCCGGCGGCCGCGGGGGCCGCCAAGGCCGGAGACCAGCCGGCGACGAGGAGGAAGTAGGCGGGCCGGCCGCGCGCCGGCCAGCTTGTGGAGTTTTGGCGATGAACCCGCCACCAGAGGGAAGGCCGACCGAGCTTACCGCGCTGATGATCGCGCCAGACCGGCAACTGGCCGAGGCCTTTGCCCGCACCCTGCCCGAAACGCGCGCTTTCCAGATCGCGGCTGACCTCAAGGCCTATCCGTCGCGACCGGCGCTGGAGACCAGGCTGCGCCAGATCAGGCCCGAGGTAGTGCTGCTGGATCTGGCCACCGATTTTGCCAAGGCCGCCGAGCTGATCGGCTGCGTGGCCGCCTTTCGCCCCGCCGTCCACGTGATCGGCCTGCACGCGCGCAACGATTCCGAGGTCATCCTCCGCTCGCTGCGGCTGGGCGCCAGCGAGTTCCTTTGCGCTCCCTTCGACGTGGCCGTGCAGCGCGAGGCGGTGGCCAGGATCCGGCGGCTGCGCCTGCCGGAGCCGGCGGCCTCGCAGGAAGTGGGCACGATCGTGGCCTTCGCCAGCGCCAAGCCCGGTTCCGGCGCCTCCACGCTGGCCTCCCAGACCGCCTTCGCCCTTCAGGCTGTCACCGGCGGCCGCATCCTGCTGGCCGACCTGGACATGATGGGCGCCACCGTGAGCTTCTACCTCAGGCTCACCACCGAAGTCTCTTGGCTGGAAGCTCTGGGGGCCGGCGACCTGTCCCAGTCGCGCCGCTGGGGCCCTCTGGTAGTCCCGACGCAGGGGCTGGACGTGCTGCCGGCCTCAAGCACCCCTGACGCCGGCGCCATCGAGCCGTCCCGCCTCCAGGAGTTTTGCGAGGCGGCCCGTCGCGCCTACGACTGGGTGATCCTGGACCTGCCGGCCATCTTCCATCGTCTGAGCCTGCTGGCGTTTACTTCCGCCGACCAGCCCTTTCTTGTCACCACCCCCGAGTTGCCCAGCCTGCACCTGGCCCGCAAAGCGGTCCGGCTGCTGGCCCACCTCGGGCTCACCCGCGAGCGCTTCCGCATGCTGGTCAACCGCGTCGATAAAGGCGAGGGGCTGCGCGACACGGATATGGAGAGGATTCTAAACTGCCCGGTCCACGCCTGCTTCCCCAACGACTTCATCTCGCTGGAGCGCACGCTCAGCCTGGGCCGGCCGGTGGAGGCGGCCAGCGCTCTGGGCCGCAGCGTCAGCGGTTTCGCCGGCCGGCTGGCGGCCGTCTCCCCGGCGGAGAAGAACAAGATCGGGACGCTGCAGCCGGCGGCGCCGGAGCTGGCCTTGACCCAATTTTCGCATTGAGCTAGGAGAGAACGAACCCCATGACTGCTATTGCCGAACAGAGCGCGGGACAGCACCTTAGTTGGGACCAGCGGCTGTTCCAGCAGGCCGGCCGCCCCAAGTCGGCCCTGAAGCCGGAGGCCCAGGAGCTGAAGTTCACCCTGCACCGCAAGCTGCTGGACCGCATCAACCTGGAAGCGCTGGCCTCGATCGACAACCAGCGCGTGCGCAGCGAGGTGCGCCAGGCCCTGATGTCGCTGATCGAAGACGAATCCACGCTGCTGAGCGCGCTGGAAAAGCAACAGGTCTGCGACGAGGTGCTCGACGAGGTCTTCGGACTGGGCCCGCTGGAGCCGCTGCTGGAGGACCCGACCGTCTCCGACATCCTGGTCAACACCCACAAGCAGGTCTACATCGAGCGCCACGGCATGCTGGAGCTCACCAGTGTCGTCTTCCGCGATGACTCCCACCTGTTGCGCATCATCGACAAGATCGTCTCGCAGGTGGGCCGCCGCATCGACGAGTCCAGCCCCATGGTGGACGCGCGGCTGATCGACGGCTCGCGCGTCAACGCCATCATCAAGCCGCTGGCGGTGGACGGCCCGCTGCTGTCGATCCGCCGCTTCAGCCGCGACAAGCTGATGCCCAAGGACCTGGTCGAACGCAAGGCGCTGACCCCGGGCATGGCCGAGCTGCTGGAGGCGGCGGTAAGGGCCCGGCTGAACATGGTCGTCTCCGGCGGAACCGGCTCCGGCAAGACCACCCTGCTCAACGCCCTGTCCAGTTTCATCTCGCACAAGGAGCGGATCGTCACCATCGAGGACGCGGCCGAGTTGCAGCTCAAGCAGCCCCACGTGGTCCGGCTGGAGACGCGCCCGCCCAACCTGGAAGGACAGGGGGCCGTGCGCCAGCGCGAGCTGCTGACCAACAGCCTCCGTATGCGCCCCGACCGCATCGTGGTCGGCGAGGTCCGCGGCGGCGAGGCGCTGGACATGCTACAGGCGATGAACACCGGCCACGACGGCTCGCTGACCACCATCCACGCCAACAGCCCGCGCGACGCGGTGGCCCGGCTGGAGGTGATGGTCTCCTGGGCGGCGCCCAACATGAATCTCAGCTCGATCCGCCAGCAGATCGCCAGCGCCGTCCAGGTGCTGGTGCAGGCGGCCCGCTTCAGCGACGGCTCGCGCCGCGTGACCTCGGTCACCGAGGTCACCGGCATGGAAGGCGAGGTGGTCACCTTGCAGGACCTCTTCGTTTTCGAAAAGCGCGGCCTGTCGCCGGAAGGCAAGGTGCTCGGCCGCTTCGCCTCCACCGGCATCCGGCCCAGGTTCTACGAGAAGCTGCTGGCGGCCGGCATTCATCTTCGCCCGGAATTGTTCGATGAGGTGGTAGAGGTGTGAGGGGGGCCTCACCGCCGTTATGACGCTCGTGATCATCTTCGTCGTGGCCTGGTTGGGGGCGATGCTGCTGGTGTGGCTGCTGTGGAGCGCCCGCCGCGGCGCCGACGTGGAGCGCATCAAGAGCCGGGTGGTCGGCGGCCCCAAGGCGCAGAACGGCGCCGCCCGTAAGGGGCCGGCGCTGATGCAGCGCGACGACCAGCACCGCGGCAAGCTGCTGGTCCAGTTGGTCCGGCGCCTCCGGTTGATGGAGCGCCTGAAGGTGCTGATCGAGCAGGCCGGCTCGAAGTGGGACGTCGCCCGCACCATCCACGGGTGCGTGGCCCTGTCGCTGGCCGCCTTCGCCGCCGTCTGGTACATGGCCCCGCTGTATCGCTATCTCGCCCCGGTGCTCGCCCTCGCCGGCGGCGCGCTGCCGATCCTGTGGCTGCGCCGCGCCCGCAGGCGGCGGCTGGCCAAGTTCGAAGAGATGTTCCCCGAGAGCCTGGAGTTCCTGGCCCGCTCCATGCGCGCCGGGCACGCCTTCACGGTGGCGCTGGAGCTGATCCACACCGAGTTCCAAGAGCCGCTGGCCGGCGAGTTCCGCCGCGCCTTCGACGAGCAGAACCTCGGTCTGCCGCTGGAGATGGCCTTCGAAAGAATGTCGCAGCGCGTGCCGCTGCTCGACGTCCGCTTCTTCGTCGCGGCCGTGCTGCTGCAAAGGCGCACCGGCGGCAACCTGGCCGAGCTGCTGGACAAGCTGGCCTACCTGATCCGCGAGCGCTTCAAGCTGCGCGGCCGCATCCGCGCCATCAGCGCCCACGGCCGCATGACCGGAACGGTGCTGTCGCTGGTGCCGGCCGCGGTGGCCTCCATCATGTTCTGGGTCAACCCCGACTTCATCCTGTTCTTCTTCAACGACGAGACCGGCCAGCTTCTGGCCGGCGGGGCGGTCGGCTTGCAAATCCTCGGCTACGTCATCATACGCAAGATCGTGGCCATCGAGGTGTACTGAGATGACGCTGCTGCTCGCCGTTGCGCTCTTCGTCGCCCTGGCCGGCGGCCTGGTTATGATCGGGATGCGCTTATGGGTCAAGCCCAAGGCGGCCGTCGACCGGGTCACCGGGTTGGATGTGGCCGCTTCGGCGGCGCAGGCGCAGCACTACCGGCACCCGAGCCTGGTTTTCCGCGAGATGCTGGCCAGGCTCGGCACCATGCTGCCCTCCTCGCCCAAGGACATCACCATCATGCAGCGCCGCCTCTACCGGGCGGGCTTCCGCAGTCCGGGCGCCTTGAAAAACCTCTATGGCGCCAAGGCCGTCATGGCCGTGCTGCTGCCGCTGGTGATGAGCTTCGCCATCACCCGGTTCTCGGCCACTACCGAGCGCAAGATGGCGCTGATCGGCGCCTCGGTCGCCGTCGGCTTCTTCGCACCGAACGAGTTTGTGCGCCGGGCTGGACGCCGCCGCCAGAAGCGTCTGCGCATCGGCCTGCCCAACGCGCTGGACCTGCTGGTGGTCTGCGTCGAGGCCGGCCTGGGCCTCGATCAGGCCATCGTGCAGACCGCCAAGGAACTGGAACACGCCCACCCGGAGATCTCCGACGAGTTCGTGCTCGTCAACCTCGAGCTGAGGGCCGGCAAGCGCCGCGTCGAGGCGCTCCGGAATCTCGGCGAGCGCTCCGACGTCGATGAGCTGAAAAAGCTGGTGGCGGTGTTGATCCAGGCCGACCGCTTCGGCACCGGCATCGCCGTCAGCCTGCGCGGCCATTCCGATTACATGCGGGTGCAGGCGCGCCAGGTGGCCGAGGAGAAGGCCGCCAAGCTCGGCGTCAAGCTGGTCTTCCCGATTTTCTTTTGTATCATGCCGACGCTGTTCCTGGTGACGGTGGGACCGATTATTGTGCGCGTGGTCCGGGAGCTGCTCCCGATGATTAACGCAATGTAAGGAGCCGGCCCGGCCGGGTGATAGCCGGCGGGCGGCAGGAAAGGAGAGAACACATGGATGGCACGATGATTCGAGTGATCTGCGCGGTGCTGGCCCTGCTGCTGGTGGGCGTCATCATCCTGCGGCGGCGCAAGCAGGTCGAGTAAGACTGTCCGCACAAGCGGCGGGCCGGGGGGTGTCCCGGCCCGCGGGCGGCGGCGGCTGGCTGGCGCCGCCAGAGGGCAGGGGGAGAGTTTTATGAAGCTAGTGTCGATTTCTGCTGGCCTGTGCCTGTGGGCCGTTGCCGCCGGCGCGGGTACGTTCGGGACGGTGGTTCCCATTGGCGGCCACGCCGCCGATCTGGCCTTGGATGAAAGACGGGGCGTGGTGTACCTGGCCAATTTCACCGCCCAGCGCATCGACGTCGTCCCGGTCGCCGGCGGCGCGGTCCAGTCCTCGATCAACGTCACCTGGCAGCCGGGATCGATCGCGCTGTCCCGCGATGGGAGATACCTGGCCGTCACTCATTTCTGGAACTTCGAGCCGCCGGCCCCCAACCCGGTGACCGTCGTCGATCTGGACGGCAACGTCCGGCGGACCGTGGTGCTGGGGGTGCTGCCGCTGGCGGTGGCCTTCGGCGCCGACAACCGCGCGCTCATTCTGACGGCCAAGGATTTTCGCCTGCTCGATCCGGTGAGCGGCACGGTCCAGATACTGGACACCATCGAGGCGGTCGGCAAGAAGCTGCCCGTTCCGCTGGTCAGCTTCCCGCCGCAGATCGTCCAGGCGACGATGGCCGTTTCCGGCGACGGTCAGGTCATCTACGGCCTGGCCGAAGCCGCGGGCGGCAGGGTCCTCCAGTTCGGCTATGACGTGGCCGCCGGCCAGGTGAGCGCCCGTAATCTGACCACCGTGCCGCCGTTCGGCCCCCGCGTGGTCAGCGTCAACCACGACGGCTCGGCGTGGCTGGCCGCCTGGGGCCTGTTCGACGCCCGCGGCGTGCTCATGGCCCAGTTCCGCAATGCCACCGGAGCCTACGCGCTGGGTACGCACGCCATCGATTCGGCCCGCGGCGTCGTCTATGCCCAGATTCCCACCCAGGTTGAAGGCGCCGCCGCCGCCCCGCCCCTGCTCGGCATCCTCGACGCCGACAACCTCGCTCTTCGTGAACGGATCCGCCTGCCCGAGAACCTGGCCGGCAAAGCGGTCCTCGACAGCAAGGGCGACGTGCTCTACGCCGTCTCCGACAGCGGCCTCATGATTCTGCCGGTCGGCGCGCTGGACAAGCAGCCGCGGGTGGCCGCCCGCCAGGAGGCGCTGGTGTTCCGCGGCAACTTCTGCGAGCGCGGCGCCCTCACCCAGGAACTGGAGGTCGCCGATCCCGGCGGCGGCCGGACCGACTTCCGCGTCTCGGTCTCCGCCCCCGGCGTCACCGTCTCGCCCGCCTCGGGCGTCACGCCCGCCCGTGTCCGGGTCACGGTGGACCTCATCGCCTACCAGAACCGGCGCGGCACGGCCACCGCCGACATCGAGATCCGCTCGGTCGCGGCCGTCAACCTGCCGCCGCCAGTCCGCCTGCTGGTCAACAACCGCGAGCCGGACCATCGCTGCGCTTTCTACAACGTCCACGGCAAGCTCGTGGACCTGCTGGCCGATCCGGCCCGCGACCGCTTCTATGTCTTGCGGCAGGATAAGAACCAGGTCCTGGTGTTCGACGGCTCGACCTTCAGCCAGATCGCCACCCTGCGCACCGGCAACACGCCCACCGGCATGGCCATCACGCTCGACGCCGCCTACTTGCTGGTCGGCAACGACGATTCCCAGATCGCCAATGTCTTCGACCTCAACCGGCTCCAGCCTACCGAACCGATCGTCTTCCAGCCGGGGCACTATCCCCGCTCGATCGCCGCCTCGGGCGGCGCCATCCTGGCCGCCTCGCGGGTGGCCGGCCCGGCCCACACCATCGACCGCGTCAACCTGTACACCCGCAACGCGCTGCCGCTGCCCAGCCTGGGGATTTACGACAACAACATCAACATCAACACCGTTCTGGTGGGCACGCCGTCGGGCTCGTCGATCCTGGCGGCCATGGCCGACGGCCGCCTGCTGCTCTATAACGCCAGCGCCGACACCTTCACCATCTCGCGCAAGGACTTCCCGGCGCTCGCCGGTCCCTACGCCGCCGCCAGCAACGAACAGTTCCTGGTGGATAAGTACCTGTTGAACCCGTCGCTGGTGCCGTTGCGCCAGTTCGACATCGACGCCGGCACGGCCTCCGGTTTCGCTTTTGTGGACCAGTACGGCGTCCGCACATCGGCGCCGTCGGCGCCCGCGCCCGGCGTGATCGAGCGCATCGACATCGAGCGAGCCCAGAGCGTCCGGCCCACCGGCATGTCCGAGGCCCCACTGGTGGGCGAAACCGGCGCCGTTTTGACCCGCACGCTGGCCCCGCTGGCCAACCGCCGGTCGATGGTCGTGCTGACCACCTCGGGCTTCAGCGTCTGCCCGTGGAACTACGACGAAGCCGGGCCGGCCCCGCGGCTGGCGCGGGTCCTAAGCGCCGCTGACGGCTCGGGTGCGCTGGCGCCCGGCGCGCTGGTCAGGATCGTCGGCGCCGACCTCGGCGCCGCCGTCGCCGCCCAGGGACTGCCCCTGCCCACCGCGCTGGCCGAGTCCTGCCTGACCGTGAACGGCCGCCTGGTTCCGATGCTCGCCGTCTCCTCCGGCGAGATCAAGGCGCAACTGCCCTTCGAGATCGCCGGCAACGTCGCCATGCTGTTGCGCACTCCCTCCGGCGCAAGCAACACCCTGAATCTCACGCTCCCGGCCGCCGCCCCTAGCGTATTCCGCAGCGGGGCCGCAGGACCGCTCACCGGCCTGGCCACGGTCATTCGCGCCAGTAATGGCGAGTTCGTCACCCTGTCCAACCCCGTGCATCGCGGCGACGCGCTCGTCATCTACGGCACCGGCCTGGGACGCACCGACCCGGCGGTCGAGGCCGGCCTGGCCGCGCCAGCCGATCCGCTCGCCTCGGCGCTCATCCCGCCCCAGGTGGAGCTCGGCGGCGTCGCCCTGCACGTTCTGTTCGCCGGTTTGACGCCGGGACACGCCGGCGTCTACCAGATCAACGCCACCGTGCCAGGCTGGGCGCCGCTGGGCATGAGCGTGCCGCTTACCATCCGCCAGGCGGGCCAGTCCACCACGCTCGAAGTGCGGGTGGTGGAGTAGGCGCCCAATGCGACCGACCCTCCTGTTGTCTGTCCTCCTTGCGGCGTCGCCCGCCGCCGCCCAGCACTGGGAAGCCGGTGCGGCGGCGGCGGTGGGTTTCTCCAGCGGCCGCACGGCCGCCGGCGCCGCCGGCCAGGCCGACGCCGGTTTCGCCCGTGGGCTGGGCGCCAGCGCGTACTTCGGCCAGAACCTCTATCGCTACTTCAGCGGCGAGTTCCGCTACACTTTCCAGCGGAGCGACCTGCGCCTGACATCCGGCGGCGCCGAGGTCCGCTTCCGCGGCCTCTCGCACGCCGTCCACTACGATTGGCTGGTCCACTCGCGTCCCGCCGGCGCCCGCGTCCGCCCCTTCGCGGTGGCCGGCGCCGGGGTGAAGCAGTACCGCGGAACCGGCCGCGAGTCGGCCTGGCAGCCGCTCAGCCAGTTCGCGCTGCTCACCAGGACGCGCGAATGGAAACCGCTTCTCAATGCCGGCGCGGGCGTAAAGCTCGCGGCCTCGCCGCGGGTGACCTTCCGGGTCGAGCTTCGCAGCTACGTAACGTCCTTCCCCGACAAGGTCATCGCGCCCGCGCCCGGCGCCAAAATCGGCGGCTGGCTGCACACCTGGGCGCCGCTGGCTGGCGTGAGCGCTACCTTCTAG
>JBBTDS010000641.1:0-2316 GCA_038060875.1 Acidobacteriota bacterium | reverse complement strand
GAGTCCAACGCCTGCGAAACGTCAACCCCCGCGGGGGCGTGTGGGCGGTAAGCAGGAGGCGCCCCCGTGCTCCGGGCAGCCGGCGAGTGCCGCTAATCTGGCGTGGCCGAGTGGCGGCGCCGCCAGTGGCGCGAGGTGAAGGGGTTGCTGTCGGCAGGCCTCACTTCAGCGTCTTGCGCCAACTCGTCACCAGGTGAACCGGGGTAGCGGCCGATTTCTCACTGGGGGTCAGGACTAGGAAACGCTGGCCGTCGGGGCTTGGTTCATACTTCCAGACTCGGATTCCGGAATGCGAGTCTGTTCCGCCGAACAGGCGAACGGGCTTGCCCGGGTGAGGCTTGCCCTGCTGAAGCGCGATGGGGGCGGCCATCAGGGCATGATCGCCGGAAATGTAAAAGAGCTCCCTGCCGTCCCCGCGCCACCTCGGCTCAGCGCCATGATCCACGGAGATCTGCCATCTGCCGCCTCCGGGCGGAAACGTCTGGATGTACACCTGCACGTGTCCGGACTCGTCGGACTGATAGGCGATGAACTTCCCGTCTGGAGAAAAGCGCGCCTCGTTCTCTTTGCCCGGCCCGCGCAACAGCGGTTTGGGCGCGCCGCCGCCCTGGAGGGGCAGGGCCCAGACATCGAACTTGGTAGCCGGGTCGATCTCGGCATACAGCAGGAAGCGGCCGTCGCGCGAGCAGTCAAGTGGCCAGCGGTCCCGGCCGGCAGGGAGCAGGGCTTCCGGAGTGGGGGAACCGGTCACAGCCAGTCTGTAAAGGTTCGCCGCCTCGTTACGTTCCCAGGTGAAGACCAGATGCGCGCTGTCGGGTGTCCAGGTCGGATCATCCATGCCGACCCCGCCTGCCAGCTTGGTGTCCACCCCACGCACCAGGTCCAGGCACCAGATCCCTCCGGTAAGGTCGCTGGCGTTGATTCGAACGCTGGCGAGCTTGCGCTGATTGGGGGAGAGCCGTAGCGCCTTGTACTCACCCGGTTCTCCCACCTCCCCCAGGTGGCTTCCATGGCGGCCGATCCACTTCGGTCGGCTGATCCTGAGGTCCTCCTGGGCATACACCAGCAGATCGTTCTTGGAGAGTCCCAGGTCCATCACGCCGGACGCCCAGTACCGGATCCGCCGCGCTACCACACCCACCGCTCCGGAAAGCCTGTGGGTCTTGAGGTCGAAGGCCTGAGCTGCGAGATTGCCTTCCTTGAAGAAGAGCACATGACCTCGCTCCGAGCGTGCCCCGGGTGAGTAGAGAGCACCGGAGGCCGAACTGAACAGCCGAGCGGGCTTGCCCCCGGAAGACTCCAGTGATCCCAGGACCACCGCATCGTTCGCCCCCTGGGCGCCCCTGGCATGGTAAAGAAACCGCTCCCCGCCCGGCAAGAAGCTGGGGGCGGAATGGAGATACTCCTGCCGTGCGGCGTCCAGTTGCGTCACTGGAGTCGGACGGCCTCCGGCAGCCGCTATCCGGAAAAGAGGCCCTTCCAGGTTGGGGGCGAAGACAATCACGCCCTTCTGACTCCAGGCCGCCCCTTGCGGGTCCGGCGCATCGCACAAAGTCTCGGGGATACCGTCCGGGAAGGCCAGCTTTTTCAGTTTTCCGCCCGCAAAGAACGCGATCTCCCGGCCGTCCGGGGACCAGAACGGGGCGATGGCGTCCGAGGTGCCTGGCACCAGCCGGGCGCCCGTCTCATCCAGATTCCGCAACCACAGGCCCCCGCTGGCTGCAAGCGCCAGCCGCCTTCCATCGGGGGACAACGCCAGGCTGGGCCCATTCATCAATGTGGTTTGGGGTGGCAGTGCAATCTCGACCTGGAGGGATTGATGGAGTTCGCCGGGCCGGGCCAGCCGCCACCAGGCGATCGAGACGCCGGCAGCCCCGACGACCAAGCCGGCCAATACCCACAGAACCTGGCGCGACCGGGTGCTGGCCGGGCCCAGCGGCTCCTTCTCCAAAACCGCCTTGCGGTCCCTCATCCAGATGTCGATCTCAGGCCTGAAGGCGTGGACAGTGCCGAGCTTTTTGTGCGGGTGGCGGTGGACCGGAAGTCCTTCTTCGGCCTCCCACCGCTGCACGGTCCGGACTTCGCGCCCCAGATAGGCGGCAATCTCTTTCCACGACTCCAGCCGCTGGTGGCCCGGAGGCGCGGGTACCGACGAGTTTGGCCGGATGTCGCCCACGCTGCCTACCTCCCGTCCGGCAAAATGATTCTACCTCAGGATGCACGAGTGCGCAAGAGATGAGCCATTGCGTAATGTCGTAGCTATTCGCAACGATGTCGCACCTTGTCGCTTGCTGAGCGGCGTCATCGAGATTATTT
>JBBTDS010000640.1:0-1029 GCA_038060875.1 Acidobacteriota bacterium | reverse complement strand
AAACAATCTGGAGACCTCCTCGGCCCGGAGTCCGGCGGTCTTCGCTTACTACGCTGCGCAAAACCTGCTGAAGGCGCCCGTCCTGTTCTCGAAGAAGAGGATCGCGGACTTGTTCGACCCGGCCCTGAAATCAAAGAAGAAGGCGCTGGACCGGCACCACCTTTTCCCGCGAGCCTGGTTGGAGTCGCAGGGCATCACCGACCTTAAGCTGATCAACCAAGCGGCGAACATCGCCCTGGTGGAGTGGCCGGACGACATCGCCATCAGCGACGCCCCGCCGGCGGAATACCTGCCGAGGATGCGCGAACGCTTCACGCCTGCCGAATGGGACCAGATGTGCCGCCTGCACGCGCTCCCGGAGGGCTGGGAACATATGCGTTATGAGGAATTCCTCGTGCGGCGCCGCGCCTTGACGGCCGAGGTTATTAGATGGGGACTCGATCAGTTGGGGAACTAATTCCGACATGGGCAAGGTAAACCGATACAGCAAAAAGCGCCACAACCAACCCCCACCTGCGAAATCGACCGCGGCCGAGCCAAGCATTGCTTCTCCATCGGCGAAGGCTTCCGACCACCCACCCAATGAACACCCAGCAGAGCCACGCCCCCACGAACGAGAAGCACGAGAGCACAATCTGAGGCCAAAATGGACCCCGGCCGAACGGCTCATGGTAGGGCTCACCGCCGGAATAGCGCTAGCGAGCATCATCTATGCCTTCGTTTCGTACCATCAGTGGCAGGAAACGAAAAACTCCGTCAAAGCCATGGAATCGGCGAATCGACTCACCGAAAGAAGTCTGATTATTTCCGAAAGCCCCTACATCCACGTTACGCACATAAGACTGAGACCCCTGACTATTGGCAAACCAGCCATTGTTGATGTGCAGTTTAAGAACCTCGGAAGACTTTCCGCCGAAGATTTCGGAGCTGGAGCAGTGGTAGAAATTAGAAAAGATCCTCCCACTTTGCTGAACACGGATGGCGGAAAGAATCTTGGCGAGTTCCCCCCAGGTATTCCAAAATCGTTTG
>JBBTDS010000639.1:0-4887 GCA_038060875.1 Acidobacteriota bacterium | reverse complement strand
CATGACAGCATTGGAGTTATCGGCCGGCCCCGAAGCGATAGCCGGACACTAGTGTTCCGGTGTATAGTATTTCGGGATGAGGAGGCCGTATGAAATGGGTTTCGAGAACGGCAAAGCAGGTCCTGTGGCCCGCGATTCTGCTGCCCGCCGCCGGGTGGCCCTAACGAAACCTGAGTACTGGAGATCTTGGCTTCTGCACACGGCGACCGAACCGAGGCTTCGGATCGATGCTTTCTCCGCCGTTCACGAAAGCGGCCGACTCTTCTGCCAGACGCTGCTGCCGGAAGGAGCCCGCATAATCAAGGTTGGGGGACCCGGCAGGCAGTTTTGGTCAGGCGGTCGGAATTGGGCGCTGCCACTGAGTTATCCGGATCCCGACACTACCCCATTGTTCGGCCAATGGCGGGTGGAGGTTTTCCCGAAGGACCAACGGCGAGAGGACTTTTTCCTGCACCTGATTCAAGTGTCCGACGCTGCCGTTACGCGGATGGCGGATTGCGACCTACCACGAAGGCACGAGCAAGTCGGGCTTCGGTTTCAAGCTGCGGGCGCAGATTGGGAGATTGAATTCGGGACCGAGGGCCGGGCTTCGGGACATATCAAGTGCACCCGTGCGAAAAAGATCACTATCGACCGGCGATTCTCAACAGAGGTCGCACCGCAGAGCGGGCTTTACGGGGCGAGCCGGACAAGTACGCTCCGTTCCGTGGGAGGCATGCCGACCATAGGTTCGCCGAGTGGGCGCAGGCCTGCCACGGACGCGCCGAAGCCGACGCGAGGAAGCGAATTTAACGTTACGCACAGGAGTCGCCCATGACTACGAAGGTCACAACCAACGGCGAAAATCGCCGTCGGCGACTCACGTGCTTTCAATTTAATCAAACAAGCGAGAGGAGGGAAAGCGATGTCCTGTATTCGATTGCTATTACGGCGCTCTGCTACGCCGGCTCTGATGTGGTTGCTGGTTCTCACGGCAGTATTCAGCGACTCCGGCTACGGCCAGTTCTACAGCGGATCGCTGACCGGGGTCGTGACTGACCCTTCCGGCGGCGTCATTCCCGGCGCGAAGGCGACGCTTTCGGACGTGGACAGAGGCGCAACCTTCACCGCCGTCACGGATTCCCTCGGGCGCTTCACGCTGCGGTCCCTGCCTCCCGGCAACTACAAGCTCAGCGTGGAAGCGAGCGGCTTCGCGCCGTTTGCGCAAAGCAGCATTGTTCTGAACGTGAACCAGAACGCCAGCATCGACGTGTCGCTGAAGGTCGGAGCGACCAGCCAGGCGATTGAAGTGCTGACGGAAGCTCCGCTGCTGGCGACTCAGGATGCGGTGACCGGCCAGGTGGTCAACCGGACGTTCATCAACGACCTGCCGTTGATCAGCCGCGCCGTGCTGGACTTGGCCTACCTGACGCCCGGCGTGACGCAGCCGCGGGGCGGCGCCTTCGGCCCCATGACGCAGCAGAACCCGTGGTTCGCAGGGAACTTCGTTTCCAACGGCGGGCGCAACGCCAATTCCGACATGCTGGTGGACGGCGTCAGCGTGGCCAACTACGAGCAAAACGGCGGCATCCAGGTGGCGGTGTATCAGCCTTCGGTGGATGCGGTCCAGGAGTTCAAGATCGCTCAGAACAACTTCAGCGCGGAGATCGGTTTCAGTGGCGGCACGGTCATCAACCTGATCACAAGGTCCGGAACCAACGCCTTCCACGGCAGCGCGTGGGAGTTCCTGCGCAACGACAAGCTCAACGCCAACAACTGGTTCAGCAATCTGTATGGTCGAAAGCTGCCGCCGCTGAGGCGCAACCAGTTCGGTCTGACGGTCGGCGGACCCATCAAGAAAGACCGCACTTTCTTTTTCTTCGACTACGAGGGGATACGCTCGGCCACGTTCAACTCGCGGCAGGCCGGCGTACCGAGCGCCGCCATGCGCGAGGGAGACTTCGGAGAGATCTGCACCCAGAGCGGCGGGACGTTCAGCCCGGCCGGCCGGTGTTCCGCCCCGCAGGGACAACTGTGGGATCCATATTCGGGCGTCTACTCGGCCTCCGCCGGTGGGGCAGTGCGTTCGGAGTTCATCCCGTTCAACAACCTTGGCACGTACGTCAGCCCCGGGTCGTCCAAGCTGAACGGCACCCCGTGGCAACTCCCTTTGAAGGCCGGCAACCTGATCGATTCCGCCGCCTACAAAATGATGCAGTACCACCCGCTGCCGAACGTGGGAGTCGGAAGCCCTTCCTACAGCCGCTTCCTCAACTGGATCGGAACGGGAGTCAACCGGCTCTCCGGCAACCAGTGGGACCTGAAGGTCGACCATCGCTTCAGCGACCGGCGCCTGCTGAACGCGCGGCTTTCGATGGGACGCAATCTGTTCGACAACTTCAACTGCTTCAACAACCCGGGCGACCCGTGCTCGATCGGCGATGAGCACACCGGGCCCACCGGAGTGGCCTTAAACTACACGGAGACGCTGAGCCCGACCACGGTTGTCAGCGCTTCTTACGGCTTCACCCGCGGGCTAATGAAGAGGCCCGGACCGCACGTTAGATACAAGGGCTTCGACGTCGAGAAAGAGCTGGGGCTGCCGGCCTATTACAAGTCCTCGGGCTACAACGCCGTGCCCACGATCTATGTTTACGGCGGCTACGTGGGGGCGGATGGGGCGCGCTCGGTGGGGACCAAACCCTGGTCGGTGATTAACTACGCCCAGGAAACGCACCACCTGCCGGTCAGCGTCAGCCGCATGGAGGGGCACCACGAGCTGAAGTTCGGCGGCGAGGCGCGGATGCACCGGCTGAATTTCACCCAGCCCGGCGGGCCCTGGGGCATGTTCTACTTCGACTTCAACGGCTCCTCGCAATTGCCGAACACGGGGGGCGGGGACGCGATGGCTTCCTTCCTAATGGGCTTCGGCACCGGGAACTACGAAATCCCGCTCGAGGTGAGCACGCAGAACTTCAAGTACTCGGCGTTCTTTCAGGACAACTGGCGCCTCACCGACCGGCTGACGTTCAACCTCGGGCTGCGCTGGGAGGTGCAGACGCCGCGAACGGAGCGCTTCAACCGCATGAGCTGGTTTGCCCCGGATGCGCCGGCGCCTCTGCGGGTACCCGGGTTTGGGGACCTGCGCGGCGGCCTCGTCTTTGCGGGTGACAAGGAGCGAAAGCCTTTCCACACGGATTGGAAGGACTGGGGCCCGCGCTTCGGGTTCGCCTATCGCCTGAAGGAATCGACGGTCTTTCGTGGAGGCTACGGCGTTTTCTACAACCCGAGCAGGGTGGGTGCCTCGGGAACCGGCACGGGCGGCTTCACCGGCTTCACCCAGAGCACGCCGTGGGTTCCCACCTACCAGAGCGACGCCGCAACGCCCTGGGCCAGACTGGGTAATGCGTTTCCCGGTGGCATCGACTTCCCGCCGGGCAGTTCTCTCGGGAGTCTCACTAACATCGGCCGCGGCGTCGGGGGCCCGATGAAAACGCAAAACGCCACGCCGTATACGCAGACCTGGAGTTTCGGCGTCCAGCGGCAGATGCCCTGGGGGATCCTCATCGACACTAACTACGTGGGCGCCAAAGGCACCAGGCTGTACTTCGGCGGAGAGACCAGCCTCTCCCATCTCGGCGCCTGGGTGGAGACCTTGCCGGAAGGCGAGATTGCCGCTCTCCAGACCTTCGTCCCCAATCCCTTTTACGGCGTGATCACCGATCCGCAAAGCTCGCTCTCGACCGCGACGGTTCGCAGGTTCCAGCTTCTGCGGCCGTTCTCGCACTTCACTGGCGTGAGCAAGATGGACTCGCCGACGTCGAACTCCATCTACCACGGCCTCCAGCTCCGGGTGGAGAAGCGGCTGTCCAAGGGCCTCCAGTTCCTGGGCAACTACACCTTCTCAAAATCCATCGACGACGCCTCGACGGGCGGCGGCGGCGTCACCTGGCTGGGGGGCTCGGTCGGGGTTCAGAACCCTAACCGGCTTTACCTGGAGCGGTCTTTGAGTTTGCACGACATCGCGCACGTGCTGAACCTCACCTACGTCTACCAGCTTCCCTTCGGCCGCGGCAGGGCCTGGGGGAAGAACTGGAACGCCTGGGTGGACGCTTTGCTGGGCGGATGGCAGACCAACGGGAGCTGGCGCTTCGACTCGGGCCAGCCCATCACGCTCGGACTACAGGGCGGTCAAAGCCTGCCCACCTACGGGAGCCAGCGGCCAAACCTCGTGGCCAGACTGGAGCGAAACGCTGGGCCTAACTGGCGCGATCAGTATTTCGCCAATCCGCAAGCCGCCACGCGACCGCCGCGGTACGCCATCGGGAACGCCCCGCGCACCTTGCCCGTCCGCATGCCCGGCACCAACACCGCCGCTCTTTCGCTGTTCAAGGACATTCCGCTGAGCGTGGTCCGCGAGGGGGCGCGCATCCAGTACCGGCTGGAATCGTTCAATGCGCTGAATCATCCGCAATTCTGCGGCCCGCAGTCCACGGTGAACAGCGCGCTGTTCGGCAAGGTGACCTGCCAAGCCAACTCCCCGCGCGAGGTGCAGATGGCACTGAAGTTCTATTGGTAGGCAAGCCAGTGAGAGGAATGCAACAGCTCGCCGCGCTGCCGGCTGCACCCCTGGTGCAGAGGCCTGGTGAGGTATGTCGCACGCGGCTTTCCACCGTCAAGGGTCAGGCGCTACTGCTATGTCACGACATCTGAGACACACATGGCTTCCTGCCCTGGTTGTGTTCTACTGGCTCGCCAGCGCCGCGGAGGTGCGATGGATTAATCTGACTAAACACAGCGGTCAATGTTTACCACGCGTCGAGGGACACGACGGCGTTGGGAGAGACGGTTGAACTAAACACAGCGTCATAAGTAATTGCGCATGTTAAGGAATTGTGATCTCATGGA
>JBBTDS010000638.1:0-2313 GCA_038060875.1 Acidobacteriota bacterium | reverse complement strand
CAGGATCGCGCTCTGCCGATACAACGGCAGATGGTCGCTGTATTTGGCCACCACCATGTCGATCACCACCCGCTCGCTGACCAGGCTCTTGTCGATGATCCACGCTGGCGCTGGCGGTCTCGCCGGGGGGATTCACGGCCTCCGAGGTGATGCGCAAAGTCCGCCGGATAGCGGGACCGAGCGGGGAGAACTACGGGCCGCGGCAAGCGGCCTACGATCTGAAGAAACTCCGCGCCAAGGGTCTGGCCGAGAGAATCGGGAACACCCACCACTATACATTGACCTGCGTTGGCATCCGGGCCATGACTGCGCTACTCGTTTTACGAGACAAGGTCCTCCAGCCATTGCTGGCCAACGCCTGCCATCGGAAACGGGGGGCGCGACCCACCAATGCCACGCCCCTGGACCACTGCTATGACACGCTACAGATCGCGATGCAGGGGCTCTTCCGGGAGATCGGCCTAGCCGCTTGAGGAACATCGCAGGAAGTTGCTGGCCGGCCCCCAGGGGTGCATGGTGGGCGGACGGTTGGGGGCCGGGAAGTACGGCGCGATCTTCCGCGCTACCGGGTCCTGCCGGCTGGCCGGGATCTGGTTGCCGACGAAGGGCACGCGCGACCAGCGGTTCGTGGCCGCGTCGTAAGTGCTCGATTGCGGATCGTAGATCTGCCGGTAGCCCGAGAAGTCCCCGCCGATCCACCTCGGATCGGGCAGCGAAAGCACCTGCGGGTTGGCGTAGGGGTGCCGCGTGCCCTGGAAGCTGGCGAAGAAGAACGGGCGGTTCTTGCCGTAGATGGGCCCGCCGGCGGTGCCGGCGAACTTGGCCGAGGGAATCTCGGTGGTGATCTTGAACTCGGCCACCGCGTCGATCGACGGCGCGATGGTCTCGACGTTGGAGTGCGGGGACTGCGCCGACGTGCCGTCAAAATTGAAGATGGTGGCCTTCTCCCGCTGGCCGTTGACGCTGATGCCGCCCAGGCTGCCTTGCCAGGTGGCCGGCCGCACGCTGGGCGAGAGATCCGCGAACGTGTTCACCCAGTGCTGCCAGACAGGCACGTTCACCACAATGACGTTGGGCGCCACCGTACCAAGGATGGTGCCGCGGCCCGGCTGGGCAAAGAGCGGCAGGGCAAGGAAGAAGGCAAGTAGCAGGCGCATGGCGCCTCCCGTTGCGAGGCATTACACACCCGGCGTGAACCGAAAGCTGGGTCTCAGTTCTTCGGCGGCGGGATCTTCACCACGCCCATGTCGCTGGGCGAGGAGTAAACCGTGATGCCGGTCTCGGCGGGCTTGGCAGGCTCGGCGGCCTTTGGCGCGGCCTTGCGCGTGGCCAGGATCATCTTCTCCACCTCCGCCTCGGGGATCGACACCGACAGGTTCATCGTTCGCCCAGTGACCTTCAGGTCCTCGGTGAACGAGGCCGCGGCCGGCTGGCGCGAACGGGCCAGCCCGATGAGGAAGCGCAGGGCGTTGGCGAGGTTGGTGGCGTCCTCCTCGCTGCGCGTCACCGCGTTGAGCGAGAACTCGATGCTCGGCCCGAAGCGCAGGCCGCCCGAGACCTGCTCGATCGACTTCAGGGTCTCTCCCTGGAGAACACTCTTCATCTGCGGACTCGGCACCTGCGCGGCCGCCTCGGCCACCGGCACCGTCGAGACAAACCACACATCGCGGCCGGCGCTGAGCTCGGCCGCCTTCTGCCTCAAGCCGGGCGCGAGGCGGGCGGGCTGCCCCTGCCAGGCGATTACGCCGCACACGCCCACGGGGTCGCCGGCCACCAGTATCCCCTCTTTCAGAAACGCCACCGCCATCGGCTCTTTGTCCCGCTTGAGGACGATCTCCACGCCGCCGTAGGTTTCGGACTGCGCGCCGCTGCTCCTGGCCAGCGCCAGCAGCCGCCGGCCGTCCAACGTGCCGCGCACCAGCAGCAGCACGCGGTTGCGTCCGGCCTCGCCCGCTACTCCCACCACCACCTCGTGGAGGTCGCGCGTCGGGTCGAGCCCGGTGGCCTGGATCAGCTCGCGCAGCTCCGGCGCCTGCGCCGGAATCTGGGAGAAGACGAACTGGCCGAACCGCGAAGCCTGGATGCGCTGGACGTTGACGCCGATGACCGCCTTCGCCTCCGGCATGACCAGGTCCAGCAGGGCCGGCTGCCCGGCGGCGGTCAGTGAAGTGAGCAGCAAACAAAGAGTGAGCTTCACCACGCGAGGATTATAACCCACCACCGTAGGATAAGTCTCCTGACTTGTCTCTCCCGATGTCTGCGATTCAGACACTGGGGAAGGGTTGGAGGCTGGAGAACGGGCGCTGTGGTCGG
>JBBTDS010000637.1:0-23772 GCA_038060875.1 Acidobacteriota bacterium | reverse complement strand
TCCTGCTGGCGCTGGTCATCGAGCGGCTCTACCGGCTGCGCTACTTGCATCGCGGCGATCACGGTGTCCGCAGCGCCATCCATCTGGCCGACTATCTTTGGCTCAACCTCTGCAGCCGCGCTCCGCCAGACACCAGTTGATCCAAACCCGGCGCCGGTAGGGCTACGGCGCCGCACTGATCTTTGACAACTCGGTCCCTCCGCTTTGGAATGCCACCACTGAGAGCCCGTCTCGGCTTCAACGCCTCCCAAAGCCAAGCCCCAGTGCCGGCTCCGTTGCTTCCTGCTCCGCAGCCCTCTGTCCCGCCAAAGTCCCGAGATTCCTGCAAAAGTCGGCACCCCCTTGACACGCCGGCGGGAATCTGGCACACTACCGGTAGGCGAAGAAAAGGCGAAAGGCACCTCCCATGAGCTCCGCACCCCTCATCCAGGCGGACCTCCTGTCCCGTTTGGGCTGGCGCCCGCGGGCGGCGCCGGAAACCGTCGCCACCGGGGTGGCGCCGATTGACCGCCTCACCGGGGGGCTTCCCCGCGGAGCCGTCACCGAGATCTTCGGTCCCGCCTCCTCGGGCCGCACCAGCCTGCTGGTCTCCATCCTGGCCGATGCCGCGGCCCGCCAGGAAACCTGCGCGGTGGTGGACGCGTGCGACGCCTTCGATCCCGCCTCGGCGGCCGCGGCGGGCGTCGATCTGGACCGGCTGTTGTGGGTGCGCTGCGCCGGCAACCCGGAGCACGCCCTGAAAGCCGCGGACCTGCTGGTGAACGCCGGCGGGTTCGGCCTCATTGTTCTGGACATCGCCGGCGTCGCCCCGCGGATCGCCCGGCGCATTCCTCTGGCCTCGTGGTTCCGCCTGCGCCGCGCCATTGAGAACACGCCCACCCTGCTGATCGTGGTGGGGCGGGAGCCATGCGCCGGCTCGTGCGTCTCGCTGCTGCTGGAGATGAAAAAGGAGAGCGTCGTTTGGTCCGGCGCGCCCAACGCGCGCCTGCTGCGGGGCGTGGCGCTACAGGCAATCCCCCGCAAGCCGGTTCGTCCGGCGCCGGCGGCTTTCGCGGCGGAAAGCGGATGGGTGGCGTGCCAGAGGTGAGCCATGTTCGCCTGCCTCCATGTCCCTGGCCTGCCCCGTTGCACGGGCCGCGCGGCGCTCTACGAGTGCGCCTCGGCCTTCTCACCCCTGGTGGAGGAGACGGCGCCGGACGCGGTGGTGCTGGCGATCGGCGGCACGGAGAACCTGTTCGGCTCGCCGCGTGAGCTCGCCGCTGCGCTTGCCCGGCGCGCCGCCGCATTGGGTCTGGACGCCCGCGTTGCCATCGCGAGCAATCCCGACGCCGCTGTTCACGCGGCCCGCGGCCGCGCCGGCATAACTGTCATCGGGCCCGGCCAGGAAGCCGGTGCGCTCGCCCCTTTGCCGGTGGCGGTTCTTTCGCCTCCGCCGGAGATCGCCGACACCTTTGTCCTGTGGGGCATTCGCACCTGCGGTGACCTGGCCCGGCTCGGGGAAGCGGGCGTCGCCGAGCGCCTGGGGCCGGAGGGAGTGCGGCTCCGGAAGCTGGCGCGCGGCGCTGGCGACCGCCCGCTGGCGCCCGCCGATCCTCCGCCGCTTTTTGAGGAGACCATCGAGCTGGAATATCCGGTGGCGCTGCTGGAGCCGCTCCTGTTCATCCTGGCGCGCCTGTTGAACCAGCTCTGCGCGCGGCTGGAGGCGCGGGGCCTGGCTGCCAATGAACTCCGCGTGCGGCTGAAGCTCACCGACCAGAGCGAGCACGAGCGGGCGCACCGCCTGCCATTCCCGATGCGCGACAGCCGGACGTTCCTGAAACTTCTCCAGCTCGACCTGGATGCGCACCCGCCGCCTGCGCCGGTGACGGCGGTGCTGCTTTCCGCCGGGCCGGCCAGCCCGCGCGTGGTGCAAAACGGGATGTTCGTCCCGCTGGCGCCCGAGCCGGAGAAGCTGGAGCTGACGCTGGCGCGGATCGCGCACGTGGTCGGCGAAGGGAATGTCGGCGCGCCGGAACTCACCGACACGCACCGGCCGGACGCGTTTCGGGTGAAGCGCTTCAGCCACTTCTCCGCCGCCCGCGGCCAGCCCCGCCGCGAGCGGGCGCGGCTGCTCACCCTGCGCCTGTTCCGCCCGCCGCTGCGGGCGGAGGTGGAAGCGCCCGCTGGCCAGCCGGCACTGGTGCGGGCCGGCGCGGTGTGGGGCCGGGTGACGGCGCGGGCCGGCCCCTGGCGCACCGCGGGCGACTGGTGGCGTCCCGACGCCTTCTCGCGCGACGAGTGGGACGTGGCCCTCACCGACGGCGCGCTCTACCGCCTCTACCTCGACCGGCTGGCGGGCGAGTGGTATGTAGAGGGAAGCTATGACTAAGATCATGTCCACCCTGACCATACGCATCAGCAAGGAAGCCCAGGATCTTCTTTGCGAGTTGGCCAGGCAGGAAGGGAAATCCATGCGGGCGGTCCTGGAGAAGGCCCTCAAGCTTTATGAAGAGCGTGTCTTCTGGGAAAAGGCAAACCGTGCTTACGCCGCACTGAAAGCCAATTCGAAGGCGTGGCAGCAGGAACTGAAAGAGCGGGAGGAATGGGACGCAACTCTCAAGGATGGATTGGAGGACGAGTGAAACCGTCTCAGCCTTCTTGCGGCGAAATCTGGCTCGTGGATCTCGGAACCCCGATCGGCCACGCGCAGGCGGGCCGGCGCCCCTGCCTGGTGATGTGGCATTCCCATGACAACGAAAGAAAAGCGCATCCCCCTGCACGTGGAGGCCGGGCCGGAGGAGACCGGGTTGCCCAGGCGCGGTTTTCTCAAATGCGACGACGTTCGCTCAATCGCCAGGCAGCGATTCCTGAAACGAATTGGAATGTTGTCTCCGGACACGCTGTGGAAAGCGGAGGAGCAACTTCGCCGGCTGCTGGGAATATAGCGCCATGAAGAAGCCCATCCAGCCCATCGTCGTGAAGAGGCCCAAGCGGCGCATCCCAATGGCCCCGCCGGGGGTGGAGTACCGGGATAAGAAGGTGGAACTCAAGCACATGCCCTCGCGGCGGCGGGCCAAACACAAGAAGAAGGTCGAGTGATGTACGTCGAACTCCATGCGCGGTCGGCCTTCAGCTTCCTTCAGGGAGCCTCCCTGCCGGAGGCGCTGGCCGGCACGGCGGCGGAGCTGGATCTGGCGGCGGTGGCGCTGCTCGACCGCGACGGCGTCTACGGCGCGCCGCGCTTCCACCAGGCGGCGAAAAAGGCCGGCATCCGCGCGCACATCGGCGCGGAAGTGACCTGCAACGACGGCATTCGCTACCCGCTGCTGGTGGAGAGCCGCGCCGGCTACCAGAATCTGTGCCGGCTGATCACGCGGCTGAAGCTCGGCGCCAGCAAAGCCGAGGGCGCCGCCACGCCGGAGGAGATCGTCGAGCACGCCCAGGGTCTCATCTGCCTTGCCAGCCAGTTGGACCGCAAGCGTCTGGAGTGGCTGGCGGCCGCGTTCGGCGCACGCAATGTCTACGTCGAGGTCCAGCGGCACCTCGACCGCGAGGAGGAGGCGCGCAACCAGGCGCTGGTCGAGATCGCGCGCTCGCTCGGGCTGCCGCTGCTAGCCACCAACGGCGTCCGCCACGCCCGGCCCGAGGAGCGGGAGATCCTGGACGTGCTCACCTGTGTGCACCACAAGCGCACGCTCGAAACCGCCGGCCGCCTGCTGGCGCGCAACGCGGAGCGGCGCCTGAAGCCGCCGGCGGAGATGGCGCGCCTGTTCGCCGACCTGCCCGAGGCCATCGCCAACACCGCCGAACTTTCAGCGCGCCTGGCGTTCACGCTGGCCGAGCTGGGCTACGAGTTTCCCCGCTACCCGGTCCCGCCGGGCGAGAGCATGGCCTCGCTGCTCCGCCGGCTCACCGACGAGGGCGCGCGCCGCCGCTACCGCCCTTATCACGAGCGGGCGCGCCGCCAGATCGAGCGCGAGCTGGCTCTAATTGAAAAGCTGAAACTGGAAGGTTACTTCCTGATCGTCTGGGACATCGTGCGCTTCTGCCGCGAGCAGGGCATCCTGGCCCAGGGGCGCGGCTCGGCGGCCAACAGCGCCGTCTGCTACTCGCTCGGCATCACCGCCGTGGACCCGGTCGGCATGGAGCTGCTGTTCGAGCGCTTCCTCTCGGAGGAGCGCGGCGAGTGGCCGGACATCGATCTCGACCTGCCCAGCGGCGTCCAGCGCGAGCGCGTCATCCAGTACGTTTACGAGCGCTACGGCCGGCACGGCGCGGCCATGACCGCCAACGTCATCACCTATCGCGGGCGCTCGGCCGCCCGCGAGGTAGGCAAGGCGCTGGGCTTCGAGGAGGCGGTGCTGGGGCGCCTGTCCACCCTGGTGCGCGGCTGGGAGTGGCATGCGCCCGAGGACACCACCGAACGCCAGTTCCGCGACGCCGGCCTCGATCTCAGCCACCCGCGGATCCAGAAATTCATCGAGCTTTACCGGGCGGTGCAGGACCTGCCGCGGCACCTCGGCCAGCACTCGGGCGGCATGGTGATATGCGCCGGGCAACTGGACGCGGTGGTGCCGCTGGAGCCGGCCACGATGCCGGGCCGGGTGGTGGTGCAGTGGGACAAGGACGACTGCGCGGACTTGGGGCTCATCAAGGTGGACCTGCTGGGCCTGGGCATGATGGCGGTGCTGGAGGAGACGCTCCCGCTGATCCGCGAGCACTACGGCGAGGAGGTCGATCTGGCCCGCCTGCCGCCCGGCGACCCGCTCGTCTACGACGCGCTGCAACGGGCCGATACCATCGGGATGTTCCAGGTGGAGAGCCGCGCCCAGCAGGCCATCCTGCCGCGCATGCGGCCGGCGCGCTTCTATGACCTGGTGGTGCAGGTGGGCATCGTGCGGCCCGGACCGATCGTCGGCAAGATGATCCATCCGTACCTGAAGCGGCGGCAGGGACGGGAAGCGCCCGAGTGCCTGCACCCGTCGCTGGAGACGGTGCTGCGGCGGACGCTGGGCGTGCCCATCTTCCAGGAGCAGTTGCTGCGGATGGCGATGATCGCCGCCGGCTTCACCGGAGGGGAGGCCGAGGAGCTGCGGCGCGCCTTCAGCCACAAACGCTCCGAGGCGCGGATGAAAGAGGTCGAGGTGAAGCTGCGCCGCGGCATGGACCGGAACGGCATCGCCGGCCCGGCGCAGGACCGCATCGTGCAGTCGATCACCTCGTTCGCGCTCTACGGCTTTCCCGAATCGCACGCGGCCAGCTTCGCGCTGCTGGCCTACGCCAGCGCCTGGCTGAAGTGCCACTACCTGGCCGCCTTCACCGCCGCGCTGCTCAACAACCAGCCGATGGGCTTCTACCATCCCGCGACCATCATCAAGGACGCGCAGCGGCACGGGTTGCGGGTCCAGCCGATCGACGTGACCCGCTCGGACTGGCCCTGCACGATTGAATCCGAGCCGCGACCGTCAGGGAGCGGACACGTCCTCCGCCTCGGCCTGAAGTACGTCAAGGGCCTGCGCGAGCAGGCGGCGCGGGCGATCGTGCGCGAGCGGGCGCGGCAGCCGTTCGCGAGCATCGAGGAGCTGGCCCGGCGCGTGCCCGAGCTGCGCAAGGACGAGCTGAACAAGCTGGCCGAGGTCGGCGCGCTGAACGGCCTTCAGGCGAGGCACCGCCGTGACGCGCTCTGGCGCGCCGGGCGAGCCGCGCGGCCGGCGGGCCCGCTGTTCGGCGAGCTCGAGGAGCCGGCGGCGGCTTCACCGCTCGCGCCGATGAGCGTCGAGGAGCGTCTGCTGGCCGATTACCGTGGCGCCGGGCTGACCGTCGGCCCGCATCCGATGGCTTATTGCCGCGAGGCGATGAACACGCTCGGCGTGGCGCGCGCCGCCGATTTGAAGCGCCTCGCGAACGGCTGCCGCGTGCGGGTGGCCGGCTGCGTCATCGTGCGCCAGCGGCCGGCCACCGCCAAGGGGTTGGTCTTCCTGAGCCTGGAGGACGAGACCGGCATCGCCAACGTCATGGTGGAGCCGGAGGTGTTCGAGCACGACCGGATGGTGCTGGTCGAGGAGCCGTTCCTGCTCGTCGACGGCGTGCTCCAGAACTCGAACGGCGTGCACTCGGTGAAGGCCCGCCGCGTGGCGCCCTTCCCGGCCCCGGCGGCGGCCACCGCCTCGCACGACTTTCATTAATTTCGGTGACAGGCTACGCTTTCACTAAATTCCCCGATGGCGGGTGAGTTTCCGTCGCCTTGCCAGCCCCAGTCCGCCTGTGACATTATTCCGGTAGCAGGATGGCCACCCAAGCTCCGCGAACCAAAGTATTCATCAGTTACAGCCACAAAGACCGTGATTGTCTGGAACGGCTCCAGGTCTTTCTGAAATCGCTCGGACGAGAAGCCGCCGTGGAGTGGTGGGATGACACTATGATCCGGCCGGGCCAGAAGTGGCGGGATCAGATCCGGAGGGCCCTCCGCACCGCCAAGGTGGCCGTGCTGCTGGTGAGCCAGGATTTCCTCTCCTCGGATTTCATCACGACCGACGAGTTGCCGTCCCTGTTGGCCGCCGCGGAGAACGAGGGAGTGGTTATCCTGCCTGTCATCATCAAGCCTTGCCGCTTTAAGCAGACAAAGAGCCTTTCCCAATTTCAGGCCGTCAACGATCCCTCCAAGCCGCTGAAGAAAATGTCGAAGGTCCGGCAGGAGGACCTCTGGGTGAAGGTGACGGACGAAATCGAGAAGGCTCTGAGCCGCCCCGTTGCGCCGCCGGCCGGTGCGGGAGAGTTGCCCGCCGCATCGCGCCCTTCCCGGCCCCGGCGGCGGCCACCGCCTCGCACGACTTTCATTAAATAAGTGAAAGCGTAGCCTGTCACCGAATTAATCTAGAACAGGAGTTTGATGGCGAAGGTGAGCTGGCGCTGGCCGTGGCCCTTCTCGCCGGTGATCGAGCCGAAGGCGGTCGAGGTCGGCGTGGTGTTGGGCCCGGAGAACTGGACGTGGTTCAGCGCGTTGAACGACTCCATGCGGAACTGCGCCTTCAGGCGTTCCTTGATGCGGAAGTTCTTGAACAGCGACAGGTCGAAGTTGTTGATCCCGTCGGCGCGGATGCCGCTGAAGCGCGAGGGGAGCGTGCGGATGTTCCAGCCCAGTTGCTTGGCCGTGTCGAGCTCGAAGCCGGCCTCGGTGTTGAACCAGCGCTCGCTGGTCCGCTGGCTCACCGGCAGCGGGATGTTCTTCAGATCGCCGTAGAAAATGGCGTTGCCGAAGCCGAGCGCATCGCCGGTCTGGCCTTCGAACCAGCCCTGGAGCTGCCAGCCGCCGATCAGGGCATTCACCAGGCCGCCGGCGTTGCGGGCGATCGGCTTGCCCTTGCCGAAGGGCAGCTCGTAGATGCCGCTGAGCACGAAGCGGTGGGTGAAATCCTGGCTGCAAACGACATTCTCGGGAACCGGATCCGTGTCGTTGAGGTAGGCCATGGCCTCCATGAACTTCGACCACGTCCAGGCAGCCTGAAAGTTGAAGCCGCTGGAAAGCCGCTTCTCGGCCCGCACCTGGAGCGAGTGGTAGTAAGAGTAGCCGGCGGGCAGGTTCACCGAGATGTCGCCGAAGTGCGGATAGGGGCGCAGAAGCTGGTTACGGCCGACGCGGACGCCGCTGAGTCCGGTGCCGGCGAAGTCGGCAATACCGGCGAGCGGGTTCGTCACCTGCTCGCTCATGAAGTCGATGGTCCGCTGGTCGCGGACCGGCGAAGTTGAGTAGTATTGACGCGGCGCCGCGTTCAGGTTCCGGTTGACGGCCAGCTTGGTGCCGCGGTTGCCGACGTAGGCGGCCTCGAAGACGATGCGCTGCGGCAATTCGCGCTGCACCGAGAAGGACCAGCGCTGGTGGTAGGGGTTGAGCGGATTCCCGTCGAAAAAGCTGACGCCACGCCCGAGGAACGTCCCCAGCCCGCCGGAAGCGCCGGCCGGAAGCTGGAGGCCATCTGGGAACGGGTTCGACAGCGTGGCGCGGAACGTGAGGCCGTTGTCGAGGCTGGGGATAAGGTTGGTCGGCTGGTTGAAGCCGCCCTGGTTGACGTCCTGGCGGTCGATGCCCACCACGTCGTAGAAAATGCCGTAGCCGGTCCGGAGGATGGTCCTGGCGTTGAGCTGGTAGGCCAGGCCGATGCGGGGCGCGAAGTTGTTCTTATCCGCGGCCCACAGGTCGCGCGGTTGTCCGCCTGCCCCGGCAAACAGCAGCCCGCCCAGGGTGCGGAAACTCGCGGCCGGGACCTCGGCGATCGGGGCTTTCGTGTAGTTGGCCAGCGCCTGGGCCGCGATCGGGCTGGGCGTGGTGAAGTCGAAGGCGCGAATGGTGCGGTTGAACCGCTCGGTGGTCGGGCTTTCGTATTCGTAGCGCAGCCCGATGTTCAGCGTCAGCCGGGCGGTCAGCCGCCAGTCGTCCTGCACGAAAAGCGAGGTGTAGCTGGACTGCTCGGCGCGGGAGGCGTTGATGTTGATGTTGCCGCCGGTGGGCACACCGAAGAGGAACGAGGCCATGCCCTGGCCGATGGGAGCGGCCGTCGAGTTGTCCATCGGCCCGCGCGTCCAACCGGTGCCGAAATCGATGCGCGGCGCGACGTTGCCGTAGTTGTAACCGTTCTCCCGCATCAGCCGGTACTCGGCGCCGATGCGCAGGCTGTGGTCCCCGGTCAGCTTGGTGAGCGTTCCGCCGAAGGTCTGGTAGTAGGTGGTGAAGGTGACGCCGCCGGTGTCGCCCAGTCCGGTCAGCCCGTCAACGGTGATCTGCGGGAAGGCGATGCCCGCCGAGGCGTTCTTGGCGCGGATCTCCTCCAGCAGGCTCCGCGGGAAGCCGAACGATGCGAGGTCGATCCCCTGGCTGAAGCGCGCGGTGATCTGGGCGTTGTAAGTGAGACCGTAGCGGAGGTTGAGCAGGAGCTGCGGGTTGAAGACGTACACATCATCGAGCACCACGCCGTAGCCGGTGCGGTCTATGATGTTGCCGGTGGCGATGGTGGGCAGCGTGTTCTCCTTGTTGTCGTGCTGGCTGTTGTTGAGGCGGAAAAAGAAGCGGTGGTTCTGGCTGAAGTTGTGGTCGAGCCGGCCGACCATGGTGCGGTTGTCGCGGTTGATGTCGCGGGTGCGGAAGTAGTTCTGGCGGCCGTCGGCGGTGGTGACCTGATTCGGCTCGGGCCAGTAGGGGAGGAACTTCAGCGCCATCGGGTCGATGCGGCTGGCGGGGATGATGTTGCCCGCGAGCGGCTGGCGGCTGAAGCGCCCGGCCGGCGCCGGCTGGATGGTGGCCGGGTCGTAAATCTGGTAACGGGAGCTGACCCTGAGCAGCTCGGAAAAGTCGCCCTTGCGTTGCGCCAGCGTGGGCACGGTGTAGGTGCCGCTCAAATTCCGGAGGATGTAGAGGCCCTCGTAGCCGAAGGTCCAGAACGTGCCATTGCGGCGGTCCAAGAGGCGCGGGATGAGGACCGGCCCGCTCATCGAGGCGTCCCAGCGTTGGTGCAGCCAGCCTTGCAGCGCGCGCTCTTTCTTCTCCGGGGTGATCGGCCCGGTGGTCGGGTCATAGATGAAACGGTTGGTGTGCCACGGAACGGCCCGGATACGGGAGTCAAACAACGAGCTGGCGCCGTGCAAAACGTTGGCGCCGGACTTCATGCTAACGTTGGTGACCGCGCCCGGCGAGTGGCCTATGCTGGCGTCGAAGGTGGCGGTGTGGATCCTGAACTCCTGGACCATGTCCTGCGGAGGCGAGAAGACGGAGTTGCGCTCGGACATGTTGGGAGCGCCATCGACGCTGACCTCGCTGGAGCCGCCGCGGGTGCCGTTGACGATAATGTCGGTGGCCGCGCCGGTGTCCATCGGGTTGCCGGCGTAGCGGCCGCCGCTGGAGAGAACGCCGGGCGCCAGGCGCGACAGGTAGAACGGATTGCCGCCCACCACCGGCAGCTCGGTCACCCGCCGCTCGTCCATCACCATGCCGATTGAGGCGTTGGCCGCTTCGAGCAACGGCGTCTCGCCGGTGACGACGATCGATTCGGCGAGGTTGCCCACCTCCAGCGTGAAATCCAGCGTCATGCGGTCGCTGACCCGCAGCTCGATGCCATCCCGCACCGACTTCTTGAAGCCGGCCATCTCCACCTCGACACGGTAAACGCCCGGCAGCAGATAGGGGATCTCGTAATTCCCCTGCTCGTTGGCCACCGACGAGGCGCCGGTATTGGTGGCAGTGTTGATGGCTTGAACTTTCGCGCCGACCACGACGGCGCCGCTCGGGTCGCTGACCCGGCCGATGATGGTGGCCCGCGATTCCTGGGCCCAGGCAATGGCGCAACCAATGGCGAGACTCAGGCTAAGCCTCCAAACCATGAGACACCTCAGTATCTACTATATGTCCGGCGGGGACCCGCTGGGTGTGGTATCTATATCCAATTCGGGAGTATGAGCATGAAGCAACTTCAACAACTGCGGCGGCGGAGGTTCCTGGCCGCGGCCGCGGCCGCGCCGCTGGCCGGCTGCGGCGGGCGCAAGAGTCCCTGGCGCTTCTTCACCACGGAAGAGGCCGAAACCGTCAGCGCGTTCTGTGAGCAGATCATCCCGGCCGACCAGGACCCCGGCGCCACGCAAGCCGGGGTGATCCACTACATCGACCGCCACCTGATGGGGCACTTCCGGCGCTATCAAGAGGCGTACCGCAAGGGAGTAGCCGCGATCGAGCAGGCTAGCGCGGCGCGCCACGGGAAGCGCTTTGCGCAACTGGCGGCTGGGCAGCAGACCGAATTGCTCAACGGCCTCACCGGCGAGGCGCAGCAGTTCTTCAGCCTGGTGGTGGCCCACGCCATGCAGGGCTTCTACGGCGATCCGCGCCACGGCGGCAACCGCGACGCGGTGAGTTGGAAGATGCTGGGGGTGCCGCTCATCCCCGTGCGCGGGCGGGCCCAGTACGACTTGACGAAGCCGCAAGGGAGCCGGACATGAAACACGTCAACGCAGTTGTGGTCGGGGCCGGCGCCGGCGGCGGCATCGTCGCCAAAGAGCTGGCCGAGGCGGGGCTGAGCGTGGTCCTGCTGGAGCGCGGCAGGTGGCTCACCGCGTTCGACTGCCGCAAGGACGACCTGCGCAACCAGCGCACCTCAGTGCTCGGCAACGGCTCCGGCCCCGACGACGAGCGCCATCCGCGCGTCATCGTGGACCAGAACGGGCGCGAGCGCCTCGTCCGCGCCAGCGAGCCGGGATACAACAACAACGCCGCCTGCGTCGGCGGCGGCACGCTTACCTACGGCGCGATGGCCTGGCGGTTCATGGAGCAGGACTTCCGCATGCGCTCCATCTACGGTTGCCCCGAGGGCTCGACGCTCGAGGACTGGCCCATCACCTACCAGGACCTCGAACCTTACTACGAGAAGGCCGAGTACGAGATTGGCGTCTCGGGCGACGTCTCCCCCGATCCGTTTCACGCTCCGCGCAAGAAGCCGCTGCCGATGCCGCCGCTGGCGCCCAACCGTGAGCACGAGATCCTCAAGCCGGCGGCCAAGCGGCTGGGGCTGCACCCGTTCGACATCCCGATGCTGCGCAACAGCGTGCCCTACAACGGCCGGCCGGCCTGCATGCGCTGCCGCTGGTGCGTGGGCTTCGCCTGCGAGGTGGACGCCAAGAACGGCACGCAGAACACGGTGATCCCTAAGGCGCTGGCCAGCGGCAACTGCGAGCTGCGCACCGAGTGCGTGGCCAAGGAGATCATCAACGACTCGCGCGGCCGGGCCACCGGCGTCGCCTATTTCGATGCCAACGACCGGCTTCAGACGCAGACGGCCGACCTGGTGGCAGTCTCCTGCGCGGCCATCGAGTCGGCCCGCCTGCTGCTGAACTCCAGGAGCAAGCTGTTCCCCAACGGGCTGGGCAACCGCTACGACTGGGTCGGGCGAAACCTGCAAGGCCACGGCTACTCGGGCGCGTTCGGGCTGTTCGACCACGACGCCTACGACGACATCGGGCCGGGCGCCGGCATCGCCGCCTGCGACTACAACCACGGCAACAAGGGGCTGCGCGGCGGAGGGATGCTGGCCAACGAGTTCATCCGGCTGCCTTACCAGTTCGTGGGGCAGCTTCCGGCCTCGGCGCCCAGGTGGGGCCCGGCGCACAAGGACTTCATGCGCCAGTGGTACCGGCGCAGCGTCGGCGTCAAAGGTCCGGTCCAGGAGATGCCGGTCTTCGAATCGCGCGTGCAGCTCGATCCGAAGGTCAAGGACCACTGGGGCGTCCCGGTGGTCCGCATGTCCGGCTACAAGCACCCGCACACCATCGAGCTCGGCCGCTTCCTCGCCGGCAAGGCCGAAGCCTGGCTGAAGGAGGCGGGCGCGACCTTCGCCTGGAAGAGCGTCACCGGGCCGGGCCTGAGCGGCGGCCAGCACCAGGCCGGCACCTGCCGCATGGGCAGCGACCCGAAGACGTCGGTGGTCGATAAACACTGCCGCGTGCATGACGTGGACAACGTCTACGTCGTGGACGGCAGCGTCCACGTCACCAACGGCGGATTCAACCCGGTGCTGACCATCATGGGCATCGGCTACTACGCCTCGGAGCACATCGTGAAGGCGTGGCGCGGCGCGAAAGGACGGGGCTGAGACATGAAACGCGGGAAGTGGTTGATCGCCGGCGCCGCGGCACTGGTGCTCGTCGCCCTGGCCGGCGGCACCGCCTACTACCAGGCGCCAGTCGGGCGCTCCTGCGCCCGCTGTCATGAGATCGAGCAAGCCTACGACCTCTGGCGGGCCTCGACGCACCGCAGCGTGAGCTGCGATGGCTGTCACGGTGGCCTGCTCACGCTCGACGCCGGTTTCCACCTGGGCAACCTGCGGCGGCTGGTGTCGCATGTGGGCGGCAACGTGCCTGAGCGGATTCGCATTCGGAACATGGACCTCGCCACGGTGATGGCGCGGTGCCAGAAATGCCACCAGCAGGAGTACGCCAACTGGCAGTCCGGACCTCACGCGGCCACCTACAGCCGCATCTTTCTCGACGAGCAACACAACCGGAAGCGGCTGCTGATGGACGACTGCCTGCGCTGCCACGGCATGCACTTCGAGGGCAGCATCCGCGAGCTGGTCGCGCCGGTCAGCACCTCGGGCCCATGGAAGCTGCTGGCGCGCGAGCTGGCCGAACGGCCGGCCATACCCTGCCTGGCCTGCCACCAGGTGCACCGCGAGGGACAGCCGCTCAAGCGGCCGTGGGTGAAGGCGGCGGTGGCCGGCGCCGGCCAGGAGATCCACCGCCCGTCGCTGGGGCTGTTCGACCGCCGCGAACTCGTGCCGGTTCCGGTCCGGCTGCTCGCGCTGCCCGCGATGCGCGACAAGGACCGGCCGGTTAAAATGAGCCCCGACCCGCGGCAGGGACTCTGCTACCAGTGCCATGCGCCGCTGGCTGGCTTCCAGGTAGGCTCGGGCGACGACCGCACCGCCATCGGCGTCCACGAGGGCATAAGCTGCCTGGCCTGCCACGACAAGCACGCCCAGCAGACGCGCGCTTCTTGCGCGGCCTGCCACCCGCGCCTCTCCAACTGCGGCCTCGACGTCGAAAAGATGGACACCACCTTCCGCGACCCGAAGAGCCGCCACAACGTCCACTTCGTCAAGTGCGCGGACTGCCATCCCAAGGGTGTGCCCGAGAAGCGGCGCTGGCGGGCCGAGCGGGCGGAGTAACCGAAGCGCTATCCTGTTGGGCAACCGGGAGGGAAGTATGTGCAGGAAGGTTGTGCCACTCCTGACGCTGCTGCTGGCCCTGGCGGGTTCGCTGGCCGGCCAGATGACGGTCGAGCAGAAGCTGCTCGATTTTCAGCACCTGTCTGCTATTTACGCCAAGCACTACACGCCGTATGAGTGGAAGCTGGAGGCGTTCGGCTTCGACCTCTTCGACCTGGCTCCGTGGCTGGAGCGGGCGCGGCGGACCAAGGACGACCTGGATTTTTACGACCTTTGCCATGAGTACGTCGCCAGCCTGATGGACGCGCACTCGAGCTTCAGCCTGCTGTCCAATTTTTTCGCGTCGCTTCCCTTTCACGCCGACATCTACGACGGCATTGTGCTGATCGACTCCATTACTCGCTCCCGCCTGCCGGCGGTCCAGTACCCGTTCGAGATCGGGGACGAGCTGGTGTCGATCGACGGCAAGAGCATCGAAGAACTGATCCGGGCTTACGAGAGATACTCGGGTGGCGCCAACACCCGCAGCCGACGGCGCCGGTCCGTGCTGCGGATCCTGAGCCGGCCGCAGTCGGTCATCGCCCGGGCCCACGAGACGCCCGACGAGTCCGTGGTGGAGATCCGCAGGCAGAGCGGGGCGGTGGAGAGCTACACGATCGCCTGGCAGAAATCCGGCAAGCCGCTGACTTTCGTCGGCCCGGTACCCACGCCCAAAGCTGCCGCCTTCGTGGCCCCGGAACCTCCCGCTGGCGTCCCTGAGTACTTGCGCCCCATCTACCCGCTGCTGCGCGATGAAGCTCTCGACCCGCCGGAAATCCTGAACCAGGGCGGGATCAACCCGGTCTTCGCCATGCCGGCTGGTTTTCGGCGGCGGCTGAGCGGCACGGCGGCGGACCTCTTCTATTCCGGCACCCTCGAAGTCGACGGGACGCGTCTCGGTTTTCTGCGCATTCCCACCTTTTCGCCCCCCAGCACGGTGCTGGCGCTCCAGCAGTTGGAAACGGAAATCAAGTTCTTCGAGGAGAACACCGACGGGCTGATCATCGACGTGATGCGCAACTCGGGCGGCGGAGCCTGCTACAACGAGGACGTGCAGCGGCGGCTGATCCCGTACGTATTCCGGTCGATGGCGCGCGAGTTCCGGGCCACCTGGTCGTGGGTGCTGTCGTTTGCCAGTTCACTGGAACTGGCTCGCCAGCAGCGCGCCGAGCCGTGGGTGATCGCCCTGCTGGAGGACCGGCTCCGGACGGTCGAGCAGGCCTACCGGGAGAACCGCGGCCGCACCGGGCCGCTGCCGTTGTGCAGCGAGTCGATCGACCGCTCGCCGGCGGCCGTGGTTTACACGAAGCCGATGATGGTGCTGATCGACGAGTTCTCGATCTCGGCCGCTGATGCCTTTCCGGCGGTGCTTCAGGACAATGGCCGGGCGCTGATGGTGGGCATGCGGACCATGGGCGCCGGCGGGTCGGTCGGTGCTATTGCGGCCGGCATTTACTCGGAGTCCTCAGCTTCGGTGACCCTCTCCATGCACCACCGCAAGAACCCGATTGTGACGCCCGAGTATCCGGCCGCGCCTTACGTGGAGAACATCGGCGTGCGCCCGGACATCGAGGTGGACTACATGACGCGCGACAACCTGATGCGGAACGGCCAGCCCTTCGCGGACGCGATCCTGAAGCTGATGGTGGAGCACATCCGCGGGCAGCGATAGCTCCGCGTCCGGTCAGACGATCGCGATGGTCACGCCTGACTGGCTCTGCGCCCCGCCGCCCCGCAGCACCACAGGCGCCACGCTTCCAGTGGCGGCGTGCTCCGGTACCCGAACATTCGCTTGGAGTACCCCGGCCACGAGTCCCGGAGCACTGCCGGCGTACAGGATTTCCGCGTTCGCGCCCGCGATCTCAACCGTGACCGGCAGAACCGGCGCGGGAAGCGGCGGCGCGGCGGGCTTCCCGTCCATTCCCGGAGGATTCGTCTGCCCCGTCCCCGTTGCAAACAAGCTGATAATCGACCCTCTGGGCGCCGGATTCGCCGCTGAGTTCAAGCTATTGTCCTGGTTGAGCGCCGCTGCCTGCCCTCTTCCGGAGGAGTCGAGCGTGAAAATGCCCGGCGCCGCCTGAGCCACCTGCGCCGTGAGGGCATTGGACTTCTGGCCCTGCGCCTCGATCTGAACCTGAACGCTGCTCCTGCCTGCGACGGCGTAGGGCACGACCGCGTTGACTTGTCCGGCCTGCGCGAAGATCATTGGGGAAGGCTGGCCATCGAAGAGCGCGCGTGTTCCGGCAAGGAACGTTGTCACCAACCCGGCGGAGTTGAGCGTGGCGCCCACACCGGCGTCTGGCCCAATGCCGCCGCCGAAAAACGTCACGATCTCGCCCGGAGCCACGGGACCGGCCAAATAGCTGGCGGCACTGGTCAGCGCCGCGATTCGGACCGCCGACCCGCTCTTGCCTTCCATCACCGCCGCGTGAGCGGTGACGGCAGGCGCGTCGGCTGGCCCGTAGATCGTGTAGTGATCGTAGTCCGGATACAGCGAACCGTTGTCCTGTAGGCCGGCCAGCATCCAGATCAAGTCCGCCGCTCCGCCGCGCCGCTCGACGGCGTCGAGCCACGTCCGGAAAACCCCATCGCGCGTCGGCTGTTCCTGCCAGCCGTACTCTTCGAGGAGTACCGGTTTGCCCGCCTCCACGCCGGCGGCGATGTGTTCTTCAATCCACTGGGCGCCCCAGGCAATATCTTTGCCCCAGGTGTCGGCATACAGGTGCAGAGTGCCGAAATCGATCGACGCCGTCCGCAGGAACGCGTCGAAGTCCACGCCTTGGCTGCCATTGCGCAGCCAGTCACTGCCTCCGGAGCGGCGAAAGAAGCCTTCGTCGCCCACCGTGACCAGGTGTCTGGAGTCGTTCTCCTTGAGGAACGCACTCATCTCCTGCACCCAGCTAGTCAGTGTTGCCGGGATCCACCCGGGCGAGTTCAACCGGTCGATGCTGCCCTGGCAGCGCGGCTCGTTGGCCAGTTCCCAAGCCATGATCGTGGGGTCGTCTTTGTAGAGCACGCCGGAGTACACGTTCCGCCGGTTGAGTATGTGCAACGCCCAATTCTTGTACGCGTCGCGAGTGTTCGGGTGGGTATAGAACTCGTGATGAGAATTCAGCCGGTACCAGGTGACGTACTGATCGATGCCGCCGAACGGTTTCCAGTTGTTCACCAGCGGCAGGATGAGTTTGAGACCGCGTTGCCCGGCTGCGTGGACCACGAAGTCGAGCCGCTGTAATCCATTCGGACCATCGTTGAAAGCGGGCGCGCCCCGAGCCGGATCCCAGTACTGAAAGTAGACGCCTTCCTTGGCGCCGGGCGGATCGACATCGGGAACCGAGCCATCGAGCGAGCCGCGGTCCAGAAACGCCCAGGTCCGGATGCCCTTCAGGCCCATAGCCAACGCCATGTCGAGCACGGAGTTGATCATGAACTCCGATTTGTAGATCAGATAGTAGTTATTGGCGCCCGCGAAATAGAAGGGCTGATCGTTGAGCGTGAAGTGTGTCCCGCTGACTCCGGCGAATCCGCGTTGTGCCATGTCGCCCCTGCGCCCTAAGAGCGCTCAGTATACCAGATGACTCTGCTCGTGGAGGCTGTGAAAACTGACGAATACCGACGGCACCCGCGCCGAGCGGAGTCCATTTTGGACTCCAGTTGGACTCTACAGACCCGGGTGGGGAAGGTCCTGTGTCTGTAGGTCTTTGACGAATTTGGTCGGGCCGCCGGGATTTGAACCCGGGACCTCTTGCACCCCAAGCAAGCGCGCTAGCCAGGCTGCGCCACGGCCCGATGTCTACTTCATTCTACCGCACCGCGGTGCGGGCTTCGGCCACCTCAATTGCCCGGTCCACGACCGGGCTTGGCTGTCCCTCAACCACCGGTGAAGCGGCTCAGCACCACCAGGGCAGCGACGATCAGGACAATCCAGTACCACTCCATGAAGCGACCTCACCCTCATTGTACGCCACGGGAGGCGCGGATCGCCGGCGGCGCCATCAGGCCATAGTCCAGCACGTCGTATTGGGCGCCGGCGGGCTGCTGCTCGGCGAACGCCGCCCAGGCGCCGGGCCAGGAGCGCATGCGCGGCTTGGTGGGGTTGTGGAACGGGCCGAACACGTTGCGCGGCGTCGAGACCACGCGCACGCCGATCGAGTGCCGGCCAGGCGTGGCGGCGAACTCGGCCGCGAACGGCTGCCAGCCCAGCCGCGCCCTCTGCTTGCCGTCCAACAGAACCTCCACCACGCTGGCCTCGAACGCGCCCAGCTCCACGCGCAGCCGGTTCTTGCCCGCCGGCACGTCCACATCGGCCTGGTAGAGCACCGAGTCGCCGTAGAACGGGTAGCCCTGTTTGGCCCACGCCCCGAAGCCAAGCTTCGCCGGGGCCGCCAGCCGGAAGCCCTTCTCGCCCGGCGTCACGCTGAAACCGCCGCGAAGATAAACGTTCTCCAGCTCCATGCGCACGTCGAAAGGCCGGCCGGTGATCCTGACGACGTTTTCTCCCGCCCGCACCAGCTTCGCGACGCCCGCACTGAGGATGTGCGGATCGAGCCAGCGCCGCGCGCCGGTGAAGCTCACTGCGCTCCCGTTCAGCGTGATCTTGTACAACTCAGGCGCCTCGACCGCCAGCTCGAGGTTGCGGGCAGCGGTCAGGTCGGCGACCTCAAAGCGGAAGACCGCTTCGAATCCGGAATCCGCCGCGAAGCGGTTCTGGTCGAAGATGCGCGTCTTGAATTGCACCGCGTTGTCCCAGGCGGGGCGCTCGAAACCGTGCGCCTGCCAGAGCGTCCAGTTGGCGCGCCAGGTGTTCAGGCCGCGATGCTCGACGCCGGCAGTGGTGAGATCGCAGTAATCGAGAACCAGCACGTTGGGCGCGTCGGGAGTAATCCGCCACTCACGCGCGTCGAGCGGCGCAAACTCAACCGGCGCGCGGGCGGGCGCCGACGCACCGGACTTCTTCACCACGAACATCCGCGAACCGGCCGGCGCGAGATCCAGCGCGAAGCCGATCTGGCCCGCGCCAGCCGCCTGGAACGCCGCCGGGGCGATGCGACCGGCGACCGTATCCCACTCCTCCAGCCCGCCGCCTTCCACGGTGGCGCCCGCGGTCACCGTCTTCAAGCCGGTGTTGGCGAAGAACAGCACGCGGTCGCCGCTTTCGAGGAAGCGCTCGGAGAAGCCGACGCCGGAGGGCAGCTCACTATCGAAGCTCACTCGCGGCTTGAGCCGCGCGGCGATCTGGCCCGCGAGCGCCGCCAGAGCCGGCGCCGCGTGCCATTGGGCGGCGTAGCGGCGCCGCAGCGTCCGGACCTGGTCGCTCTCCACGCCGTCCACGTACGCGGCCGGTTCGGAGAGAGCCAGGATCTCGCCGCCCGCCGCGAGGTACTTCTCCAGCAGCGGCACCGTCTCGCGCCGCACGTTGATCATATTTTCGGGCCAGACCAGCAGCTCGTATGCGGCGCCGGCGACGCGGAGGCGGCGGCCTTCGACGCCGCCGAACCACTCCAGGATGTACTCGTCGGCGAGGTCGAAATCCACCTGTCGGTCGGCCAGGAACTGGATGAGCTCGCCGTTGTCGCGCCGCATCTTGTCCAGCTCCGGCGTAGGCCCGGCGCGGCGCGCCAGCAGGAATCCGCCGGTGGTCGGCGTCAGCACCAGCAGGCGGTTGCGGCTGCGGCCGCGGCTGAGCATGTAGCTGACGCGCCCGAGGTGGTCGCCGTGGAGCTTGTAGTAGCGCCACCACGGCGAGACGTCGGTGAAGCTCTGCGGGTGATCGCGCTTGCGGGCGCCGCGCACGGTGGCGAACGACAGGTGCTGGTTCATGAAGTCGATGCCGTGCACCATCAGCCAGTCGCCGAAGCGCTTGTAGTGCTCGAAGGTGCTGTCCCAGCCGGCCACGCCGTAAGCCTCGCAGAAGGCGCGGCGGCCGAGCTGGTGCGAGACGCTGGCCACCTGCTTGATGGTGAACAGCATGTGCGGGTCGGCGCCCTTGGTGCGGATGTTGACGCCCTCCAGCATGTCGATGCCCGGCACGTGCTCGTAAGCGTAGAAGGAGGCGTCGGCCGGCGTGATCCACGGGAACGGCCACTCGTGCTCCATCCAGTGCCCGGTGAACTGGAGGTTGTTGCGGTCGCACCAGAGGAACATGGGGCGGAAGAAGTTCTCCTTCCACAGGTCGTGCACCGTCTGCCAGTAGTCGAAGCGCACCTTGCGGAAGTCGCCGGTGTCCCAGAACAGTGAGGGCATCTCGGCGGCCAGGTCATAGCCGCGGCGCTTGCGGAACTCGGCCAGCGTGTTGAAGCTGAGCGGCAGCGACATAGCGCCGCCGTTGCGCAGCAGCGGCTCATCGGTGAAGGCCCAGCGCACCGTCTTACCGAACTCGGCGCCGAAGCGCTGGCGGTAGGCTTCGTAGGTTGTCTCCAGGAAGATGGGGGTAGTCTGCGGATGGGTGAGGTCGGTGTAGGGGAAGTGGCCGGTCCAGGGCGCGCCGCCGACGCGGGCCAGGCGAAACATAGCGGCCGACTCGCCCGCGCGCAGCTCGCCGGCGCTGCGGATGCGGCGCGCTGCGCCGACGCTGCCGTCGGGCCGCTCGGTCAGCGCGAACACGCTGACCACGGTGGCGGGGTCGAAAGAGAGGCCGGCGCGACCGGGCAGGAGCTGCGCCTGCACGTACTGGGCCGCGGTGTCGGGCGCGCGCGAGGGGACATGGCCGCCGGCGAAGCCCGAGGGGTAGCTGTTCTCGTCGTATATGTTGACCAGCAGCCCGAGCCGCTTGCCCTCTTCGATCGACTGGCCCCAGAGCTTGAACCAGGTCTCGCCGAGGTACTCGGTCATCAGCCCGGGCCGGGGATGGACGAACACTCCGCCGATGCCTTGTTGCTTGAACTGGCCGAGCTGCTCGGCCAGCCGCGGCCATTCCAGCTCGTCGTTCCAGACCCACAAGGGCATGGAGCGGTACTCGGCCGGCGGGTCGGCGAAGTTCTTACGCAACTGGGCCGCCGTCTCGGGCGCGGGTTTGGCGGGGAGCGCCTTGGGGTTGAGCAGCAGATCGCGGTCCGCGGCCGCGAGCGGCAACGCACAGCAGAGCATCAGCAGCGAGCGCAGTGTTCGCATGATGCATAGTGTACGCCGGCGGGGGTTGGGTTGTGGGAAGCGGGGAGTGGTGAGCCGGCAGGTGGGTGGCGGCACGGTGGGATTGTTCGGCAAAATTGCCTGAGGGCTGCGGCGGGGGCTCGGGATCTTCCGGGGCGTTGACCTCGATGACCTGGGGCGGGGGGATGGGCTGACCGGCGCGCCCGGCCTTCAGGCGCTGGAGCTCGTGCAGGGCGCGGTAGAAGCTGCGCTCGACGCGGGCTTCGTAGCGGGCCAGGATATTGAACTCGCCGGTGCGGCAGGCGAAGACGTAGGCCAGACGCCCCTGGATCCCGATGCCGACGTACTCTCGCTTGAGGGCCTCGTCGTGGTCGGCGAGGCGGATATCGAACAGGCCGGTCTCCATGGTACGGAGGCGGCGCAGGCGCCAGGAGGCGGTGACCAGTTGGTGAACGAGGTCGGTTTCGGTGGGTCCCTGCGGCTGGTGCTCGGCCAAGCAGGTGGAGAGGAGTTCGTCGAATGCCGGTTGTTCCTCATCCTCCAGGACGAGGTGTTCGGCGCGGAGGCCGTGTTTGAGGGCGTTGAAGCGGACGGCCGCCTTGCCCTGGGGCGTGTTGGGGCCTTTGGAGCGGCGGGCGTTGCGCCGGTTGGCTTCGAGTTTGCGGTCGGAGATCATGTTGGCTCCTTATGGCAGGAGACTTGGCGGGCCGGGCCCACGGCAAGGCACTGCCGCCATTATGTTAACGGGAAGGAGGATAGAACCGGGCTGAGGAGTGGCTGTAAGTTATTGATGGTGAAGGAGGACAGAGACTGAGGACATGTGTGAATATCCTCAATCGAACGGAACAGCGGTCGGCTGCATCACGCCGAAGGATATGCTCGTCGGGCGGCAGCAGGAGATTCAGGCCGAGAGGGATCGGAAGTTGGAGGCGGCGCGGAAACAAAGGCGGATTCGTCGCCAGCAGGCCGCAGGTTGGCGATGTAGTGGGGAGGGGATTGCCTACCGTGGGTCCCTGTAACTTTAGTCACAGACCTTCACGGTTCTGTCTGCTAGAGTCTGTCCAGTATCACATGGGAACTTCGCGACAGTGATAAGGAGACTGCCCTTCAATTCCGGCGGGCAACAATTCCTTGTGCTCTGGGAATGCGAATCTCACCCGGCACGGCGGGCCTTACCCGTGCGGAGGGGAAACCTCGACATGAACCGAATTATGAATCCGATGTTTGCGGCCGCAACATCCGGCAGGAAAAGGTCGTTCGTCCCGGCAGCTTTGATCATCACCAGCTTCCTCTGCGTTTCCGTCGCAAATGCCCAAGACACAGGCACCCGTGGCGCCAAGGCCACGGTCTCCACGGGAGCGAAGCAGCGGTCATTGTCCCCTGCCACGAACCAGCCGATGGTCGACGACTACAAGATTACAGTCCTCTCCGACATGATCCCCGGGCGCCGGACTATCAGCGAATGGGGTTTCTCGGCGCTTATCGAGATTACGTCCGCCGGCGTCTCCAAGCGCTTCCTGTTCGACACGGGCGGCAATCCGCAGACCGTTCTGGCAAACGCCAAGACTCTCAATGTCAGCGTCTGCGACATCCAGGACATTATCCTGAGCCACAACCACGATGACCACACCAGGGGACTGGGTACGTTGCGGAGCAGTTGCAGGGAGGTCAATCCCGACGGGCTCAAAAATGCGTATATCGGTGGTGAAGAAATATTCTGGCCACGCATCAACGCAACGGGAGCCAACGCCAACATCATGGTGGGCGAGAGGACGAGCTACCCGGCGCAAGGAGGAACCTTCATCGTAAACGGCCAACCGACCCCGCAGTTCCTGGGGCTTCCCGGCGTGTGGCTGACCGGCAAGATTGGCCGCAAACACGACGAAAAAACCTACCTGGTCCCACTAAGCATCCAGGACCCCACCGGCAAAGTCGGCCTGGACCTTATCCCTGAAGAGATTGCTTTGGTCATCAACACGGCAACGGGGATGGTGGTCGTGACAGGATGCGCACACGCGGGCATAACCAACACGATCGAGGCGGCGCAGGCCATCCTCGGCGGCGCCCAGCCTCCGGTAACGATCGTTGGCGGCATCCATTTCTTCCCCCTTCCTCTCGGTGAGGAAAACACCGAGGGGATAGAGGGAACGGTCATCTGGGAAGCCCACCAAATGCTGCGCAACGGAGTGATTGGAATCCTGGGCTCCCACTGCACCGGCCTTGAGCATTTTGTATACTTGCGTGACTTTCTCGGCTTGGACGATAGCGCCGCGGTGTTCAGCACCGTTGGCACCGTTCTGTCGATGTCCGGGGGATTCGGATACACGCTTCCATTCGCTGTGAATGCGCCTTTGCGTCCCAAGTGGCAGGCCCAGCTACAATCACTGGCTTGCGGCGCCAGTCCTCCGACGCCGTCGTGCCAGATATCGGTGAGCGTGTGGAACTATTATCTGGCCAACAAAGTCAGTTCGATGGCGCGACCCTTAGTCATCGGTGACGGCACGCAGATTATGACTGTGCAGCAGTATCTCGCGGCGAGGGCGGCCCTGGGATTGTGATTGGTATGGTCCTGTGGATGTCCGGAGGATTCGCGTAAGATCGCCCGGCCGGACCTTCGAAACAATGAATAGCGGCGCAGAGGCGTCCCCTTCTGTGCCGTCCCGGAATCACATCGGAAAGGATTCGATGGGCAGCGCGGGATTGTAACTGACCGGGAGAGGACAGGGGAACAGGCCGGCGCCGAGGTTGACGGCATCAAAGTCCTGGATACTCCATGCGCATGCTTCGAGCAGCCGCTCGATTTGTTGTCGCGCCTGTTGCTCGGGTCCTGCCGGCATGGGGGCACGGATAAGAGGGCATTCCTATTGTGCACTCAGCAAGGCGGCGTAGTCCAGAGCCTTGGCGTTGAGAAAATGGGCCTCCTCAGCAGAATTTGTGGGTTGATTCCGGTTCTGGGAGTCGTCCCAAG
>JBBTDS010000636.1:0-10885 GCA_038060875.1 Acidobacteriota bacterium | reverse complement strand
GCCCAGGAGATCCTCGATGCGATCGGGCAGGCAACGGCCGAGCGCCGGTGGGTTGGGCTCGGGTGAAAACCGCGAGGCCGCTGTTGAGGACTTGCATTCGGGACGTGAACAAACGTTCACAAATGCCTCTGCCGCAAAATGGATATCCACGTCACTCATGTGACCACAAGATCTTGTACCCACAATGGCTTGCCCCTGGCAAAGTATGACCAGGTAATCGTGACGTTAGGTGGGGCCGGCTTACGCGCGATTGATTCCCGCGCGGACACGGGCCGGTATATGCTCGTGAGACGAAAGGCAAGGCAAATGCTAAACTCGCTTGCGGGTAAAATCGCCCTGGTCACCGGCGCCAGCAAAGGAGTCGGGAAGGGCATTGCGCTGGAGCTGGCCAAGGCCGGTTGTGATGTTGCCGTAAACTATAACCGGGATGAGGCTGGCGCGTGCGCCACGGTAGACGAGATTCTGGGGTTTGGGAGGAAGGCGATTGCGGTCGCCGGTGACGTGTCCCAGAGCGCCCAAGTCGGGAGGATGTTCGGGCAAGTGCTGGCAGCGTTCGGCCGCCTGGACGTCCTCGTCAACAACGCGGGGATCCAGACCTGGAAACCACTGCTGGAATTAGCGGAAGCCGATTGGGATCGCGTCCTCGCCACCAACCTCAAAGGCGCCTTCCTCTGCACACAGCAGGCGGCCAGGCACATGCAGACGGACGGCGGGGCCATCATCAACATCGGCTCCGGCTGCAACAAGTGGCCGTTCCCCAACCTGGTGGACTACACCGCCAGCAAGGGCGGGCTGGAAATGTTCACGAAGATTGCCGCCGTTGAGCTGGGGCCGTATCGGATCCGCGTCAATTGCGTCGCTCCCGGCGCCATCGAGATTGAGCGGACCAAGCAGGAACTGGGTGACTACGCAGCGACGTGGTCCAATCTCACGCCCCTCGGCCGGATCGGTACGCCCCGCGATGTCGGCATGGCGGTGGTGTTCCTGGCGAGCGAGGCGGCTAGCTTCATCACGGGCCAGACGATCTGGGTGGACGGCGGACTCTACACCCGGCCGGTTTGGCCGCGGGAGCAGTGAGGGACCTTGCGACTCGGGGTCTTCAGCGTCCTGTTCCAAAGCCTGCCGCTAGCGGTGATGCTCGAGAGGGTTCGCGACCTCGGCCTGGATTGCATCGAGGTCGGCACGACCGGGTATGCGGGCAATCCGTTGCATCCCACCCGGGTCATTGCCCAGGAGCGCCATGCTGCGACCTTGGAGAAGACCGTGCTGCCGGCCGAGCGTCTGGAGGCCCCCGTCATCAACCTGCTTTCTGGCTGCCCCGGAGATTCACGCACCGCGCACTCTCCCAACTGGCGCCATTCCGCATGGCCGCCCGAGTACCCTGAGTTGTGGGCCTGGCAGTGGAACGAGGCCGCCATCCGAAGAGCGTACGTGGCATACGCGTCGGGCGAGATTGAGGACCGTCGCGCCGTCGAGCCGTTGCGCGCTTTATTACAGGGCGGGGCGCGGGATCCTCGCCGGTCCGCCGAAGAAGCCCTCGCAAAACTCGCGGGGGACAAGTCAACTTCCCGACAGCGCCGTGAGGTCGTCGATGCGCCTGGGCCGGTGAAAGACCCTTAATCCCATGCACCCAGGCGCATCCGGGCGTTCACCGCGTTTACCGTAATTTACTTCACGGCGCCCGGCCGCGGCGATATTCTATAGTGCTCGAAGCGCTGTGGGAGCCCGAGAGGCCTTCGCAGCTTCTCAGGAGGTGAGTTCATGTCTCGACGAATGTTGGCCACCCGGTCGGTGGTCATTGCAGTTCTCCTTTTGTCCCTCTGGCTTTCGTCTACGCCGCTGCCGGCACAGTCGCCCGCCGCCACGCTGCAAGGCACGGTAACGGATGCCACGGGAGCCGTGGTGCCGAATGCCGCGATCACGTTGGTGAACGAGGCGACGAACGTCCGCCAGACGACGCAATCCAACCAGAAAGGCGACTATTACTTCAGTCACCTGCCGCCCGGCCCCTACAAGCTGAGTGTGGAAGTGGCGGGGTTTCGCGCCTTCGTCCGTTCGGGAATCCAGTTGCAGGTCCAGCAGCAGGCTACCGCGGACGTGGTGCTCACCCCCGGCGACGTGACCACCCGAGTCGAGGTGACCGGCGAGGCGCCCCGGCTCGAGGCCGTCAACGCGACCCTCGGCCGCGTGGTCGAGAACAAGTCGCTTCTCGACTTGCCGCTCAAGGGCCGGGACATCCTCGCCTTCGCCGCCCTTACGCCGGGGATAATAGGAAGTCCCGCCGGCGAGTCAACCGGGACCAACTGGATTTCCAACGGCGTCCGCAACGCCCAGTCTGACATCCTGACCGACGGTGTGAGCACCACGATTCAGACCGCGTACGGAGGGGCGACGACGGCCGCTCTCCATCCTTCCCCCGATGCCGTGCAGGAATTCAAGGTGCAGACAAACAGCTTCGGCGCGGAATTCGGCTTCACCGGCGGGACGGTAGTCAACCTCGTCACGCGCTCCGGCACCAACGACCTGCACGGCAGCCTGTATGAGTTCCACCGCAACAGCGCGCTGAACGCGAACAATTGGTTTGCGAACCGGGCGGGCAGGAAACTGGTGCCTTGGCGCCGCAACAACTTTGGCGGCACGGCGGGAGGGCCGGTGCTCATCCCCAACGTGTACAAGGGGCGCGACCGCACGTTCTTCTTCTTCCAGCATGAAGGCGCCAAGCAAACGAGTCCGAGGACGACGACGATGACCGTTCCCACCACGTTGCAAAAGCAGGGGGATTTCAGCCAGACGTTTCAAGCCGACGGCCGGCTGATCACCATCTACGACCCGTTCTCGGCCCGCCGCGATCCACAGACCGGCAACTGGGTGCGCGATGCGTTCGTGGGCAACGTCATCCCGCAGGCCCGCATGAACCGGGTCGGGCTCAACCTGATGAAGTACTATCCGAACCCGAATGCTGCCCCGGGGAATCCCTACACGCAGGTCAACAACTTTGCCTATTCCGGATCGGCCGTCTATAACAGCTATCAGACCACTATCAAGATCGATCACAATTTCAGCGAGACCAAGCGGCTGTCGGCCCGCTACACCCGATTCGGGTCCAGCAGCGAGAATCCAAATGCGTGGGGCAAGGGTAATCCGATGTACGCCGCCACGAACAAGGGATATGGCATCCCGACACACAACGCGTTCCTGGACTACACCCAGACGATCAACCCGACCACGGTGCTGAGCCTGCGGAGCGGCGTGTCGCGGCACGTCGAGCGGGTAAGCCTGTTCGCCGATGTAGGCGACTTCGACGTGCAGTCACTCGGTTTCCAGGCGCCGCTGCAGCTCGAAATCCCCCCGCTCTTCAACGTCGCGGGCTACCCGCAACTGGGCCAAAGCCGCTGGAATAAAATGGTGAGCGGTGACAGCATCGTGCACTTCATCGCGCACCTGGATAAAGTGACGGGCAGACACACGCTAAAGTTCGGCGGGGAAGCCCGCTTACCCCGCTTCAACCACCGGCAGCCCGGCATCAATTCGGCCGAGTTATACCTCGAGGGACGCCAGACGGCGCGGGATCCGTTGCGTTCCGATTCCTATCAAGGGAGCGCCCTGGCCTCCCTGCTCCTGGGCTGGGGCAGCCAGGGATCTTACAACACGGACGCGGCCACCGCTATGGAGGTTCAATCGTACTCCTTCTTCTTTCAGGACGATCTGAAGCTGACGCGGCGCCTCACGCTGAACCTGGGGCTGCGTTATGAGCTCCCGGTGGCCGAGACCGAGCGTTACAACCGGCTGAGCTGGTTCGATCCGCTGGTGAAATCGCCGCTCAGCGTACCCCAGTTTCCGGATCTACGGGGAGGGATGCGGTTCGCGGACAAGGATAATCGAAGGGCGTACGACACCGACAAGAACAACCTGGCCCCCCGATTCAGCTTCGCCTATCAGTTCGCGCCCAAATTCGTCGCGCGGGGCGGCTACGGCATCTATTACGGCATCACGCGCGGCCAATTCAGCGGCTTGCCCGGGCAAGGATTCGCCACGAGCACCAACTGGCTTCCCTCGTTGGACGGGGGCGTCACGCAGTACGCCTCCTTGAGCAATCCCTTCCCGGACGGGTTCAACCGTCCACTCGGCAACAGTCTGGGTCTGCTGACCTCCGTGGGATCGTTGATGGTGTCCCCGCTTCGCGACTGGGGCACCACGCCCTACTACCAGCAATGGAGCTTCTCCATCCAGAGGGAACTGCCGGCCAGTTCCGTGTTCGAGCTCGCTTATTCCGGCAGCCACGGAGTCCATCTGGGTTATGGCCAGAATAGTGACATCAATCGAATGGATCAGAAGAACTGGAGCCTGGGAAACGCGCTCTATGAGACGGTGGACAACCCGTTTTACGGAGTGATCACGGATCCCACTTCCGCCTTGAGCAAGCCCAAGGTTACCCGGATCCAACTTCTGAGGCCCTACCCCCAATTCACCAGGGCCGTTGGGTATCCGGCGCCGCCGAACGCCAATTCCATCTATCACGGCGGTCAGCTCAAGTTCACCAAGCGCTACTCGCGCGGTCTGAGCTCGTCGGCCCACTACACCTTTTCCAAGATGATCGACGACAATTCCTCGTCCCATGGGGGCCTGTCGTGGATCGGCGGCGCCGGCCCTATCCAGTCGTGGGGAAACCTCCGCCTCGAGCGGGCCGTCTCCCTCTTCGATGTGACCCACAGGCTCGTCGCGGACTTCACTTACGAACTGCCGATCGGCCGCGGCAAGGGCGTGGGTGGAAGCTGGGCGCGATGGATGGATTTGACTCTCGGGGGGTGGCAGGTCAACGGCATTCTGGAATTCGCCTCCGGCTTTCCGCTTTTTCCCAGACTGTCCGCTGACAACGGGCCCGAATTCGGCCACGCGCAGCGGCCGAATTTGCTGTTTGACCCCAAGCTGCCCGGGTCGGTGAAGGACCGGATGAACCGCTACCTGAACGCGCCCGCGTTTTCGCAGCCTGCGGACAACGTCCCGGGCAACGCGCCCCGCACCATTTCGAGCGTGCGCATGCCGACCCGGAAGAACTTCGACGCCTCGCTCTTCAAGAACTTTTACCTCGACCGGGACAAGGGGCGTTATCTCCAACTCCGCGCCGAAGCCTACAACGTGACCAACACGCCCATTTTGGGCGGGCCCAATGTGACCTGGGGCTCGCCCAGCTTCGGCGTCATCAGCGGGCAGGCGAACTCGCCGAGGGAGATACAGTTCGGAGCGAAAATTTACTTCTGATGGGCGTAACCCAGCAGTGGAATCCCTGGCGGGCGGCTGGCACCTCAACGGTGGCGTACAGCGACAGAGTGGCCCGCCGCTCGCCCTCGGCGAGGCCCGGACGCTGTTCATCACAGGGAATCCGAACAGCGTCAAACTGCCGAAAGACAAGCCCAGTGTGGACCGCTGGTTCAATATCGACGCTGGCTTCAATCGAAACAGCCCCCGGCATTGGTAGGCCACCGTTGAGAAGCGCGCGGCTGGGGGCTCTGAACTGAGGTCTTGACTGGAGGCGCTTGTGTCACAGCCAAACGCTGCTCTGAACGCCGCTCCCCGCGCATTTCTCCGCCGCGAACTGCCGTTCGCACTTCTGCGCATCGCCATTGGCTGGCACTTCCTCTACGAAGGCTGGACAAAGCTTGTGTATTCCGGATGGAGCTCGTCCGGATACCTGAAATCCAGCACCGGACCGTTGGCGAGCTTGTTTCACTGGTTGGGTTCGAATGACGCTGCAGTCCGGGTCGTAGACCAGCTCAACATCTGGGGGCTAATACTCATCGGTTTGGGTTTGATTCTGGGCGTGTTGATACGGCCGGCGGCATTGTTCGGGATTGCGCTGCTGACGTTCTATTACGTAACCTACCCTCCCTTGTTCGCACCGATAGGGAGCGGCGTTAGTGAAGGCCAATACCTAATCGTCAACAAGAATCTGGTCGAGTTGTTTGCGCTCGCAGTGGTGGTGGCCTATCCGGCGGCTTCGGCCGGGTTGGGTGCTCTGGTCACCCGCCGCGGACGGCGGGAGGGAGCGACGGCATCTCCTGGCGCGTTGGACAAACCCGTTGCCGCATTTCGCGGCCCTGTATCACGCCGAGCGTTCTTTACGAGCCTGGCGGGTGTGCCTTTCGTGGGCGGGCTCGTCCTGGCCGTTTTGAAGAAGCACGGCTGGAAAAGTTTTGAAGAGATCCAGCTTCGCGCCAGAGCGCACCCCGGGGATGTGGCCACAGCCAGCGCAACGGTGAGGACATTCCAGTTCAGCAGCCTCGGAGACTTGAAGGGGCGCTTACCGCATGGCAGAATCGGCAACGTTGCGCTCAGCCGGATGATCCTTGGCGGCAACCTGATCGGCGGCTGGGCCCACGCCCGGGATTTGATCTATGTCTCGAAACTGATCAAGGCTTACCACCGCCGCGGCAAGGTATTTGAGACCCTTGATCTGGCCGAGTCCTGTGGTATCAACACGATCCTTACGAATCCGGCCCTTTGCGACGTGATCAACGACTACTGGCGGTGCGGCGGGAAAATACAGTTTATTTCCGACTCTGGCGGCGAAGAGTTATTGGAGTCGATTCAGGAGTCGGTCGATCGCGGAGCGTGCGCCTGTTACATCCATGGTGGCGTTGCAGACCGGCTGGTACAGGAGCGCCAGTTCGACCTGATCGCGAAAGGGATCGAACTGATCCGTAAGAATGGCGTGCCTGGGGGCATTGGAGGGCACAAACTCGACACCATCAAGGCCTGCGTCGAAAAAGGTCTCCGTCCGGATTTCTGGATGAAGACACTCCATCGGGTGGACTATTGGTCAGCTCAGTTGCAGCCGCAAAAGGACAACATTTGGTGTGAGGACCCGGTCACCACGGCCACGTACATGAGAGACTTGCGGGCGCCCTGGATCGCTTACAAGGTCCTGGCAGCGGGCGCCATTGAGCCGAAGGCCGGTTTCAAGCATGCCTTCGAGAACGGCGCCGATTTCATCTGTGTCGGCATGTACGACTTCCAGATTGTAGACGACGTAAATATCGCGCTGGATGTGCTGAATGGCGCTCTCGTTCGCCAGCGGGCGTGGCGCGCGTAGGCGCAGAATGCTTTACAAATACTTTAACGCGGCTCATTCACCACGGACGCACACGAATGAACACGGCGCAGTTTTCGCCGCAACCGATGTGTTGACCGCAGAGGCGCAGGGCACGCCGAGGAAGCGCAGAGGCCGGTTCCGCAGCTTGAGCGCAATTGTCTTAGCGGTTTTTCTGGCGTTGTGCGTGAATCAAGCTGAGGGGCAGGCCGTTGGCGAAGTCCTGCCCCGCTGGGCGCCGGGAACCCTGGACATCCACCGGATCAGCACTGGCAGAGGCGATGCCGTCCTGTACATCTTCCCCGACGGAACCGCGATGCTGGTTGACCCCGGCGCGGAGACTGAAGGCCCTCGTGTGACCCGACAAAGGCCCGACGCCTCAAGGAGTCCCGGCGAATGGGTGGTGCGCTACGTCCAACACGTGCTGCCGCACCCATCAGAGTCCGCGTTGGACTACGCCCTGCTCACCCATTTTCACGCGGATCACATGGGTGGTCTCGTCTCGTCCTCTCCACCGTCCAGGTCAGGGCAGTTCAAGCTTTCCGGCATCACCGAGGTGGGTGAACACATACGCATACGGAAGATGCTGGATCGTGCTTGGCCAGACTACAACTCACCCGTCCCGCTTACGGACCCGATGGTGAAAAATTACCAGGCCTTCCTCGCCTGGCAGATCCGGCACAACGGCATGCGAGTCGAACGGTTCCAGCCTGGACGAAATGACCAAATCGTGATGTTGCATGCGCCGCGGGACTATCCTCAGTTCGAGGTACGGAACGTAGCCGCAAGTGGGGAGATTTGGACAGGGGTCGGCACTGCTACACGCCAGCACTTCCCGCCGGTGGAAGAGGCGCCGCCGAAAGGCCGGCCCACTGAAAATGACTGTAGCATTGTCTTCCGAATCAGGTACGGCAACTTCGATTACTTCGCTGGTGGAGACCTCCCAGGAGGAGAGGATGACGGGGCGCCGTCATGGCACGATGTCGAAACCCCAGTGGCGAAAGTGGTCGGTCCGGTCGACGTCAATGTCTTGAATCATCATGGATCAGCGGACGCGGAGAACGAATTCTTCGTGCGCACGCTCCGCCCGCGTGTGCACGTGTTTTCCGCGTGGTCAACCAGTCACCCGGATGCCTGCGTTCTGCGGCGGCTTCTATCTACGCGCCTCTATCCGGGCGCCCGCGACATCTTTGCGACCAACATGTCGGACGCTAACAAGCTCGTGGTACCGGAATTGTCGAAGCTCAAGAGCGATCAGGGGCATATAGTGATCCGCGTGGCGGAGGGCGGAGATACATATAGGATCATGATCCTCGACGACTCGGCCGAAACCTACAGAATCATTGCCGTACACGGACCCTACGAATCGAGGTGAAGGGCCGCAGCCGAAACAGACCATGTACAATCGGCGGGAATAGCAGTAACGTGTTGGGAGGACATATTTCGTGCGTTTCGTGAAGACACTCGGTGGCCCGGGGCTGGTGGCGATCCTGGCCTTCGCTTCGGGTCTGCTCAGCCGGACCAGCGACATTCCCTTACGCCACGTAGTTGTCAGCGAAAACGGCCCCGCCGACATGCACGTGAAGGCGGTGGGCGACCTCAACGGCGACGGTTACGCGGACTTGATCGTCGCCGGCACCGGGGGCAGAGCCGTCTGGTACGAGTACCCAACGTGGCAAGAGCATGTAATCACCGACCTCGGCGCCGAGGCAGGCTGGAGCTGCGACGCCGAGGTCGGGGACCTGGATCGCGACGGCGACAACGACGTCGTGATCTCGGACTGGTATCGCCAGAAACGCCTCGTGTGGTTTGAGAACCCGGGCGCCGCCGGCGGCTCCTGGACGATGCACGTCATTGGCGGCATCCGCGCGCACGACATCGAGCTTCGAGACCTGGACCGCGATGGGGATCTCGACATCGTCACGCGCCACCAAGGCAAGGCGGGCAATGCAATCGAGATCTGGGTGCAGCAGCCGGGCGGGTCCTGGACCCACCGCACCCTCGCGTGTCCGGCAGGCGAAGGTCTGCACGTGATCGACCTGGAGCGCGACGGCTATCCGGACATCCTCATCGGCGACCGCTGGTATCGGAACCCGCGGGGGCAGCCGGAGGAGGACTGGCAGGAACAGGTTTTCGCTCCGGAGTGGCGTCACGCCGAAACGTTTCCGTGGGCGGCGGACATCAACCGGGACGGGAGGCTGGACATTGTCCTCAGCCCTACGGAGCCCAGCGGCGACACGCACCGCATCTCGTGGTTCGAAGCGCCCCGCGATGCCGTTGGCGGCCGCTGGCGGGAGCACGTCATCGATGGGGAAGTCGAAACGGTGCACCACAGCCTGGCGGTAGCCGACATGGATGGCGACGGCGCTCCGGATGTCGTCACCGCCGCGATGCACCAGGGAAAAGATCCGCGCGAAGTCAAGGTCTACCGCAACCTGGACGGCCGGGGTGAGAAGTGGGCCAAGCAGGTCCTGGCCACCACCGGCTCCCACTGCCTTCGCGTGGTGGACCTCGGAAAGGACGGCGATTTCGACATCTTCGGCGCCAATTGGAGCGAGAGCCGCAAGGTAGAACTGTGGGAGAATCTGACAGCCGATTCGAAATCACGGGGGAAACGCCGCCAGGTCACAACTGCCGCCGGTCCCACCATCGAGGTCTGGCATGGCGAGCGCCAACGGGTGGGTCACCTCGGCATCGCTCAGCACGATTTCAACCTCCTGGGACATGTCAGCGAGCCGGAAGCGATCCGGTCGCTTGGCTACAGCCTCAACGGCGCGCCCGAAATCCCGCTCGGGTTCCTGGCGTTTACGGACGACCTTCAGGGCGGACGTTCGCCGCGCCTGGTGGCGGACGGCGACTTCAATGCCGACATCCCGCTGGATTCGCTCCGCCCGGGACCGAACAGGGTGGTGCTCCGAGCGACGGACCGCCTGGGCCAGTCCGCGAGGAGAATCGTCACCCTTGAGCGACAATTGGGATCCTGTCCGCTGCCCGTCCGGATCGACTGGAGCAAGGTCAGAAATCCGCAGGAGGTGGGCCAATATGTCGATGGCCAATGGGCTCTTGGCGATGGCGGGCTGCGCACGCTGCAGGTCGGCTACGACCGCATCTTTCTCATCGGCGAGAAAGACTGGCAGGACTACGAGGTGACGGTGCCGGTCACGATCCACCGGGTCACCGAAACCACCGGACCGCGCAGCGGCAGCAACGGCCTCGGAATCGTGCTGCGGTTCACGGGCCACGTCGAAGGGGGGCCCCGGTGGAGCCGGTTCCCTCACGCGCAGCCCAAGTGGGGCTATCAGCCATTCGGCGCCATCGGTTTCCTCCGCTGGCTGCGGGGAGCGCATCGCCCACCGACGAAACAGTTCTATCCGGGCGACCGGGACGGCGGAGTCAACTACGGCGAATTCGCCACGCGCGAAGGCAGCGCCTATGTGATCAAGTTCGGCTGTGAAACCCTTGCCGACGATGCAGGCGGTGAAGGCGTTACGCGATACAGTTTCAAGGTCTGGCCGGCGGGCGACCGGGAACCCGCGGCGTGGGACTGGCAGGTTACGCAGCGCAGTAAGGAGGCCTTGAGGCGTGGCGCCGCGGCGCTGCTGGCCCATCACGTGGACGCAACCTTCGGCAACGTGAGCGTGGTCAAGAAATGAGGAGAACGCGCAAACTGGCGGCGCCCAACTCGCGGAACTCCCCTGATTCACGGAGGTCGTGAAATGAAACTCAGTTTGGACTCAGTCGCATACTGTACTACTAAATCCCCGCTTCTTTGCACGGCGCGAAGATTCTTGTCTCATG
>JBBTDS010000635.1:0-1656 GCA_038060875.1 Acidobacteriota bacterium | reverse complement strand
GGTCATAATAGGTCATCATGGAGACCGCCCTGCGAATTGCGGAGTTCAAGGCCCGGCTGAGCCAGCACCTTCGGGCCGTCCGCGGCGGAACCGAGATCGTCGTCAAGGACCGTGAGACACCGATCGCCCGGGTCGTTCCTTATGCGGCGGCGGCCAACCGCCTGGACATCAGGCTGCCAACGCGGCCGCTCAAGGAGCTGGACAGGCTTCCTGGGGTCAGACTGCGGAAACTGAAGCCCCGCGATCTGGAGAGGGCGGTTCGGGAAACCAAGATGGACTGGCTCGACAAATGGACGGCCGAAAAGTCTACATTGACTCGTCCGTAGTGCTGCGCAAACTGCTGAACCAACCAGGCGCCATAACGCGCTGGTCCGGGTGGGAAGTGGTCGTCACCAGCGAACTCATGCAGGTGGAAGCGCGCCGGACGCTGGATCGGTTGCGCGTTCTCGGCAACCTTTCCGCTCTGGAACTGGGCGAGGCGTTGGCGCAACTGAAGGCCCATGCGGCTGGTTTCCAAGTCGTGTCGGTCCAGCCTGCCATCCTGGAGCGCGCCTCGGGGCCGCTGCCGACGCCGCTCGGCACCCTCGATGCAATCCACCTGGCGACGGCCCTGTGCTGGATGGAGATGAATTCCGAGCCGCTCTGCCTGGTAACGCACGACCGCCAGTTGGCCGTCGCCGCCCGCGCCTGCGGCCTCGATGTTCAACACAGGCCTTAGTCAGGCCGCCCCGGGGGCCACCAGGGCCGGCGGCCCTTCAAGGCGCCGGCCGCCGCCACAGCTTCTCGATCTCTTCCAGGGTCTTGCCCTTGGTCTCGGGCGTGACGCGCCAGACGAAGACCACGGTGATGACCGACATCAGCGCGTAGAGCCAGAAGGCGCCCGAGGCGGTGATGGCCCTGACCAGCGACAGGAACGTCAGCGTCAAGGCCACGCAGGCGACCCAGAGGCTGATGGTGGCGATCGACATGGCCCGGCCGCGGATGCGGGTGGGGAACAGCTCGGCCATCATCACCCAGACGCCCGGCCCCAGGCCGACGGCGAAGCAGGCGGCGCAGACGCCGATGGCGGTCATCACCAGCGTCGCCGGCGGCGGCTGGAACAGGAAACACACGCCGATCAGGATTTCCGCCGCCGCCATGCCGGCGGCCGAGAAGATCAGCAGCGGCTTGCGGCCCACCTTGTCGATGATCGCGAGCGCGATGATGGTGACGAAGAAGTTGATCGCGCCCACGATCACGTTGGCGCCGATGGCCGAGGAGTCGCTGTGGTTGCCCACGTGCTCCTTGAAGATGATCGAGCCGTAGAACAGCACCGTGTTGATGCCGGTGATCTGTTGCAGGACGGCCAGCGCAACCGCGATCACCAGCGCCCGCCGCAGGCCGGGTTCGAGCAACTGGCGGAGCGAGCCGGATTCCTCCAGGATCGTCTCCTTGATCACGCGCATCTCGGCGGCGGCGCGCTCGCTGCCGCCCACCCTCGTCAGGATGCCCAGCGCTTCGCCATCGCGCCCCTGCTTGATCAGCCAGCGCGGGCTTTCTGGGACGAAGAACAGGGCCGCGAAGAAGAGGACCGAGGGGACCACCGCCGAGGCGAACATCCACCGCCAGCCCGACGGGCCGAGGTAAGAGAGCAGCCAGTTGACCAGATACGCTAGC
>JBBTDS010000634.1:0-3823 GCA_038060875.1 Acidobacteriota bacterium | reverse complement strand
CTGGCGATCAAGACCGAGGTGGACCGGGAACCCCAGCCTGGCCGCTTGCTACTTACCGGTTCCGCCGACATCCTTCTGCTGCCCAAGCTCTCCCAGTCTCTGGTGGGGAGAATGGAGGTTCTGACCCTCTGGCCGCTGTCGCAAGGGGAACTCGCGGGTGTACGGGAGAATTTCGTGGACGCGGTGTTCCGTCCGGTCCTCCCTCTCTTTCATGCCGGCGCTGAGGGCCGGGCAGCCATACTCGGCAGGCTGCTCGCGGGAGGATACCCGGCGTTGCTTACCCGCCAGGCAGAGACGCGGCGAAAAGCCTGGTTCGGTTCCTACTTGACCACCTTGGTCCAACGGGATGTGCGCGACTTGGCTCACATCGAGGATCTGACTGCCCTGCCGCGGTTACTGTCCTTGCTGGCGGCCCGCGTCGGGTCGTTGTTGAACTACGCCGAGGTGGCGCGTAGTCTCGCCATGCCCCAAACCACGCTCAAGCGGCACATGGCGCTGATCGAGGCCACCTTCTTGCTTCAGCTACTGCCAGCCTGGTCCGCCAACCTCGGCAAGCGACTGGTCAAAGCCCCCAGGCTGTTTCTCAACGACACTGGGTTGGCGGCCTACCTCCTTGGCGTGAACGAGGAGCGGCTGACCCCGGAGGCCACCCTGCTCGGACCGCTGTTGGAGAACTTCGTCGTCATGGAACTTAGGAAGCAGACCGCCTGGAGCGACCGGCGCCCGCAACTGTTCCACTTCCGGCAGCCGACCGGACAGGAGGTCGATGTGGTGCTGGAAGATCCGGCAGGGGACATCGTCGGCGTCGAGATCAAGGCGAGCGCAACGGTGACGGCTTCCGACTTCAAGGGTCTGCGCGCCCTGGCGGAACTCACTGGCCGCCGATTCCGCCGCGGTGTTCTGCTGTACACTGGCGTCGAGCAGCTTCCGTTCGGGGCGCAGTTTCAGGCCGTGCCCGTGGGTGCGCTCTGGTCTTGACAGGCGAGGACGCCCATCCTACCGCATCAGCGCCTCGATGTACGGCTCGTCGGAGCCGTCGAGCGGGCGGTAGCGGTAGGCGGGGCCGAGCGGCAGGACGCGACCCATCCAGTCGGTGGGGTCGCTCCAGAGGACCCGCCGCGGCTCGATCGCCTTGACCAGGTCTTCCAGGTCCCAGCGCAACGCGAAGCCAGGCATCACGGCGTCGTGCAGGTTGCGGTGCAGAGGTTGGTCGAGGGCGGCGCGCAGGCTGTGTGGCGTGCGGTCCAGCCAGACGCCGCCGATGCGGTTGTCCAGCGCCGCGGCCAACAGCAGCCAGATGCCGGCGGTTTCGCGGGCCACGGCCCGGATGCGGGCGGGATCGACCTCGGGGCGGGCGGCCAGGAGATCGACGCCGCGGCGGATGTCGTGCGCGCGCAGCGCCGGCAGGTTGCGCCCGATCAGCCACGCGCGGGTGGCGGCCAGCCAGCCGCCCAGCAGGCGCAGGCCCCGCGTGTCTGCCCGGCCCGGCAGCCCGCGCGGAGCAAGATACAACACCACGTTGCCCGCGCGTGCCAGCCGCGCGGCCACAGGCCCCGGCGTGCTGTCCGTGCCGGCGAGCAGCACCGCGGGCATGCGCCCAGGCTTGCGGGGGACCAGCAATTCCGGCTCGATCTCCAGGCCCGGCTCGACCTCCAGCGCGAACCGCTCGGTGGTGTAGTCCGGGCCGCCGGTTTCGCTGAGCACTCGCGGCGCCGCCAGCGCCGCGCGGGGCGGGGAAGACCACCGGCGGATCGTCTCCAGCAGCTCGGCCGTTGTGCCCGGCCGCCTGCCTTTCTGAAGGTTCTCGCGAATCACCTCGTAGATGTCGCGGCTGCCGAGGTCGGTTGCGACCTGGCCCGTCTTGGTCACCTGGAGCTCCAGATCCGGGTGCATCTCGACGGCCTGCTCGGCGGCGCTGCCCTTGCCGTCCTTGAGCCAGCGGATCATCCAGGCGTAGATCTCCTCGCGGATTTCGAGCGGCGTGCCGTGCGGGCCGCGCCCGACGGCCCAGCGTATCTTGTCTTCGGCGCCGTAGATCCGGTACCAGGCCTGCGCTTCCTCGTAGACCTGCCGCGCGCCTTCGGGGGTGAAGAAGTCGCCGAGCGTAGAGCAGATCAGCCACGGCTTGGGGGCGAACAGCTCGACGTAATCGGTCTGGTCCAGGCCGGAGGAGAGGAAGTCCGGGAGGCTCTGCTCGGAGTCCCCGACCGAGCCGCTGAACAGGACGCGGAACGAGTTCATGTAGCAGGCCGGGGCAGCCACCTTGATGCGAGTATCGAGCGCCGAGATGTAGGTGGTAAGCGTGCCGCCGCCCGAGCAGCCGGTGCAGCCGATCTTCTCGGCGTCCACGTCGGGGCGGCTGACGAGGTAGTCAAGCGCGCGCTTGGCGTCCCAGATGCGGTAGCGGGCGAAGCTCTCGCCGATGAGCAGGCTCTGGGCGCCGGCCATGAAGTGCTGGTCGGTTGAGCCGCCGGCCAGTGAGCGTCCCACCCGCCGGTCGAAGGCCTGCCAGCGCTCGCCCTGGCCGAGCGGATCGTAAACCAGCACCACGAAGCCCTTCAGCGCCAGGTTGGCGGCGATGCGCTGCGGCCCCGGTTTGCCTTGCTCCCAGTGGCCCAGCGGCAGCAGCACGCCGGGATAGCGCCCGGGCTGGTTGGGCCGGTAGAGGTTGGCGGTGACGTGCACGCGCGGCAGGCTCTCGAAGATGACCTTCTCGATGGAGTAGCCGGGGTGCTCCAGGCGCCCGGTCACCTGAGGGTTGAGCGGGCCGTTGTAGTCGGGGAGCCCGCCGTTCAGCTCCAGCAGCTTGGCGCGGACGAGCTGCTTGCGGCGCTCGGCGTCGGCCACCGTCCGGATCTTCGCGATCTCGGCGGCGCGGCGGTCGAGCTGCTCCTGGGCGATCGAGTCCATCCACTTCAGCAGGCGGGCGTCGGCGTCGGGCCGCTCCTGGGAGGCGGCGGCGAAAGCCAGAACAAACGTCAAGATGGCTGGGCGCATGGTTGTTTCCGGAGTATCGTTTCGAGGATATCAGGAATCTCGTAGACCGCCCGGTTGCGGAGGGCGGCGGCGTTGGCGCGGCAGCGGGCGAAGTTGGCGGGGTCCAGAAGCTGTGCCACCGCGCGGTCGATGTGGCGGAAGCTGTGGACCACGATGCCGAGCTGCTTCTCGGTGACAAAGGCGGCGTTGAAGCGCTCCTGGGGCAGGGTCCAGGCATTCGAGGACACAATGACCGGAAGCTCGATCGCCAGCGCCTCGCTGATCGAGCCGGGGCCGGGCTTGCCGATCAGGAAGTCCGCGAGGCGCATGTAATAGGGCACCTCGGTGGTGAAGCCCTCCACCCAGACAGGGAGGCGCATCTTGCGGGCCTTGAGCGCCCGATAGAGCTTTTCGTTGCGCCCGCAGATGAGGATTAGTTGGAGGTTGAGGCCGGAGCGGTCGAGGCGCCGGGCGATCTCCAGCATCACCCGCGAGCCTTGCCCGCCGAACAGGACCAGGCCCGTGGGCAGGTCGGGATCGAGCCCGAGGCGCTGCCGTTCGGCGCGCCGGTCCAGCGTGGCCGGCTCGTGGAAGCGGGGGTGCAGGATCATCCCCGAAGTCCGGAAGACCGCCTCCTCCGGGTGGCCGAGCGCGCGGGCCTGCTCGACGGCGCGGTCGGAGCCACAGATGAGGAACGACGCGACGCCCGTCCGCCGCGAGGCGGACTGCCCCGCGGTTAGCGGCTCCATCCAGAAGTGCGGCGGGTAATCGGCGAGGTCGGTCAGGATGGTCACGTACGGCGTGGCCGGGCTGGCGCGGTGAAGGCTCTCGCGGAGCGCCCGGTTGA
>JBBTDS010000633.1:0-20605 GCA_038060875.1 Acidobacteriota bacterium | reverse complement strand
CGTTGCCAGGCAGGCCGTCGCCTGATCCTTCAGGGAAACTGGCTTTCCAACTGGCTACAGAAAGACACTCCCAACGTCTCATAGAATCAGCAGTTTACGTCCAAGCTTGGAAACACCGCTCCTCACCGTATCGCTGCTCCGGGAACTCTGAGAGCGCCGTGGCTGGAGCCGTGTTCCCCCCGTACCATCAGGCGGACCACGGGCCCAAGGCTGGGGATGAGCCCCCGAAGGTACCCAAGAAGGCCAAACGCTCAACTTCCCGCCAATTGGGCACTTCTCCAAATTCTTGCGCAGAGCCCTTTTTCCGCAGCATGTGGGATCAGCGGATCGCCTGCCAAACCTATCACAAGTATCTCAGCGAGGATTGGCCAGTAAGCGAGTTTGCTGAACAGGTGGTGGAACTGCCGCATGGCGAGTCGGTGCGCATGCCACTGGCGGAACGGGGCACGCGGTTGGGCCAGGATGTCTGGGTACGGGAGATTCGCAAGTTGACCGATACGGGGCATCAGGTCTCGATCTTGAGTACGAATTTCCAGGCCGGGATGACCAGCATTATGCAACACTTGGCGATTGACCGGCTTGTGGACTATCAGACGGGCACTGCCGATGAGACCGCTCAGGTGGTCAATCCCGCCTATCGCAAGCTGGAACAGGAGATCAAAAGCAAGGTGGGGAAGCGGGGCCGGAAGCTGGCCCAGTTTGGCGCCTTGACCATGCCGGCGGATTCAGAGGTCCAACAGGTAGCTGCCTTTGAGCAGGCCAAGGGGCAGTTGCAGGAGGAGATTGAATTCCTGGAAAAAGACCTGGCCAAGTTCCAAGCCGAGCGCAAACAAACGCCCCACCACGTGAGCTGGATCGATTTGCCCGAAGCGGAACGGTTTGTGCCCCTGGCGCCCACTCGCAAGCGATTCCTGGACACCATCAAGATGATCGCCTACCGGGCCGAGAGCGCGCTGGCCAGTTCGCTGCGTGAGGTGATGGCGCGATCCGACGACACACGCGCCTTGCTGCGGGAGATCTTCGCCACGGAAGCGAATCTGATCCCCGACGAGGGGGCAGCGACCTTGACGGTCGCGCTGCACCATCTGACGAACCACGCCTCCGATGAGGCGGCGCGGTTTCTGGCTGAACAGCTCAACGCGACGGAAACGGTGTATCCAGGCACGAACCTCCGGCTGGTCTACAAACTGGTCTCGGAATGAAATCCGCGAGATCAGGAGTCCAGAGGCTCTTTCTCTGTTGACACTTGAAGTCCTCGTACGCCTTGCAGTTCAGCCGTAGATTGCTCCTGTATGACAGATTCGCCACCAAGGAGATGAACGGCCCGCGGCGTCGCCAGAAGTTGCTGCACACCCTACGCAGAACGCGCCGTGTGGAATAGAAATCCCGGTCGCAGGAGATCATTTCTTCGATGATGCCATCCGTGGAGAGATGCTTGTACCGAGCCACCGGGAAGGTCAGCGTGAAATATTTCCAGCTCTCCGGGAACGTGTCAAGCGCGAGGCGGCCTTCGGATTTCATCTGCTCCCACAGGCGCGTGCCAGGCAAAGGGGTCAGGAACATCGCGTTGAGGGTATCCACGCCGTAGTGACTGGCGGCGGCAGCTATGCGTTTGCCGACGCCCGGTCTGTCGTTGTCCAGGCCGATGATGAAGGAACCCACAACCAGAATGTTGTGCCGCTGTATTCGCCGCACCGAGGCGCGGAAGTCCCGGTTCTTCAGGAGGTTGAATTTCTTGCCAAGCTCCAGAAGCCCTTCCGGGGTGGGAGACTCAAAGCCGATGAAGACGCCTCTACACCCGGCCTTCGCGGCCAACGCCAAGAGTTCCTCGTCGTCGCCGAAGTTAATGGTGGCCTGGGCAACCCACTCCTTTCGCAGGTTCGCCCGTGCCATGGCGCGGAACAGATCCTTGGCGCGGGCGATGTGCTCCGGGCGCGTGCCGATGAGGTTATCGTCCACCACCAGAACACGTTTCTCACGGATCGACTGGAATTCCCGCACGACGTTCGGAATGGGCCGCTGCCGGTAGCGGGCTCCGTTGAACGCCGTCACGCTGCAGAAGGTGCAGTTCATGGGGCAGCCGCGCGTGGTCTGAATGGCTCCCATAGCATATCCAGAGGCCAGCAAATCATGCCGGGCAGGTGGGATGCTGTCTGTCTCGGCGAACCCTCCGTCGTACCGGCGCTTCAGACATCGGTTCCGAGCGTCCGCCAGAACCTGCCGCCAGACGCTCTCGGCTTCCCCCGTGACGGCCGAGTCCACGCGCTCCATGACTTCGTCCAGGCACATGGTCGCATGAATGCCGCCCATGACGACGGGTACGCCGAGGCGGCGGAAGTGAGCGGCCACTTCATAGGCGCGATTCGCCTGCGAGGTGAAGGCGGTGATGCCTACCAGGTCAGGCCGCGGCATGGCCTGATAGTCAGGCACGCCCAGGTTTTCGTCAACGATCATGATTTCCCACTCCGGCGGGGTCAGGCCCGCGAGAACCATGAGGCTGAGCGGTTTCCACACGCGGTAACGGTTCCAGCGGCTCTCCTTGACTTTCACGATGCTGACGAGAGGGTTGGAGGGGTTGATCAGATGCAGACGCACGGCAGACCTTTGCGGTTGATCGATTCGTACCAAGTATACTCCAGGCAGTCCCTTGGGCGCCCGCTGCTGTGGACTGAGACAGAGCCTGGGCCGCATCCCGCGAACCTCTCCGCATCCTGGCCAAGAACTCCCTGGAACGAATTCCCCTGGGGACTCCAAGGAAAGGTGCTATACTGAGATTGCGTTTGACCGCCCCGCCAAACTGGGCCGACAATCCTCTCGGCCTGGAATAGCCCGCCTTCAAATGACAAGGAGATTAGCTTGAAGAACATTTTTGTAGGCAATTTGGATTTCGGTGCCACAGAGGAATCCATCCGATCCCTCTTCCAACCGTATGGAGCCATAGAACGTGTCAACTTGGTGACGGACCGCGATACGGGCCGCTCGAGAGGTTTCGCCTTTGTCGAGATGACGGACCCGGCGGAAGCCGACCGCGCCATCGTGGCCCTGAACGGCAAGGACTTGGGAGGTCGGGCGCTCAACGTGAACGAGGCTCGGCCGAAGACAAATGGCGGCGGACCACGCGAGCGTCGCACGCCCCGCTGGTAATCCCGACTCCAATCTGACTGTCACAGCCGGCGCCGGCAGAACCAGGCCGGCGCCCTTCGGCGCCTCGTGGGGGGCTGCGTCTGCCATTCGTTGAGGATTCGCAGCAAGAGGAATGGTCCATGCTCACCAGGCCGACGCAAACGGCATCCATCGCGCGGCCGCCCGGGAAGCGTTTCGCTCGGGCCTCTCGGAGACCGCATGATCCCAGGCAGGGCGATCGGAGATGCCTCGGTGCAGCGGGGGTTGGACATCTGCCGGCAGTACAGACACCCGATCGACCTCCTGCTGACCGATGTGGAGATGCCCGGGATGTCAGGGTTTGACTCGGCCGGGCGTGCCTTGCTGCTCCAACCGCTGATGAAGATTCTCTTCATGTCCGGGGACGCGGACAACTCAGCCCTGCACGTGGAAGGCTCCCAAGGCGTTCGAATGTTCCTGGCAAAGCCGTTCGACCATGCTGTGCTGATGAGCAAGATCAAGCTGGCCTTGGGGTTAGCGCAATCAGACCGCGCCGATGAAAGAGGATCGAGTGATGGGCTGTTTTCGGAAGAGGGCAGACCGGGATCGCCGTTTGCCGCGCCGTAATGATTGACCGGAGGAGGTTCCATTCCATGACCGGAGTAATCAAGAGCTTGGACTCGGGGAGCGCATCGGGCGTCATCGCAGCAGAGGACGGCCTGATCGTTGGTTTTTGCCCAGCCGCGGTGCTGGCATATGACGTCCCCATTCTTGCGATCGGCCAAGTGGTGAGCTTTGAGCTGGAGGGCGGCAGGTGTCCCCAGGCCCTGAACGTCTGCGTGCAGCGGGCGCCTCAAGCTGTGAACACACAGGAAAGGCGCCTGGAGTTCGCGCGCCTTCGATACATGGGTTTCGAGCACAGGGGGAGTGTCCGGATCTATCGGTTTGAACGCCTTACACCGGGGGAGGAGAAAGGGACATTCACCGTGGATGCCGATCTGGCGCTGTTTACCAGGCACCACGTCGGGATACAGGAGGGTCCGGCCTTGTGTCTGCACCTGCTGGCAGCGGAACTGGACGTCGCCGGCGCGGCGGCACGAACGTCGTTCGGGTGCTCACTCACGGATCGGGAAATGTTGGCGCACCTGGCGAGCCGGCCTGTCCCGCGAGCCAAGTATGGTCCCAAGCGCACTCTGCCTGCGTCCGGTGTGACCTCCCACGTCGTGTGATCCGGGACGGCAGTTTACTCGGATCTAGCCATAGAAGAGGGCCGCAGACTTGAATGCGAGGCCACGACCATTCTTCGGTCTGCAGAAACACTCCAGGACTTCAGTTGGGATGCCGGTTGCAGACGGGTTGATATTCCTGTATCAGCCGCTCTTGACGGGCGAGCCGGTTGTAGGGGAAGCAGAGTTCAAAAATGAAGCCGGTGGGCCCTCGCTCCAGGAGCGGCGTGTGCGTCTCCTGCAGGTGCCTGATCAACGTCGCTTGGATGTTGTCGGTCTCTCCAACGAAAATCCACTCCCGAGCATTCGATAACCCGTAGACTCCCGACAACGCTGGCGCATTCTTCTGCACCGAGATGAGTGAGAAGGTATACGGCACGAATCTGTCAAATGGCATCTCGTTCCCTCCCGGCCAATCCCACCTCAAACTTCAGTTTTCGCCCTGCCCCCGCGGTCCCACCCCAGTTAGTGAACGATTCCCTGATCAATCGGAAAAACGTGCCTCGGTTTTGGGCCAGCAGTCTCAGCCATCTCCAAGCGCCGTTCTGCGGGAAGTAGATGCCACGGAAGAACACCCGCGCAATCAGGTGGCTGATCTGGTACGGGACCGGCTGATCCGCGATCGATGCGATGGCCCTGCGCGTGGCCGCGGGGCTGTAAGAGTTCGTCCAGGCGTACTCGACCTCTGCTTGCACCTCTTCGCAGGTCATCTTCAGGGGCGTGTGCGCCATGTGGAAGGGCGCGAAGTCGAGCCAGTGTGTCGGTCGCGTGAGCCTACCCTCGCTCTCCAAACGCTCGTAAAGGGGGGTGGCCGGGTAGGGCGTGATCTGCCCGAAGACGGGCAGGCCCGGCGGCCAGTCCTGCACCTGCCGCAAGGTGCGTTCGGCAACGCCTGGTGCATCGTTGTCCAGGCCGAAGATGAATGAGGTGATCGCGTAAACGTTCCGTCGGGCCAGCCGCTGGAGCACGGCGGCGTACTCACCGGGCTTGCTGAAGTTCTTGTTCAGGGCGGCGAGATTGACCGGGTCGAGGGACTCCATGCCGACAAAGACCCACTTGCCCCCGGAATCCGCGATCAAGTCCACCAGTTCCTCATCGCGAAGCAGGTTGGCGCTGATCTGCCCGAGCCAGGAAAGCTGCGCGCCCGCGGCGATGATGTCACGCAGAAGAGACTTCGTGCGCTTCCCGCTGATGGCGAAGTTGTCGTCCACGAAGAACACGGCGATCTTTCCGCGGGTCCTCCGCGCGCGCTCCTTCAAACGCAGCATCTCGTCCACGATGCTCTGGTTCGGGCGAAACCGTATCGAGTCGCCGAAGAATCCCGTGACGGTGCAAAACTCGCATCCGTAAGGACAGCCGCGCCCGGATTCGACCGGAACGATGTGAAACGTCTCCCAGTTGGTCCGGAAGTGCTCCATGACAGGGCGCAGGAAGCCGGGAATGCGGTTGAACTGGTCGATGTCCAGCGATCCCAAGGGATCTGGGGGTAATTCCGGAGGTCCGGCTTGCGCTCCCGACCCTCGGCATCGACGGCGGTGTACACGTCCTTCAGCCGGCCGCGGACCGCATCTTCGACGATCTTCGGCCAGGTCTCATCCGCTTCGCCCAGCGCCACCGCGTCGGCGTGCCTCGGGCCGCCATCTCGCCCCAGCGCTTCCTCGGGCACCCCGGTGACATGCGGTCCGCCCATCACCACCGGCACGCCAGCCGCGCGAACGGCGTCAGCGACCCGGTAGGCCTTTGCGATCATGCGGGTCATGGCGTCGATGCCAACCAGCCCCACTCTCTTGTCGAGCACGAACCGGACCAACTCGGCGTCGGTCATCGGCTGCGCATTACCGTCGATCAGCAGGACTTCGTGTTCCGGCGGCGTGAGCGCCTGCAGCAGAAACATCCAGAGATGCGGCATGAAGTTACGGGTCACGCCGTTGTCCGGGTTATAGAGAAGAATCCTCATGGGATGTCCCCGTTTGCGAACCGCAGGTTACGTCACTGTGTGTCGGAAGCGGACTGCTGCGACTGGTCCTCGGATCCGGCCGGCGAGTCGTCCTTCGCGGCCTTCCGTTCGACCTTCCTTGCAGCCTTCTGCTGCCGCCGCTCGAGCCGCACTTGTTCCTTCTGCCTCTTCTGGTAAGTCGTCCTGCCCCGTCCTGCCATCTTCGCCTCCATCTGCGTCGGCTCAGCCAGGGCACGCCTTGGACGGCGGCCCCAGACAGCCTGGTACGCCTCTATAGTCTCCGGCCACCGCGCCACGGGCGGCAGCGACACCGGTGTTCACTACGCACGCATATGACTGGACGGACCGGGCGGCGGTGCGCCACGGCGGCCAGCGAACGAGTGCTTCGGCCTCTTCCTCCCGATTGCCGCGGCCCGGGACGAAGCATAGGCAAGCAGATCGTCGTCATCGAGTTCGTGGCATCCGGTATCCTGGGGGGCCTTCAGATCCGCTGCCAGCTTGCGCAGACAGAGCGCCGGGACTTCCTGAACACCGACGCGGTGCTTCAGCAGCAGCGTAAAGTCAACCGTGACAATGAAGTGTTGAACCGGATGGCCGGACGCGACCGCGTCAAAACAGTAGCTGCGGATGCTCTCCGCCTGATGGAAGCCGGCGTAACGGAGGTCAGGTGGACCGTCGAGAGTCTTTCCAGGCCTCTGTGCGCCGAAAGGCTCCCGGAAGACGCGCACGGCGGTGCGATCCGGCTGCCCTCGGTCCAGATCGAAACTGACCAAGTGTCCTATAGCGAGGGTGTCGAACTCACCCAAAACGTCGGCAGCCGAAAAGGCCAGGCGGGTACCGTCCCGAGACCGGATCATGCCCGTGCGGGTGATTCCCACCAGACCCACTATTGTGCCGGTCATGCTGTCCAGCTCCCACTGGCAGGGATCACCAGCCCGGCTCGCGACGCCGCCGAAGAGGACCGCCCCCTTGAGGCCGGAACCCGCCCGAACGCCCGGCCGCGCCTTTCGGGCGTGCCTCATTCACGTTAATAGCGCGGCTGCCAGCAATCGCGCCGTTCAGCTCCGATATCGCCCGGTCGGCTTCTGCACTCTCGGTCATCTCAACGAACGCAAACCCGCGAGGCTGACCCGCGTCCCGGTCCCGGACCAGGTCGATCCGTTCGACGGCGCCGAAGTTCAGGTTTCCAACAAAGACTTCCTTCAATCGGCCTCCCTGCGGTTGAGACCAGCTTGGCGGGCTGAGCGAAATCGGCCCGCCTGGGCGGGACATTCAAGCGCACCTATAGTGTACCACCTGCCGAACGTGCCCGAGGTAGCCGGCCGATCGTTCAAGAGTTGCCAGGCCGGAGCGAGCACCCGGCGCATTCCTCTGAACCGAAATGACTGAGAAGGTGTATGCCGCGCGGTTTTCACTCGGCATTTCGTTCCCCGACGGGGAGTCTCTCGATCGCTGTCCCGGTTTACCTGATAATCGCCATCGTGCGGAGGCCCCTGGGGCTGGACGCGAGCCTCCACCTACTTCTACGGGTATTGCTCGAAACAGGCGACCAGTTGATGCTGTTCGCTTTATAACCGCACAGGGGTCTCCGACTATGAAGGAACTAACGGGTTGTGCGTGAGTCCAGTCAATGGCCCCGTGAATAGCTTAGCCCGATGCCTCCATGGCGGGCAGGCTGACCTTACCGATAACCGAGGTGATGTCATCGGACGGAGGCCCGCCGCCACTGAAGGCCCGCACCGTCTCGTGGATGCCTCGGACGAGTTCAGCGGCGCTGTTCTGCGGGTGGCATTCAATGAATTCAAGAGCTCTGTGCGCACCAAACGGAGATTCGCTGTTGTTGGCGGACTCCGTGACTCCGTCGGTCAACAGGACGAGGGTTTCACCGTAGTCCAAAGAAATGGCCGGACTGGAGGAAAACTGACTGCCGGCGAAGAGGCCTAACGGCGGGCCCGTACTCTCCATGACGTGGCCGATCTCTCCAGAAGAGCGCAGTAAGTAACACGGTATATGCCCGGCACTGGCGTATTCAACCAGGCGGTTCCGCGGGTCGAGGCGGGCCAGGAGTAAAGTGACGTACCGTCTGCCGTCAAGGTCCGAGACAAGGGCATTGTTGACGCGGCTGAGGATAGCACCCATGTCCGACTCCAACGCCGCATAGGAACGCACATATGCCCGGGTTTCGGCCATTACCAAAGCAGCGCCGAACCCGTGGCCGCTGACATCGCCAATGGCGATACCCAGACACCCGTCCGGCTGCGCAATGAAGTCGAAGTAGTCCCCCCCTGTCAGCGCCGCAGAGGAGACGGTTCCAGCAATGTCAAACCCCGGCAACGATGCACCCGTGGGGTTGAGGCGCTGCTGGACTTCATGGGCGATTTGCAGCTAAAACTCCTGCTCCTGCTGTTTCCTCAGATCGGTCATGTCCTTCAGCACGGAAACAAAGTGAGTAATCTCTCCATTCTCATCTTTCATCGAGCTGATCGTCTGTGCGGACCAGTAGAGCTGGCCGGATTTCTTCCGGTTGATGATGGTTCCACGGAATGGTTTGCCTATAATGAGTTGCGCCCAAAGCTCTTTGTAGAACTGCTCGTCGTGGAGCCCGGACTTGAGCAGACTCGTTTTTCGGCCCAGGGCCTCGTTTGCGGAATAACCTGTTGTCTCTTCAAAGGCGGGGTTGACAAACTCGATGACTCCCTGCTTGTTCGTTATCATCACGGTGTCCGCAGTCTGCTCCACGGCCCTGATGAGCCGATCGTAGCGCCCGTGCAGCCGCTGGAGCTGTTCCTGAATGCCAAGGTGTTCCGGCTTAGCCACCGAGTCTCCCTCTACCCCTCTGGACAGGGGACGGCTCACGTCATTGGGTTCGGCCGTGCCGCCAGAGGACACTCTAGCCCTGTCCTTTCTCTGACTTGCCGGTCCGTTCGAGCGCCCGGCCTATCGACGAGAAGACATCGATGGGGATGGGGAACACAAGCGTGGTGTTCTTCTCGGCGCCTATTTCGACCAGCGTTTGCAGATAGCGCAACTGGATGGCTACCGGCTGCTTCTGGATGACCTCGGCGGCCATGCTCAGCTTCTCGGCGGCGAGGTATTCCCCCTCCGCGTGGATGATCTTGGCGCGCCGCTCGCGCTCCGCTTCCGCCTGCTTGGCAATGACCCGGATCATCTGTTCGGCCAGGTCTACCTGTTTCACCTCAACCATCGTCACCTTGATGCCCCAGGGTGAAGTGTGCTGATCCAAGATCGACTGCAAGCGGACATTCAATTTCTCCCGCTGGCTCAGCAGCACGTCCAGTTCCACCTCACCCAGCACGCTGCGAAGCGTCGTCTGGGCGAGTTGCGACGTGGCGTAGAGGAAGTTCGCCACCTCGATGACCGCTTTGGTCGAGTCGATGACTCGGAAATAGATGACGGCGTTGACCTTCACCGTTACGTTGTCCCGCGTCACGACGTCTTGCGGGGGCACCTCAAGCGTTTCAACGCGCAGGGAGATGCGGACCATCCGGTCGATCGGAGCGAACACCAGGATGATGCCCGGACCCTTCGGCTGCGGCAGCACGCGACCAAGGCGGAAAATGACTCCGCGCTCGTATTCTCTGAGGATCTTGATGGACGACAACAAGTAGATGACCACGATGATGATGGCGATCGTGGCTACGTTGAGGGTACTCATTTCAACCTCCGGACTGGTGTACACTACCCGCTGTCCAGGATTCCGAAACGGCGGCTTAGTAGTCCATGTCGGCGCCGTGGCCGCCGGGCATGGTCTCCTTCTTCTCCTGAATCTCGCAGACCAGCGCTTCGGTGGTCAGCATCAGCGACGCGATCGAAGAGGCGTTCTGGAGCGCGGTCCGTGCGACCTTGGTGGGGTCGATGACGCCGGCCTTCACCAGGTCCTCATACTGACCCGTCTCGGCGTTGAAGCCGAAGTTGACGTTCCCGTTCGCCCGCACCTTCTCGACGACGACGGCGCCTTCGAAGCCGGCGTTCTGCGCGATCTGTCGCAGAGGCTCCTCGCAGGCGCGCCTCACGATGTCCACGCCGATCTGCTCGTCGCCCGTAAGCTTCAGGCCTTCCAGGGCCTTTATCGCGCGCAGCATCACCACACCGCCGCCCGGCACGATGCCTTCCTCGACGGCCGCGCGGGTGGCGTGCAGGGCGTCCTCCACGCGGGCCTTCTTCTCCTTCATCTCTGTCTCGGTGGCGGCGCCGACCTTGATCACGGCCACGCCGCCGGCCAGCTTCGCCAGCCGCTCCTGCAACTTCTCGCGGTCGTAGTCGGACGTGGTTTCTTCGATTTGCGCGCGCAGTTGCTTGATGCGCCCTTCGATCGCCTTCTCGCTGCCCGCACCCTGGATGATGGTGGTGTTGTCCTTATCAATCGTCACACGCTTGGCGCGGCCAAGGTCTTCCAGTTGGACGCCTTCCAGCTTGATGCCGGTCTCTTCCATGATGGCCTTGCCGCCGGTCAGGATTGCGATGTCATCGAGCATCGCCTTGCGGCGGTCGCCGAAGCCCGGGGCCTTCACCGCGCAGGCGTTCAGGGTGCCGCGCAGCTTGTTCACCACCAGGGTTGCCAGCGCCTCTCCGTCCACTTCCTCGGCGACCACCAGCAGGGGCTTGCCGCTGCGCGCGATCTGCTCCAACAGGGGCAGAAGGTCCTTCATGTTGCTGATCTTTTTTTCGTGGATCAGGACGTAGGGATCCTCAAGCACGCACTCCATTCGCTCCGCGTCGGAGACAAAGTACGGCGACAGGTACCCGCGGTCGAACTGCATGCCCTCGACCATATCGATCGTCGTTTCCATGGTCTTGGACTCTTCCACGGTAATGACGCCGTCTTTGCCGACCTTCTTCATCGCCTCGGCGATCCGCTCACCGATGGTGGCGTCGCCGTTGGCCGAGATCGTGGCGACTTGGGCGATCATCTCGTCGGAAACCGGTTTGCTGTACTTCTTGATGTCGTCGATGACCGCATCCACGGCTCTCTCGATGCCGCGCTTCAACGCCATCGGGTTCGCGCCGGCGGCCACGCTCTTCACGCCTACGCGGTAGATGGACTGCGCGAGGATGGTCGCGGTGGTGGTGCCGTCGCCGGCCACCTCCGAGGTCTTGGAAGCGACCTCGCGTACCATCTGCGCGCCCAGGTTCTCGAGCGGGTCTTTCAGTTCGATCTCTTTGGCCACCGTCACCCCGTCTTTGGTGATCGTCGGCCCGCCGTATTTCTTCTCCAGAACGACGTTGCGCCCCTTGGGGCCGAGCGTGACCTTCACGGCGTCCGCCAACTGGTTGACGCCGCGCAAGATCGCCTGCCGGGCGTTCTCGCTGTATACAATCCGCTTTGCTGCCATTTGCGATCCTCCTGATCTCTAGGTTTTCACCTTCGTCGAGGCGTCCTCAATCACCCCGAGGACGTCGTCCTCGCGCATGATCAGGAATTCTTCCCCATCCACCTTGATCTCGCTGCCAGAGTACTTGCCGAACAGGATGCGGTCGCCAGCCTGAATGTCCAGGGGCACCACTTTGCCGTCTTCCAGGCGCTTGCCCTTTCCCACCGCCACCACTTCGCCCTCCTGGGGCTTCTCCTTGGCGGAATCGGGAATGAACAGGCCACCCTGCCGTTCCTCACTCTGTTCGATGCGTTTGACCACGATGCGGTCATAGAGCGGCCGAATCTTCATAGAAGAACCTCCTTGAACTCCAAGTCTTCAGCACTCAGTTCGGCCTCGCTTACGCCGCCAGGCGGCCGCCCATGTGCCCCGGTGCTCCACCCTCGTCTTCCCATGCGGCAACCGCTTCTTCCGCGAACAACCGCTCTTCCGTGATTTCGCTCCGCTGGCGCCGGATGCTGGAGCGTACCGCCGGCGGCGAGCCGGTCTTATCTGGCGGTGTTGTCGCCCGGGACAGCACCAGGCCTTCTTGGATATGCCGCGCATGACCGGCGACAGTCACATAGGGCGCCCCAAGGAAAGAGCTCAGCGCCACTCGGGTGATCTCCAGACAATTCAAGCGTTGTGCTTTGACATTCGTGATGAGTCGCTTGATAGCTTTAAGCACCGCCTCTTGTTGATCGAAACCAAAGACGGTCGCTCGGATCTCGCCAGCCAGGTAGAAGAAGGTCCATCCTGCCTGGCGGATGCTCGCCTCGAGTCCTGACCGATCGAGCTTACCAACGGATGTCCAGCCGTTCGAACTAGGCCCGCCTTGGGGCAGCCAGGCATCCGGCATGGGCGTGCCTCTCTCGATCAGAATACTTCCCGCCTCTATCGCGTCTCGCATAGCGCCTCCGCTTGTGGCTGGACTATTGGCTCAGTGCCCTGCAACCGAGTGTTGGAGCCAGGCGACAGGGTGGTACCGCACCACTCCGCTGCGTTCCCTGATGTCCGCCCAGTTAACGTCCTGTCTTAGCCGGATGAATACGCCAGGGGTGCCTTGGTACGTGCCTTCAGCCAATACCACGTTGTCCCCTTCCTTGAACTCGGTCGTTCTTGTAGGACGAGTGTTGAACATTTGCCGTGCTCCTTTATGAGACTCGGGGGAAGCCGGCCGTGTCGCCGTAGCCATCGGGGGTTCTCGATTGGCCGGCCCTCAATTCTCCAGCGGCTCTCTCAGCATTCCTGCAGCCCCAGTGCTGCCGGGCGGCGAAGGTCACCCGCAAGACCTCCTCCGCGTCAAAAGGCGTCATGAGCACATCGAAACCGCCCAGATTCAGCACTTCCGCCCAGAGGCGGGCGTCAGCCAGGCGGGACGACACGATGAGGTTCGGCGGTGCGGAGAGACCTGTCATGCGCTTCAGGAGCTCTCTCCAACTGCCGTCGGGCAGCTCGGGTTCAGCTAGGACTACAGGGAGATGGTGCCGGTCCAGGAACCCGAGCGCCTCCTGGCAGTTGCCGACTCCGTGCGACTGCCAGTTGGAATCCAGGAAAATCTTGTCGAGGGACAGGCCGTCGCTCTCGCCGATGCCGACGAACAGAATGGTCTGCGTTTTGATTGCGTCTGACATCGTGTCTCCGCTCGCGCCGGCAGCGTTCAAGGGCGAAAGCTCGGCTTGTTCGCCAGCCGGGCCTTCTCCTGTTGCGCGCGATTCTCCTCCTCTTGCTTCTCTTGAAGTTCGATTTCTCTCTGCGGAGCCTCTTGCGCGTCCAACCGGATCGCCTCGATGACCGCCGCTCGCGCCAGTGTGTCCAGCCGTTTCGAAAGCCCAACCAATGTGAAGCTAGGCTGGTGGGAGAAACGGACGAGGTTTAACGAATACTGCGCATCTTCCCACCGGGCTAGAACCTCCAAGGTCTCTTTGTCGCCGTAGATTGAAGGCAGGATGATCTCCGCAGCGGCCCTCGTGGCGGTCCCGTGGGTCGCTGAAACAGCTTCAATGAGGTCCTCTGCCGTCAATCCTTCAGTCTTGTACCGATCGTAGTTGACTGAGATTCGATACAGTTGATCGTTATAGAAGCTGAAGACAACCTCTTTCACCGCTTCAGCCTGGGTCGGTGGTCCGAGAGGCTGGGCGCGCCACTCGAGCTCTTGGATGAGAGCCGGACGTCGATGGATCACCTTCGCCTGAGATGGGTCCATACGTGTTTGTCCGGCGATCGTCGGAAGGTCCGCTCCGATTTGAAAGCTCCGGTACCTGGAGAGATCTCCGGCGCGTAGCAATGGCGAAGCGAGCACGGCCCACGAAAGCGAAACTGCTAGTATGCGAAAGTTCGTCATAGCGATTCACTCCCCGGATTCCGGCCTGTGATCGATGCGATCGACAGCAGTGGCTGCGTCCTCAGCGCGGCCACGGAGACCGCGAATGGCACGATCGAAACCAAAACCAGCAAGCGCCCCCACTCACCAGCGAACGGAAGGACCGGTACGAGGGGATTGAAAAGCAGGGCAATGCCAGCAAATCCGCCCGCCCAGATGTACTTCTTTGCTCGCATCGCCTGCATGACTACGACGCCAGCGCCGAAGCATACGACGAAGCCCAGCAGGAACCGCGGGAATTGCGAGTTCGCCGCGGAGCCCCACAGCATTGCCGCTGTGAGTAACGCCGCCATGGAGGTCCACTTCATGATTTTCGTGAGCACTTGGAATCCTCCTTTTCCTCTGTGTGTACATTCCTCTTTGCTAAACAGCAAGGAAGGCGGACTTGGCCGCCCCCAACCAAAGACCGCTCAGCCGCGGGCAAAAACCGGCGCAGCGATCTTGTGAAACGTCGAATTCGAAACCGCATAAGTGCGAACCTCGGAATCTCCTTCAATTACGTTCTCCATGGCCTTCAGCACCTCTGGAGGAGCCTTGCGGCCGTAGGCGTCCGCGTCCTCTTTCCGGTCCCACAAACTGATTTCGATAGCCTCGCTTCCGCCCGGGACGAAGAACGTGATTACGTCCTGGAAGCCTTTTTGCATTCGAAGCCGGGGAATCGTCTCTTTCTCGATCACCCGGGTAAACTCCGCAAGGCCGTTTGGTTTCAGGTGGATGGAGACACTGCGAGCAAACATATCGACCTCCCCGGTCGTGGTGGCTAAGAGGAAGGACTGCAGACGACCTGCCTAGTTCAGACCATCCGCAAGATGGGCGGAAGTGCTCAGTCGTTAACCAGTATAGGTTAAGTCTATTTGCTTGTCAAGGGAAAAATGCGATATTCTAGGCATGGACTTAATTGTGCTAGGTTAAGTAGGAGCGAAAAGGGAACCCGATGGATGTTGCTTTGGTGATCAAGCACCGCCTGAAGGAACTGAGGGTCGGCCAGAGAGGTTTGGCCGCTGCTGCGCAGGTGACCGAGTCCTACATCTCACAATTGCTGGGCGGGAAGAAGACTCCGCCCGCGCCCGGCCGAACGGATATCTACGAGAAGATGGGAGAATTCTTGAGACTCCCGAGCGGTGAACTCTCGAGGCTGGCTGGCCTTCAGCGCAAGGAAGCCTTGAAGAAGAAGCTGGCAGACCCGCCAAGGCCGTTGTTTCAGGGATTTCGAGAGCTGATGCTGCGCAAGTGCGCACCTGGCGAGCAGGAACAGGTTCGCTCCATTTTTGAGAAGGAGCCTTTCGGCGAACTCGAACAGCTCGTCGCGCAGAAGCTCTTGGACGTGGCCAAGCGAGTTGCCAAAGAAGAATTGGAGAGTGAAAACTGGCTCCGCCTGGTGGCTCGTCTCAGCGGCCGGACCTATGAACAGATGCGGGTCACGATCCTCGAGTTCCTGGAAACAGATGTGTTCCACGTCTCGGTTGAAAACTGGGTCTCCTTCCTGGATCCGCTGATCGAGTCCTGGAACGTTGACCTCCGGACTTTTAGCGTGGAAATCGTCTTGAACCGCAGACTGGCGCTTGGGCCAATGAAGAGATTCGAATTTGTCGAAAGGGAACCTGAACAGCCCTTCGAGGTGGAGCCGGGCCTGGAGGAGTTCCTCAAGAATACTTCCCTCAGCGGCGATGCCTCCGAAGAGGAAATCGAGTTTCTGAAGAGGCTGAAGTTCAAGGAAAGGCGGCCTGCTCCCCTCTACTATTACCGCGAGCTGCAAAACCTCAGAGACCCTCTTCATTTCCGAACTCCGCAGACCGAGGGTGAGGGCACATCGGAGAAGAACGTCTCCTGAACGCGGCACCGGCCCGGTGATTCTGCCACGACACGGAAGGATTGTTAGGATGGGCTTCCTGGGGGCAGCGTGCCCCGGCCCTTCAGCCCCGCACCTCGGAATTCACGGCCTGAATCAGCGCCTTAACATAGCCATAGCCGAAGGCGAACGATTGCAGGCCTCCGGGGTCGTCCGGATGACGCGGCATGTGATCGGGACATATCGATCCGGCAAATTGCCCGTCCCGAAGCACACGCATCACCTGGAAGAAGTCCACCTCTCCCTCGTCAGGGTAAACCTCCTCGAAATTGTGAAGCCCGCCGCGGATGTTGCGCATATGCACCTGGTAGATCTTGCCTCGCTGGGCCAGGTATTGAACAATGGGCAGGATCTCGGTCTTCGGCTTCTTCAACCCCTCGGCGACCGTGCCCAGGCACAATTGAAATCCATTGTGCGGGCTGTCAACAATCGCTTCGTAGCGCTTGATTGCCTCGAAAACCGACGGAGAATCCCAGTTGTCGGCGCCCTGATAGCCAAATGGCAGGCCCGGCGGGTCATAAGGATGGCAGGCCATTCTCACGTCGTGCTGCCGGGCCGCCGGGATCACTCTCTTGAGGAAATATGTGATTCGCTCCCAGTACTCTTCCGAACTGACGTTGCCTGACTTGCCCACGGGCAAGTCCTTCCAGTTATCCTCGAGCTTAAACGAGGAGTAAGTTACGTTCCCTCGTCCCGGCGTCTTCCTGTTCCGTCTGATAGGAATGACAGTCCAATGATAAGTGATGATCTTCACGCCAGCTTGGGACGCCTTCCGAATGTTCCCGATGATGTTGTCAACCTCCCGGTCGCGTTCAGGCCCTTTCCCAAAGGTGATATAGTCGGCGTCCATTCTTATCGCTTCGAGAGTGACGCCATTCTTGTCGCACGCGTCCCTCATTCTCATCAACTCATCGACATCCCAGCCGCCATCCTGTGAACGTTTCCTTAGCTGGACAGTGAGGTGTTTGACGCCGTAGCGTAAGTTGTACTCCAGGTTTTCCCTCGAGGCGATGCCGGGGCCAGCCACGCTGTGGTAGTCGCCCCCGACATGCATCAGGGTGTTCTTCCTGGGGCCGCGGGCCGCCCCTGCTGAAGCGGACGCGGAAGCCCGGGAGCCGGCAATGCCGGCCGCGATCGCGCCGCTGAGGCACGTCTCTCCGAACTCTCTTCGTTTCATGGTGCGAATGCTCCTTGTCCCGCCGTCGATCCCGGGTAGTAGTTCGGGTACGCCGGCCGTTTCGCCTTGGGGAGCGGACTCTTCGCCAGCGCGGCCATCACGACTTCGATCGCCTTTTCAAGCTGCGGGTCGCGCCCTTGCCGGACCAGCTCGGGGTCGTGCTCGACCTCGATGTCGGGGGCGATGCCGATGTTCTCGACCTCCCACTGGCTGGTGTGCGGGTTCCACACCGCCGAGCTGGGCGAGGAGATGAAGCCGCCGTCCATCAGGTCCGGGGCGGCGGCGCGGCCGACCAGCCCGCCCCAGGTGCGCTTGCCGATCAGCGGGCCGGCGCCGGCCCGCTTGAAATACCACGGCATGGCGTCGCCGCCCGAGCCGGCGAACTCGCTGATGATCATCGCCTTGGGCCCGAAGATGGCGCGCTGCGGCTGCACTTCGTCCTCGCCGTCGCGGGTGGCCACCTTACTCATGAGCTTGCGCGTGAGCTGCTCGACGATGTCGGTGGCCAGCATGCCGCCGCCGTTGAAGCGCTCGTCGATGATGGCCGCCTCCTTGCCCACCTGGGCGAAGAAGTAGCGGTTGAAGTTCGTGAACCCGCCGAAGGAGGTGTCGGGCATGTAGACGTAAGCCACGCGGCCGCCGGTCGCCTGATCGACCTTCCGGCGGTTGTCCTCAATCCAGGCGAGGTTGCGCAAGCGCGACTCGCTGGGAACCGGCACTACCGTCACCTCGCGTGAATTCGCGCCGGTGGGATTGGGACCGACGCGGAGGACGGTGTTCTTGTTCGCCAGGCCCTCGAAGAAGCTGTAGACGTTGTCGGCGGCGGTGAGATTGCGGCCGTTCACCGCCAGCAGGTATTCGCCGGCGACGACGTTGACGCCGGGCTGGGTCAGCGGCGCGCGCGCCTCCGGGTTCCAGTTCTCCCCGCTGTAGACCCGCGCGAAGCGGTAGCGGCCGTTCTCGATCCTGAAGTCGCAGCCGAGCAGGCCGGTCTGGACGCGCTTGACCTCGGGCAGCTCACTGCCGCCGACACCCAGATGGCCGATGACGAACTGGCCCATCATCTCGGCGAACAGGTAGTTGAGATCGCCGCGCGAGGCGACGCTGGCCACATACGGCTCGTACTTCTTCTCGGTGGCCTTCAGGTCGAGGCCGTGGTAGTTGGGGTCGTAGAAGAAATCGCGCTGGAAGCGCCACGCTTCGCGGTACATCTGGCGCCACTCGTCGCGCGGCGAGATCCTGACTTCGATATCGGATGTGCGCAACTGGCCGCTGGGAGCGCCGAGCGCCGGCGTGGGCGGGCTGGGAGGCGCGGCGCCGGTAGCGGGCGGCGGGGGCACGGCCTTGATGAACCAGTTCTCGCCCTGCCGGTACAGCATCTTCTCGCCGTTGCGCGCCACTTCGAAGGCGCTGACGCCCGAGACGGCGGTGTCGCTCTTCCTCGGCTTGAGGTGGTAGCGGTGGACGGTCATCGCGGCCGGCTGTCCGGGGGCCGGCAGCGGCATCTCCAGCGCGTACAGCACGCCCTCCTTGCCGGCCTGGAGACCGACATAGCGGCGTGGCGGCAGCGGCAGCGCCAGGATGCGCTGGCCGATGCTCTCCAGATCGATCTTCACCGCGACGGGCTCGGCCTTCGCGGGCTCCTTCTTCTCTCCTGACTCCTGACTCCTGGCTCCTGACTCCTTTTCCTCGTCGCTCTCGGGCGCCAGCGGCGAGGGCTGGTCCTTGGCCAGCACCGCCAGGTAGACGCTGCGCGTCGTCGGGCGGAAGAAGCCGCCGATGTCGGGCTGGAGAGACGGCCCCGAGTCGGTGCTGGCAGTGAAGTAGAGGTGCTTGCCGTCGCGGTCGAAGACGGGGTGGCGGGCGTCGCTCATGCCGTCGGTCACCTGCGTCGATTTGCCGTCGGCCACCGAATAGAGGTGAATGGCGAACATGTAGTTCTGAAGACGCCGGGCGTAAGCCAGCCACCTGGAGTCGGGCGACCAGACCGGCGCATGCTCGCCGCCGAAGGTCCAGTAGGGTTCCTTGTCCACCTGGACCGCTTTCTTCGTCTCGACATCGAGCCACCAGATGCGCGGCCGGTTGTCGAGGAATGCGATCTTCCTGGAGTCGGGCGACCACTGCGGCGCGCGGTAGAAGCCGGGCTCGGGTAGAGGAATCTTGGTAACCGAGCCCATGCCGGTCTGCGGCGCGAGGTGAAGCGCATACTCGCCGGCTTCGTCGGAGAAGAAAGCGATGGCCTTGCCGTCGGGCGCCCAGGCCGGGTCGCGCTCGGCGACGGCGGCGGTAGTGGTGAGGTTGCGCACGTCGCCCTTTTCGGCGGGCACGGTGAGGATCTCGCCGCGCGCTTCGAAGACGGCGCGGGCGGCGCTGGGCGACAGGTGCGCGTTGCGCAGGCGGCGGCCGACGTTGACCAGCCGGTCGCGCAGGTCAGGCATGTCGCCGTTGACGCGCACCGGCACCGGCCTGGTCCTGCCGGACTTCAGGTCGAACAGGTGCAGGCCGCCGAACTGCTCATAGACGATGGCGCCGGGGCCGGCGGCCGCCGCGCGGAGGTCGAGGCCGCTGTTGGCCAGTTCCTGCTTCACCTGCCTGGTGCGCGTGTCGTAAGAGTAAAGCGCGACCGCGCCGGCGCGGTCGCTGAGAAAGTAGACCTTGTCGCCGATCCAGAGCGGGTTGAAGTCGTTGGAATTATCGCGGGGGACCTTCTCGATGCGGCTGCCGGCCAGCGTGGCGATCCAGATGGGCGTGGTGCGGCCGCCGCGGTAGCGCTTCCAGACGGCGAAGGCCCTGCCGATCGGCACGTACGCCAGCCGCGAGCCGTCGGGCGAGTAAGCGCCTTCCCAGCCCATCGGCAGCGGCAGCTTCTCCGGGAAGCCGCCGTCCAGGCCGACGGTGAACAGCTCGGAAAAGAACGTGTAGCTCTCGCGCGGCGAGGCGAACAGGATCCGCTTGCCGTCGGGCGTCCAGCCAAGCACGGTGTCGGGCGACGGGTGCCAGGTGAGGCGCTTGGGGATGCCGCCGGAAGCCGGCATCACGAAGACGTCGATGTTGCCGTCGTATTCGCCGGTGAAGGCGATCCGGGCGCCGTCCGGGGAGAAGACGGGGTTGGTTTCGACGCCCGGGCCGGTGGTGAGGCGCACGGCTTCGCCGCCCTGGCGCGGGACGCTCCACAGATCGCCGGCGTGGACGAAGACGATGTGGGTGGCGTTGAGCGCCGGCTTCTGCACCAGCGGCGGGGCGGCCTCCGGGGCCGCGGCTAGGCCCGGTAGCAGCAGCAAGGGCAGCAGTGGGCGCATAGCGGCTTCAGTATATCGCGGGCAGACCAGTGGCTGGCTCAGCGCAGTAACAGCCCGTAATGTCGAGCTGCGGACCACGAAGGCTCTGAGCGCAGTTGTCTGAGGTGACCGGCCTTCTGAACCGCCGGTCGCAAGACTCCATAGCCTGCGCGTCCCAGCCAGCGCGACCTCGAAAACGCGTGTGGAGTACGCTGTCAATGGCCGGACGCGGTATCATGGACCTTGTCTTTCGCGGCAAGA